>DASXRE010000259.1:0-4044 GCA_036506775.1 Pyrinomonadaceae bacterium | reverse complement strand
GACTTCCTGAATCTCGTTGACGAGATACTCCTGCAGGCGTTGCATACCCAAAACACGCAGAATGTCGTGCGGGTTGAGTGGGCCATCCATCAACGCTTCGCCGGCGCGAACGCGATCGCCTTCCTGCACGTTGATGTGCGTACCGCGCGGAATGTCATACTCGCGCTCCTCACCGTCGTCGCCGGTAATGATTAACTTGCGCTTGCCCTTGGCAATCGGTCCCAGCGCAACAGTGCCGTCGATCTCAGACATGACCGCCGTTTCCGCTGGCCGCCGTGCTTCAAACAACTCGACGACGCGCGGCAAACCGCCGGTGATGTCCTTGGTCTTGGTAGTTTCACGCGGAATCTTGGCAATGATGTCGCCGGGCTCCACGTCTTCACCGTCCACCACCATCAGATTCGCCCGCACCGGCATCTGATATGTCTTCAGCACCTTGTTGCCGGCGCTGCGTACTTCCAAACGCGGCTGTTTCTTCTCGTCGGGCGAGTCCTTAACGACCATGCGCGACTGACCGGTAACTTCGTCGACCTCCTCGTCAAACGTCACGCCTTCTTTCAAGTCCTGATACTTAACGTGACCGGCCACTTCCGTCAGGATTGCGAAAGTGAACGGATCCCACGTAGCCAGTAGTTGATCCTGGGTAACGCGCGCACCGTCTTCGACAAGAATGTGTGCCCCATAGACGATCTGATAACGCGCCGCCTCGCGACCGCGGTCGTCAATGATCGTCAGGGAGCCGTTACGGTTCATGGCGATGCGCTCGCCCTTGCGACTCTTGACCGTTTGCAGGTCGAGATACTTGATCGTTCCGTCCTGACGAGCTTCGTGTTTCGAAGACTCTTCCAAACGCGCCGTACCACCGATATGGAATGTGCGCATCGTGAGCTGCGTGCCGGGTTCGCCGATCGACTGCGCGGCAATCACGCCCACCGCCTCGCCAATTTCCACCGGCCTTCCGGTTGCCAGGTTGCGGCCATAGCACTTGATGCAGCAGCCGCGTCGCGACTCGCAGGTCAACACCGAACGAATACGCACCCGCTGAACGCCGGAACGCTGAATCTCCGATGAAAGGTCCTCGTCAATCTCGGCGTTGGCGTCGACAATGACGCGACCTTCAACCGGATCAATGACGTCTTCAAGAGCGATGCGGCCGACGATGCGGTCACGCAACGACTCAATCTCTTCGCCGCCCTCAACAATCGCGCTTGCCGAAATGCCGCGCAGCGTGCCGCAATCCGGTTCGCTGATGATCACGTCCTGCGCCACGTCGACGAGACGACGCGTCAGGTAACCTGAGTCAGCGGTCTTCAACGCCGTATCGGCTAGACCCTTGCGCGCGCCGTGCGTAGAGATGAAGTACTGCAGCACATCCAGACCTTCACGAAAGTTCGCCTTGATAGGCGTCTCGATGATTTCCCCCGAAGGCTTGGCCATCAGTCCGCGCATGCCCGCCAACTGACGAATTTGTTGAGCGCTGCCTCGCGCGCCGGAATCGCTCATGACGAGAATTGGATTGAGCTCGCCTGAAGATTTCTCGCGTTCGTCCATCGCCTTGAACATCTCTTTGGCGACTTTGTCGGTCACTTCAGACCAGACGGCGATGACCTTGTTGTAACGCTCACCGCTCGTGATTACGCCGTCGAGATACTGTTGCTCGACTGCGATGACGTCTTTCTCGGCCTTATCAACCAGAGGTTTCTTTGCATCCGGCGTTACGAGGTCGTCAATACCGATCGAGATACCGGCCTTGGTGGCGTAGAGGAATCCGAGGTTTTTGAGGTCGTCAAGCATCTTCACGGTCATCTCATGGCCGAGACGAATGTGCGAATAGTTAACGAGGGACTGCAATCCCTTTTTCTTGAGCGTGCCATTGAAGAACGGCAGCCCGGGCGGAATCGAGTCGTTGAAAATGACTCGACCAACCGTGGTGTCGATCACGCGGCGTACATCTTCCTGCACAGCGGCACGGAGGATGTCCTGCGGATCGTGCTCCTGAGTCAAATCGATCAGGTCGCCTTGAATGCGAAGTTTGATTGGCGTTTGCGTCGTTACTTCTTTCGCGTCGAGCGCCAGCAGCACTTCTTCGAGCGAGGCAAATACGCGGCCCTCGCCTTTCGCGCCGGCCTTGTCGCGTGTCAGGTAGTAAATCCCAAGCACGATGTCCTGCGAAGGCACAGCGATGGGCTGGCCGCTAGCCGGACTCAGAATGTTGTTGCTCGACAGCATCAACACCGCCGCTTCGATTTGCGCCTCAGGCGACAGCGGAATGTGAACGGCCATCTGGTCGCCGTCGAAGTCGGCGTTGAATGCCGTACAAACGAGCGGGTGGATCTTGATCGCCTTGCCTTCGACCAGCACCGGCTCAAACGCCTGTATACCCAGGCGGTGCAGCGTCGGCGCGCGATTCAAGAGCACCGGATGCTCGCGAATTACTTCCTCGAGAATGTCCCAAACCACCGGCTCCTGTCGCTCAACCATCTCACGCGCCTGCTTGATAGTGGCTGCGTGTCCCTGCTTCTCGAGTTGGTTGTAGATGAAGGGCTTAAATAGTTCGAGCGCCATCTTTTTCGGCAGACCACACTGATGCAGTTTCAGTTCGGGACCGACGACGATCACTGAACGGCCTGAATAGTCGACGCGCTTACCAAGCAGGTTCTGACGAAAACGTCCCTGCTTGCCTTTTAGCGTTCCACTGAGCGACTTGAGCGGTCGGTTATTGACGCCGCGCAACACACGCCCGCGGCGACCGTTGTCAAACAACGCATCAACCGCTTCCTGAAGCATGCGCTTTTCGTTGCGCACGATCACTTCCGGAGCGCGCAGCTCCATCAGCTTCTTCAGACGATTGTTACGGTTGATAACACGACGATACAGATCGTTCAGGTCTGATGTCGCGAAACGTCCGCCGTCAAGAGGAACCAATGGGCGCAGCTCGGGTGGAATTACCGGGATGACGTCGAGAATCATCCATTCGGGCCGATTGCCCGATTTCAGAAAACTCGTCGCGACCTTCAGCCGCTTCGAGTACTTCAGTTTCTTCTGCTGCGAGGTCTCTTCGCGCATCCGCTTGCGAAGTTCAATCGAGAGCTCCTCGACTTTTACCATCGCGAGCAGTTCCTTGATTGCTTCGGCGCCCATCTTGGCAACAAACTGGGCCGGATAGTCACGCACTAATTCACGGTAACGCTCATCCGAAAGCAGCTCGCGCTCTTTGAGTCCGGAAACATCGCCGGGATCGATGACGATGTAGGATTCAAAGTAAAGGACTTTCTCGAGCTCGCGTAGCGGAATGTCTAGTAGATGTCCGATGCGCGATGGCAGTCCTTTGAAAAACCAGACGTGCGAACACGGGCTGGCCAGATCTATATGACCTAACCGCTCACGGCGCACTTTTGCCTGCGTCACTTCCACGCCGCACTTATCGCAGATCACGCCGCGATGTTTCATGCGTTTGTACTTACCGCAGAGGCATTCCCAATCAGCCACCGGGCCAAAGATGCGGGCGCAGAAGAGCCCGTCACGCTCAGGCTTAAACGTTCGGTAGTTGATCGTCTCCGGCTTTGTTACCTCGCCATGCGACCACTGCCGGATTTTGTCCGGTGACGCCAGCGAGATTCTGATTGCCTCAAAGTCAGGAGCTAATTGCGTCTTCTCTTGTTGAAATCGAAACACTTGATTTTCTCCGTTGCCTTTTAAACCAAACACAATCGGTTCGTGGTCTTTAAACCTTGGTCTTTCGCCTTTGGACTTTGATCCCTGCTCCTTGTTTTTGGTCTTTTGTCTTAGCTTTTCTTTTGAGATCTGAGATCTGAGATCTCAAATTTCAGAACCAAAACCCAAAAACCTAAGCTATCCCTCGACCGCGCTGGTAATCAGCGCTTCGCCCACGCCATCTCCGCTTTCATCGCCGTTACCGGCGACCTTCTTATTGATCAGCTCAACGTCCAGACACAGAGACTGAAGCTCGCGCACCAGCACGTTGAACGATTCCGGCAGTCCTGGATCGAAATCAGCCTCACCCTTGACGATCGCCTCATAAAT
>DASXRE010000258.1:0-34836 GCA_036506775.1 Pyrinomonadaceae bacterium | reverse complement strand
GGCGGCAGACTGACAACAGCCCTGCGCACCTCCGCGGCCAGTTCCTCGTCGAGCAACTTTCCCAACGGCCCTTGCCGTGGGGAAACCTGAGGTTCTTCCGTTACTTCATCGAGGCCGGTCTCGCGACCGGAACGCCTGAAGTGTTTCAACGCCAGATTTCTGGCAGCCGCAAACAAGTAAGTTCTCAAAGAAGCACGTTCCGGACGAAAGTTTTCCGGCTTGCGAATCAAACTCAGGAAACAGTCGTGCGTGACGTCTTCGGCAATATCGACTTCGCCTAGTAACCGGTATGCGAAACGAAAGATCGGTTGCCGGTGCCGGTCGTACAATTCCAGAAAGGCTGCCTGGTCACCCTCTCCTGCTCTTCTCAGCAAAACCTCGTCTGTTGTTCTCTCGGGCAATCAAGCACTCGATCCTGCAAGAACTGCTTCCTGCTGTAGTTACCTCGACCCGGAAAAAAGTTACGGGGCGTCACCCAAAAAAGCTTATGTTCAGCCAAAAAACTCAAATCCAGCGCGATATTATCCCGCAAGGAACGGCAAGTACATACTCTTTTGCTTGCTTGCCGGGCTGGACCGCCGACATCAAACGTGGCAATCGGGCAGTAGGATGCGTTCAAAAGCCAAACGGTTGACGGGCAAACAGGCGGCATCTAAGATGTTTTGCCCATGTCCATACCTGTAATAACCCGTGTAGTCCGCGGACTTGTGGTCTCGACACTACTGGTTCTCCTGCTGGTACAACCTGCGCTCCCACAGACGCCAAAGGAACCGGAACGCGAACAACTGCTCAACGGTCTTCATCTGCTTGTCTGGTCTCAACCAGGCAGTCCTGAACTAATGCTGAAACTACGCATCAACAGCGGCGCGGCCTTCGATCTCTCCGGTAAATCAGGCGAGATGGCATTGCTCGGCGATCTGCTCTTTCCCGACCCCGCCACCGTCGACTATTTCACGGACGAACTCGGTGGAAAACTGGATGTAAGCGTCAACTACGATTCGCTGACCATCACGATGGTTGGCAAAGCTGCGGAGCTGGAACAGATCGTCTCCGTACTGCGAAACGCGCTGCTCTCGACTCAATTCGCCCCCGAAGTCGTCACGCGCATTCGCGATGCTCGAATCAAGAGCCTGCGTGATGCGACCATCTCACCCACCATTGTTGCTGACCGCGCGATCGCCGTCCGCCTCTTCGGTGACTTTCCCTACGGCCGCCTCGCGGGCGGCACTCCTGAAGATGTTGGCCGAGTCGACCGCGCCGATCTGATGCTGGCGCACGAACGTTTTCTGAACTCAAACAACGCGACCCTGGCGATTGTCGGAGGCGTGACCAAGGCTCGGGCTCTGAGAGCCGTACGACAACTTCTCGGCCCTTGGCGCAAGAGCGAAAACATCATTCCTACTACGTTCACCCAACCAAAAGCTCCGGATCCACGCACCCTGATAATCAATCTTCCTGGACCAACGACTGAAATTCGTCTGGCCGTGCGCGGCGTAGCTCGATCGGATGCTGACTTCGCTGCGTCAACAGTCATGGCGCAACTCGCACAACATCGCTGGCAGGCAATGGCTGCGGAGTTGGCGAATCAGCCAGTGTTCGTGCGAAGCAATGCGTATGTTTTGCCGGGCGCGTTTGTGATGGGCGTTGCCGTGAACACCGAAAAGGCTCCCGATGCTTTGGCGAATGCGAGAAAGGTGATCGAGTCGTTAAGCAGCACGCCGGCAACTGTTGCTGAATTGGACCGAGCGAAAGCGGAAGTGGTCAATGAAGCCGTCGGCACCGGAACGAAGACAGATGCGCTTCCCGATCCCTGGCTGGATGCAGAAACCTATCGACTCAAAGCGCCGCAAGATCAGGCTGCGTTGTTACGAGCTGTCACTGCATCAGACATTCAGCGCGTCGCAAGTCGCCTCTTCAAGGACGCAACGGTCGCTTCGGTTGTTACCGGTGAATCAGCGCAACTGAAGGCTTCATTGCAGGGACGTGTTCAATATGAAGTGCTCGGCGAAATTGCCACTCCAGCTCCTTCACCAAAACCACCAGCAAAACCGGGCAGTAATGCTAATCCCGGGTAATCACAAATTGTTTGCAAGCGTCTTGCAACCAAACCCGAACGAGATTTGGTTTAACTGTGCCTGACAAAACGAACGCCGCAAATGAACATGCGGGTCGCGTTCGCGAAATGTTTTCGGTGATCGCGAAGCGGTACGATCTTTTGAACCACTTGCTCTCCGGCAACATCGACAAGCGATGGCGCCGGATTGTTGCACAGAGAGTGCGCGAGAAATTACCGTCGCGCGGTGCGCGCGTTCTCGATGTGGCATGTGGTACCGGCGATTTATCGTTGACGCTGTTTGAAATCACAGGGGCCAGAGTTGTTGGTACCGACTTCTGTCGACCAATGCTGGAGATTGCCGCACGCAAGTCTTCGAATCCGATACCATGGATTGAAGGAGATGCGTTGAACCTGCCGTTTCGAGAGGGCTCGTTCGAGGCGGTGACGATTGCATTCGGTTTACGTAATCTCGCAAGCGTTGAGGGCGGTTTGGCAGAACTACGACGGGTCTTGAAGCCAGGTGGATGGGCAGGGGTGCTCGAGTTTTCAAGACCCACGAATGCGATGTTGCGGCTGGTATTTGGTCTGTACTTCACGAAGGTGCTGCCGTTGATGGGTGGTTTCATCAGTGGTTCGCATTACGCGTACAGTTATCTGCCGGCGTCGGTGCAGAAGTTTCCGGACCAGCATGAGCTCTCGCTCCTGATGCAGCGGGCAGGTTTCGATCAGGTAGAGTTTGAGAACCTTACGGGTGGTATCGCGGCCTTTCACATGGGCAGAAGGCCGGAATGAGTTTTGGGGATTGGTTGCAGCGTTCTAAGACTTTGCAACCAGATACGTAGTCACGGGGTATGGTTTGGTAAGCGCGCGGTTGTCGGGGCTGTGCGAGTATTCGAATCGTACCTCGGGGCTACGTTTTATTTTCTTGACAGGATTTCAGGATGGACATGATGTGTTGAAACAAGGTGAGTTGTTCATTACTGGCTTGAGTCGTTCTCGGCTGGTTCGAAGAATCCTGTAAATTCCGAAATCCTGTCAAAGCCTGCTATGATGCGCCGCAGTGCGCACCAACCTCCGGTACCGGATCTTAGGGATCCTGAAACGCCTGATTATTCTGATACTGGTTGTTTGGACAGTTGTCTCTCTTGTAACACTATTAATTGAACTCGTCCCCGGCGATCCCGCAATCGCAGTTCTCGGCGAACAAGCTACACCCGAGCAGTACGCCCAATTTCGCGAAAAGCACGGTCTCGATCGTCCACCGTTCTTCTTCTCTTTTCCACGCGATGATAACGACCAGCGCCACTTCGTCTGGCACGGAGTCGAAAACCGTTACACCGACTACTGGGGCGCACTCCTCCACGGCGACATGGGCATTTCATTTCGCAACGATCGTCCGGTCGCCAGCCTGATCCTCGAACGTTATCCAGCAACAATCGAACTCGCGATCTGCGCCATGATCATCGCAATCCTGATCGCGATCCCGCTCGGCGTCATCGCGGGCACGCACCGAGGCACGCTCATCGACAACATCGCTTCGGTAATTGCACTGCTCGGCATCAGTCTGCCGAGTTTCGTGATCGGACCGATGCTCGTCTACATCTTTGCCGTCAAGCTCCGGTTGCTCGCACCGTCAGGACGCTTCGATTGGAGCGACATCATCCTGCCTGCGTTCACGCTCGGTGCCGCGCTTTCGGCGATCCTGACGCGCATGGTGCGTTCATCGGTCATCGAAGAGCTCGGCGAAGACTACGTTCGCACGGCCCGCGCCAAAGGCCTGAGCGAACGAACCGTCATCTACAAACACGTCCTCAAGAACGGACTCATTCCGGTCGTAACGATCCTGGGTTTACAACTCGGCGTGCTGCTGGCTGGCGCCATCATCACTGAAAAGATTTTCGGCTGGCCCGGTCTCGGTTTGCTGCTTGTTGAAGACGGAATCGGCAAACGTGATTACCGCGTCGTGCAAGGCTGTGTGCTGGTAATCAGCATGACGTACATCATCGCAAACCTGCTTACTGATACGGTCTATCGCTGGCTGGATCCGCGTATCAGAGTCTCGTAGAACTTTGGTACAAAGCGCAAAATGAATCGTCTGACAATCATCGGTCTCGTAATCGTGGCGGTCCTTGTGATCGTGGCGCTGTTTGCGCCATGGATCGCACCATACGACGTTGGCTCGACGGATCTGTCGATGCGTTATCTTCCGCCGTCAGCGGTGCACTGGTTTGGCACTGACTCAACGGGCCGCGACATCTTCTCGCGCGTAGTCTTCGGCGCGCGCATCTCGCTGCAAGTCGGCATCATTGTCGTGGTTGTTTCCGCAGTCGTGGGCACGATTCTCGGCGCGATCGCCGGTTACTACGGTGGCTGGGTCGACAGTTTCATCTCGGGCTACGTCTTCAACGTGTTTCTCGCGTTTCCCGGTTTGCTGTTGGCGATTGCGATGGTCGCATTTCTCGGCGCCGGCTTGAACAAACTGATCTTCGCGCTCTGCATCATCGGCTGGGTCGGTTACGCGCGGCTCATCCGCGGCCAGGTGCTGAAGGTTCGCGAATATGATTTCGTGCAGGCTGCGCGCGCGCTCGGCGCGAGCGACGCGCGCATTCTGCTCATTCACATTCTGCCGAACGCGATTCAACCACTGATCGTGCAGGCGAGTTTAGGCATGGCCGGCGCAGTGCTTTCAGAAGCTTCATTGTCGTTTCTCGGCCTTGGTGTGCCGCCACCCACGCCGTCGTGGGGCGTAATGATTGAAGAAGCTCGTGACCTGTCGACACTTCAGGCCGCGCCTCACGCGCTTATCTTTCCGGGCATCGCCATCGCGCTCACTGTGCTGGCATTCAACTTCATCGGTGATGGCCTGCGCGAACATCTGGACCCCCGACAAAGAGCGCGGTGACATCGTGGCTGAACCCGCAATCTCAATCCGCAACCTGTCCAAGACTTATCCCATTCCGTTTCGCCGTTTGCGTGCATTCTTTCGCCGCCCGGTAAAAGAACCGGTGGAAGCGCTGCGCGATGTTTCGTTTGAGGTGCAGACTGGCGAGATCTTCGGTTTGATTGGCCGCAACGGCGCAGGCAAGACAACGCTGACGAAGATCGTCGCGACTCTGGTCCAGCCAACCACCGGAAGCGTTTCAGTCAGAGACAACGACAGCGTGGTTCATGACGAACAAGTGCGTCGGCAGATCGGCCTCGCCACCGCCGAAGAACGCAGCTTCTATTGGCGCTTGACCGCAGAACAGAACCTGATGTTCTTCGCCCGTCTGCACGGACTCACTGATCGCATTGCGAAGCAACGTATCAAGGAACTCTTCGCGCAACTCGAACTCGATGAAGTCGCGCGCCGCCGGTTTGGCGAGATGTCAACCGGAAACAAGCAGCGGCTGGCAGTTGCTCGTGCGATGTTGTCGATGCCGCCTGTCTTGTTGCTGGATGAGCCAACGCGTTCGCTCGATCCGCTCGCGGCGGCGCGGATGCGCGGGTTGATCAGTTCGCTCGCAGAACAGGATCCCCCCGTGACGATACTGCTCACGTCGCACAACCTCGCGGAAGTTGAGACTCTTTGCAGCCGCGTTGCGATCATCAGCCGCGGGCGCATTCGCGCGATCGACACACCGCAACATCTCCGCAGTCTCACCTCGAAGTCCGAGCAGGTTCACGTAACGGTAGCCGGGCTGAATGGAGCGGATGCGCCCGCGAAAGTATCGTTCACGCGGCAGGCTGGTGATAACCAGCTCGACGACATGTTGCGTGACTTGCAAAAGCATGGCGGGCGCATACTCGACGTCGAAGTGGAGAAGGGATCTCTGCTGGACGCGCTGGAGTTGTACGAGTCCGACGATAAAACCGAATGAACGCAATAAGACTCTTACCACGTCGAATCTTCGCGTTTGTGGCGCGCGACTTCCGCCTCTTCGTCAGTTATCGCATGCAGTTCTTCCTGCGCATTCTGTCCGTCCTGACCGTGGTCACGACACTCTTTTTCATCTCCAAGATCTTTGCCGGCTTCACTGATCCACAATACTCCCAGTGGCGCGATCCGCTGGCAAGCTGGCTCACCGGTCTCGCGGTGCTCAACTACTTCATGACCGGTTTCTCGAGCCTCGCGAACTCGATTCGCCAGGAACAAATGCAAGGCACTCTCGAAAGCGTGCTGCTGACGCCAATCAATCTGCCGACAGTGATCGTCGCGAGTTCCGCGTGGGACTTTTTGGAAACAACGTTCTTCTCGTTTCTCTACCTGTTCTTCGGCCGGGTATTTTTCGGAGTTCACTACCGCGGCAGTTTCTTTCTCGCGGTTGTCTTTCTGTTACTCACCACGGTCGTACTCGCCTGCCTCGGCATACTCTCCGCGAGTTTCGCGATGGTTTTCAAACGGGGCGACCCGTTCGGCATTTTTCTCGGTGCGGGCTCGGCTCTTTTCTCCGGCGTCTTCTTTCCTACTCAGTTACTCAAGGAATACGCCGGTCCGAAACTCGGCAACATCTCGCTGCTCCTGCCCGCAACGTACGGCCTCGACGGTATACGGCAAGTGCTGATCGAAGGACACGGATTGACCCAAGTCACCCGCCCGCTCGTTACTCTCTTCTGTTTTCTCGCCGTGCTGCTTCCCTTTTCCCTTTGGGTCTTCGGACGCGCCGTGCGCCGCGCCAAACGCGAAGGGAGCCTGATTCAGTACTAGTTTGACACTCCCCAACCCGCAAGCTACCATCGCGCACGAATGTCGCTTGGCATCGCTGAAAGCATTCTCGATCTCATAGGCCAGACTCCTCTTCTTCATCTCTCGCGCTTTGCCCAACCTCCTCTCGCTGATGTCTACGCGAAGATCGAATGGCTCAATCCCGGCGGGTCGGTGAAAGACCGCGCGGCGCTGGGAATGATTCGCGATGCGGAAGAAAAAGAGCGGCTCAAGCCCGGCGGCACGATCATCGAACCAACCGCCGGGAACACCGGCATCGGACTGGCGCTCGTGGGGGTTGCACGCGGATACCGTGTTATTCTCTGCGTCCCGCGCGGCTTTGCAGAAGAGAAGATGAAACTGATTGAAGCGCTCGGTGGCGAGATCGAGTATGTGCCCGCCGAGAGCGGCATGACTGGCGCAATCAAGCGATCGGTCGAGCTCGCGGCAGATATCAAGGGCAGTTTTATTCCGCAGCAATTTGAGAATACGGCGAACCCGTGTTTTCATGAACTGACCACCGGCCGTGAGATCATCGAGCAGATGAACGGCCAGATCGATGCAGTGGTGATTGGCGCCGGAACTTCGGGCACTTTCTGCGGCGTGAGCCGGGCAGTGAGGAAACACAATCCGCAGGTGCTGTGCGTGCTGGTTGAACCCGAAGGATCGATCTACGGTGGTGGACCACCTGGTCCAAAGAAGGTTGAAGGCATCGGCCAGCGCGATTTCATTCCCAAGATCTTTGACGCTTCACTAGCCGACGAGATCATGATGGTGATGGACGAGGAAGTTTGCGCTGCTTTGAAAAAGATCGCGCGCGTTGAAGGATTGCTAGGCGGCTGGTCGACCGGCGCCGCTGCCGCGGCTGCGTACAAGATCGCGGAGCGTCTGGGTCCAGGCAAGCGAGTGATCACGGTTTTTCCCGACGGTGCGGAACGCTACCGCAGCCAGGGAATTTTTGACGGATAAACTTTTATGGGATTTGCAACTATCGCCATTCACGCCGGCTCCGAACCTGACGAGAGCACCGGATCGGTAACCGTTCCGATCTATCAAACCTCCACATACGCGCAGGACGCTCTGGGCAAACATAAAGGCTACGAATACGCGCGCACACAAAACCCGACCCGCTCCGCGGTGGAACGCAACATCGCGGCGCTCGAAGGCGCGCGCTTCGGGTTCGCCTTCGCGTCCGGCATGGCAGCAATCGACGCGACACTCCGGCTCGTGAAAGCAGGCGAACACGTCATCGTTTCCGATAACACCTACGGCGGCACTGCGCGGCTCTTCACCCGCATTCTCGCCAACTACAACATTGAGTTTGATTTTGTTGATACTTCAGAACCGTTGAACGTCGAGGCCGCGATCAAGCCAAACACGAAGATGGTTTTCATCGAGACGCCTACCAATCCGGTGATGATCGTTACAGATCTCAAAGAAGTCAGTGAGATTGCCCATCGCGCCGGTGCACGCGTCGTTTGCGACAACACGTTCATGTCGCCATACCTGCAACGGCCGCTGGAATTCGGTGTCAATATTGTTGTCCATTCGACCACCAAATATCTCAACGGTCACTCCGATGGCGTCGGCGGCATCGTGGTCTTGAACGGCGAGGAAGATGCAAACTGGATCGGCTTTGTGCAGAACAGCGTAGGCGCGATTCTTTCGCCGTTTGACTCGTGGCTGGTGCTGCGCGGAACCAAAACACTCGCGCTGCGGATGGAACAGCATGACAAGACGGGCCGCGCAGTGGCGGCGTTTCTCGAAGAGCACCCGAAGGTGCGCAAAGTTTATTATCCCGGCTCGGCATCGCACCCGCAGCACGCACTCGCACGGCGGCAGCAGCGAGGCTTTGGCGGCATGGTGGCCTTTGATGTTGGTTCACTGGCCGCAGCGCGCACGGTGCTTGAGTCAGTCAAGTTGTGCACTCTGGCGGAGAGTCTCGGCGGCGTCGAGACACTGATTTCCCATCCGGCCACGATGACTCATGCGTCTGTGGATGAAGCGAAGCGCGAACGCCTCGGAATTACGGATGGACTCGTCAGAATTTCCGTGGGCATAGAGGACACCGACGATATCATCGCGGATCTGGATCAAGCGCTGGAGAAGATTTAAGCGAAATTTAAGTGAGTGACAGCCAAACGATATCAAGGTTACAATTGGCCGGTCTCAACCTTTAACAGACTCCCTAATACACGCTCTCCTTATGATCGTAGAGTTATACGCCAAATCTGATGTTGGCCGGGTGCGACGTGGTAACGAAGACAATTTCCTTGTTCTCGATCTGTCCAGCGAACAAACGTGGATCGGCGCGGATGGCGCGACGCCGCCGGAAAAGTTAACTCGTTTCACCTTGGGCCAAAAAGGACTCGTGCTGGTCGTCTCCGACGGCATGGGTGGCGCACTCGCCGGCGATGTGGCCAGCCGGATGGCGGTCGATTCTGTACGCGAAATGCTGCTCGGCACGGAGAGTGAAGAAGCGTGCGATCCGCAGTTGGATTTGGTGGAGTGCCTGAAAAACGCCACTCACTACGCAAACCTCTCGATCCACGTCAAGAGCCAGGAAGACTCACGCTGCGCCGGCATGGGCGCAACGTTCACCGGCGCCGCGATCAGGGGTGATAATCTCGATCTCGTGCAAGTGGGTGACAGTCGCGGTTACGTAATTCGCAAGGATCACATTCGACTCGCTACCAAGGATCAGTCGCTGGTCCAGCAACTCGTCGACGTGGGCCAGATTAGCGAATCGGAAGCCGAGACACACATGTTTCGCAACGTGATCCTGCAAGCCCTCGGCGCGCAGAGCGAAGTCGCGCCCGTCACCGGGCGAATTCGTTTGCGGCAAGGCGATCTGTTATTGCTTTGCAGCGACGGCCTGTCGGGAAAACTGCGGGCAGAAGATATTCAACAGATCGTGGTAAACAATCAGGACAACCTGGTGACCGCGTGTGAAAGGTTAATAGAGGAAGCGAACAATCGCGGCGGTGAAGACAACATTACCGTCGTGTTGGCGAGATTTCAGGGCGACGATTTGGAAGCGCCCGCCACGGATCGAATCACGATTGAGCTACCACCGCTCGAAGAAGACAAGACGCTCGACGACAACTACGAAGCCGACACCGAACCTCACTAATCCTTATTTCCAATCTGTCTCCACTCCGGCTCGCCAGCGACACGTTTGACGTAGATCGAAGCGCCTTCGACGCTCTCCACACAAACGCGTTCACCGGCTTCCAGCGGCGGCTCACCGGCCGCGGGATACGCGGTCCAGGTCGAACCAAACACCTTCACCGCGCCCTCCTGCAACGCTCCCTTGCTCGAAGAGACCACAGTGCCGATTTTTCCCGGCAACGCGTCGACGCCGCTACGCAACGACTGCCCTGTCTTCTCGCGCGAAAAGTAGTTAATGAAGATTGTTCGCGAGGCGGCCGTTAGTCCAATCGAAACGACCGCAAAGATCATGAACTGAACCACCAGACTGTCGATGCCGATAAAACCGGCAAATGCGGCCGCCAGGGCACCGATGCCAAACCACAGCAGCACGAAGCCAGTCGTGAAGACTTCGGCGACGATGAGTATCGCGCCGAGCACACTCCAAAGAATCCAGAACCAGTCACTCATTTTTAATGAAATCCGTGGGCTTAACCCTTCAACACGTTCTTCAGGACGAACCAGATGTTCGCCGGTCGCTCTGCCAGCCGGCGCATGAAGTAAGGATACCAGTGTTTTCCGTACGGAACATAGATTCGCACGTTGAACCCATCGCGTGAAAGCTGTCGTTGCAGGTCGCGGCGAATGCCAAAGAGCATCTGAAACTCGAACTTCTCTTTGCCGATGGCTTCGCGTTGCACGAAGTCGACTGTCGCGTCGATCATCTTCGGATCGTGAGTAGCGATGCCGTGATAAACGCCGCTCAAAAGCAGCAGTTGCATCACTTTTACGTAGTTTGCATCGACGTCCTTTTTGTCAGGAAACGCGACTTCAGGCGGCTCGTTGTAAGCGCCTTTGCAGATGCGAATGCGCGCCGGCAGTTTCACCAACTCCTGCGCGTCCGCGTAAGTTCGGCGCAGGTATGACTGCAAAACGATCCCGACGTCATCGAGGCCAAATTCAGATCGCAGCCGTTTGAAGATGTCGATCGTTACCTGCGTGACACCCGAGTCTTCCATGTCTACGCGAACGAAGTTGCCGCGCCGGTGCGCTTCTTCCACCACGCGTCTCGCGTTGCGGTAAGCCAGTTCAGGATCGAGGCCAAGTCCAAACTGCGTCAGTTTGATCGAAACGTTCGAGCGGATCTGCGTCTCACTAATCCCGTTAAGGATGTTGAGATACTCGATTACTTCGGCTTCGGCTTCTGACTCACTGCCAACGGACTCGTTTAAGTGGTCAAATGAGGCGGTGCAGTTTTCTGCATTGATCTGACGAATATAAGAGATTGCATCGTCGATCGTTTCGCCGGCTACGAAGCGAGTAGTGAGTTTCTTGAAAAAGCCAAAACGTGTAGCAAAATCTTTGAGGCCTTCCTGACGTGACAGCCAAATCAGCGCGCTTCTAGAGATCATCCGTTAAAGTGTCTGAGTTCAGCCTTCAGGCTGTTCCTCCTCCCAACCTATTCTTCTCTGTGCAATCTCTGTGTTCTCTGTGTCTCTGTGGTAAGCATTTCAGGCGACTTTGCACCACAGAGGCACAGAGCACACAGAGATGCACAGAGAATTCGAAACCGTTTCTGGCTCCCCCTTATGGTATTCTTGGCGGCGTTTTTCTCCCACCAATTCCAGGGAGGGACTTTTTGCACCAAACAAAGTTAAGGAACGTGAGCGAATGCGACTGAAGCTCGTATTCGCCGCTTCAGCACTCGCAGCAGTCGTGGGCGCTGGTTCCTGTATCGCGCTCGTGCTGGGCGTCTTCTCCGCGAAGGCCCTGTCGAGTGCCGGTCTGCTTGTCGCCCTGACCTTATTGTTGCCCATCGCGACGATTACTCTTGCCGCGATCTTCGTATATCGTCACACCGCGCGCCGCCGCAAGCTGCAAGCGTTTCTCACAACCATCATCGCCATTCTGCTCACGCTCTGTCTCTTTGTTCTCGCTTCAATCCTGAGCACCCGCAGAGGGCTTGCCGACCCAACACAGCCTGCTGGACCACACGTCGCGTCTTAAATGCTCACCGCGGCCTCGGCGGTGTTCAAACCGATTTCGCCTTGCACGGGACGCAACGCGTCAATCACAAAACGAATGTGCTCGTCGAGACTCACACCCAGTTCTTCTACGCCCTGACGAATGTCGTCGCGATTCACCGACCGAGCGAAGGCTTTGTCTTTCAGTTTCTTTTTGACGGATGAAACTTCGAGATCGTCAAGACTGCGCGAAGGCCGCACGAGCGCGCAAGCTACTAAAAAACCGCAGAGCTCGTCGGTGGCGAAAAGCGCGCGGGCCATATCTGTGTCGCGCGGTACGCCGGTGTAAGTCGCGTGGCCGAGGATCGCGCGGATGATGCGTTCCGAATAGCCGCGGCCGCAGAGGATATTCGAGCCAGTGAAAGGGTGCTGATCGGCCGACGGGAACATCTCGTAGTCGAAGTCGTGCAAGAGCCCGACAAGTCCCCACTCATCTTCGTCCGCTGGCCCATCTGCGTAACGTTTGGCGCAGGCGCGCATGGCGGCTTCGACGGCGAGCGCGTGTTTGCGCAGGCTGTCGCCCTTCGTGTACTCACACAACAATTCCCAAGCTTCGGCTCGATCGGGCATGAAGCGTCAAACTAGCACGGGGTTAAGGATAGAACAAGAGCAGCGGTACGCGTAGGTAAAATTAAAGTGGGCGCCTCCTTGGAGTGCGCCGCCTTGTCGGCGCTTTGGCCAAAGCGGTGACAAGTCCCCGCACTCCAGGGAGGCGAACTGACCCGCAACCTCAAAGAGAATCTGTGGAATCAGTGGATGGCTTGGTGTCTCACCGGGAAGCCGTGGCGAGGTAGCCAGGCCGCGCGCGGATCACTACATTTTTTCGTACTGTCGTCACTTTGATCTTGCGATAACGCTCGTCGCGCTCTTTGTTCAGCGGATAGTAACCAAGCAGATACTGCGTGCGGAGTTCCGCGGCAATCTGTGCAAACGCATCCGGCAGCGAATTAATCGTATCCGCACGCAACAGCCGGCCGCCAGATTTTTCTGCGAGCGCTTTCAGATAACTGTCGGCCGTGTCGTACGCGAGATCCAGCATCCGTCCAATCGAATCGTCGCTCGAGCGGCGTGAGGTCCCGGTCGTGGTGGTCGTCGAACCTGGAATCGTGGTGGTCGTTGAACCCGGGATTCGAGGCACGCCCTCCTCAGGAGCACGCTGCGGCGGACCAGGCAGCGGCTCATTCGGATCGGGATTTGGTTGCCGGCGACGTTCCTCCTCACGACGGCGACGCATAATCTCATCAGCGGTAGGCAAGCCGAATGGGCCAGTTCGCTTCTGGCTTCCCGAGCCTGGCGTCGGATCGTCGCTCGGAAATGTCGGCGCAGTGCCGCCACTCGGCTGCCGCCGAATCACATCAAGCGTTGGCAACTGCGGTTCGGATGCCTGCTCGCGCGCCAGGCGCTCAGTCGTTGCGCGCGTGTCGAAACGAATCGGATAAACAATCACGCCTTCTTCATCGAGCCAGCGTATGTTGCTGTTGAAGGTTGCGCTGTCGCTGTGCCAATCCATTCCGTCCGTAAAGATCACAATCGCCTTGCGACCCTGGATACGCCGGATCGTGTTCAAAGCCAGCTCAAACGCGTCGTAAACCTTTGTTCCCTGCCCCGGTTTCGTGCTGTTAATCGCGGTCCGCAGCGTCTCGCGGTTGCTCGTGAACTCGTTCAGATCGCGTATCTGATCGTCAAACGAAATCACCTTCACGCGATCGGCCGGCTGTAACTGCTGCACAAACGCAAACGCTGCGTTCTGAATCAACCTCAACTTGTCCTGAGTGCTCGAACTCGTATCCAGCATCAGCACTACGTGAAACGGCAGCGAGACCTTGCCAAAGAACGCGATCTTCTGCGCCACGCCGTCTTCCGTAAGCGAGAAATCTTCCTGCTTGAGGTCACCGATGTAGAGACCGCCTGTATCGGTTGCGATCACCGGGACCGTCACCAGATCCGTATCGATCTTTATCGTTTCGATGTCCTGGGGCGGATCCTGAGCTATGGCTAAACCCAGATTCAGAATAAGGACGAGGGGAAGCGCTTTACGGAAACCAAAGGAAAGCATTTGAATTCTCCTGGCAAGAGAGCATAACGTTTGCCCTTGAATCTGACTAGATCATAGAATCAAGTCTCTGAACCAGTTCCCCGAATGAGATCTCTGTTAGCCACCGTTTTAGCGGCGTATCTCATCGCCGCCATTCATTCAATCCTGGCGTTCATCAACAAACGTCGGTCGGTGCAGCGTGTGGCTGAGTGGGCAACGGTGACCGGTTTCGTACTCCACACCGGGGCCCTGGTCGTCGATTGGATGATTGACGGGCACTATCCGCTGTTTTTCCTGCGTGAAACTTTGTCGTTTCTCGCATGGGCACTGGTGGCGGTCTACGCGCTCGTGCTCTATCGGTATCGTGCCCAGGCCGTCGGTGCGTTCACCATGCCCCTGATCTCGGTCCTTGTGTTCTTCGCGCTGCTGGCGAACCCTGGACCAAGCGACGCGCCGGCGGCGTTCTCTGCGACGCGGCTTTTCCCGATTCACACGACTCTTGTCATCTTTGCCTATGCGGCGTTCTTCATCGTGTTCATGGCGAGCGTCATGTATCTGTTGCAAGAGCGCGAGCTGAAACTCAAAACGTTCAGCGCAATTTTCTACCGCCTGCCGCCGTTAACCACTATCAACGAACTCGCGACCAGCGCCGCTGTAGTTGGTTTGACGTTGCTGACGCTCGGCATAGCGACGGGAATGATCTGGTCGTGGAATCGTTACGGACGTTTCTGGCATAACGACCCGAAGGAGATCTTCGCCGCGCTAACGTGGTTGGTCTATCTGGTTCTCATTATCTACCGTTCAACCGCGGACTGGCGCGGACGCAGAGCCGCGTGGCTCGGTGTTCTCGGATTTGCACTGGTGCTCTGTACTCTTTTTGGCACTCGACTGCTCGGTGGCTATCATAAGTTTGGTCTGTTTCTCGGAATTTGAACCGCATGTCGATCATTCTCGTCGGAGTCAATCACAAGACCGCGCCGGTTGAGATTCGCGAGCGACTCGCTTTCAGCGATGAAGCTTGCGCGGACGGACTGCGCCGGCTGGTTGACGGCGAGATCGTGCGCGAGGGATTGATCGTTTCGACGTGCAACCGCGTGGAGATTCTGAGCGCTATCACAGCCGAACAGTTGGAGTCAGGGACCGGTCGTCTGGCCGAGTTTCTCGACGCCACCGCGCGTCTGCCAACCGGTTTCTTGATCAATCATCTTTACCAACACACCGATGAAGAGGCGGTCCGTCATCTGTTTCGGGTTGCGTCCTCGCTCGACTCGATGGTCGTCGGTGAACCGCAGGTTCTCGGTCAGGTGCGACACGCGTACTCCGTCGCGGTTGAAGCGGGCACTGCGGGCCGCATTCTGAACCGGCTCGTCCACCATACCTTTCGCGTCGCGAAGCGGGTCAGGAACGAAACCGGAATCGCTGCGAATGCCGTGTCGATCAGTTACATGGCTGTCGAGCTCGGCAAGAAGATTTTCGACTCGCTGAAGGGCTGCACGGTGCTGCTCGTTGGCGCCGGTGAAATGGCTGAACTCTCCGCACGACACCTCGTGAACGCGGGCGCTTCGCGCGTGCTCATTACGAATCGCACTGAGGAAACGGCGCGACAACTCGCTGCCGAATTTGGCGCGGTAACTGTACCTTTCGACCAGTTGGATCACGCGTTAACAGAAGCAGACGTCGTGATCTGCTCGACCGGCGCGCCAACCTACGTGTTGACGGAGGGACAAGCGCGCCGCTCGTTGGGACGCCGGCGCAACCGGCCGACCTGTTTTATCGATATCAGCGTGCCGCGAAATATCGAGCCCGCAGTTGGAAAGGTTCCGAACGTGTTTCTGTTCGATATCGACGACCTCGAGTCAGTCATCACGTCGAACATTCGCGAGCGCGAACGAGAGGCTGAACGAGCGGAGTTAATCGTGCAATCGGAAGTGATGCAGTTTCAACAATCGCTGCGACTGATGGATGTTGGCCCAAGCATCGGCGCGCTGCGAGAAAAGATGCAGGAAGTTGCGCGCGCGGAGCTGGTGCGGCAACGCAAACGACTTGGCGTTTTGACGGAGGAACAAGAGGCGGCCATCGAGGCGCTGCTCGTTTCAACGATCAACAAGATCTCACATCCCATCATGAACCAGATGCGCCGCTTCTACGAGACCACTGAACCCGACGCGGCGCAGTCATCGAAGGACATTTTCGAACTCGATGAGTAGCGAAGTTCTTCGAATTGGCTCACGCGGCTCCCGCCTCGCGCTTTGGCAAGCTGAACAGGCGAAGGATCGATTACTCGCGCTCAATCCGGGGCTTTTAATCGAGATTCAGATTATTAAAACCACCGGGGACGTAAAACCGGATCCCTTGTCTGTGATCGGCGGCAAGGGCGTTTTCACCAAAGAGCTGGAAGAATCGTTGCTCGACAAGCGAATCGACATCGCAGTGCATTCGCTGAAAGACTTGCCCACGATCATTCCCGACGGACTATCAATCAGCGCTATTTGCGAACGAGAAGATCCGCGTGACGCGCTCATCTTGCCGTGGGACCGCGGGCGGCTCGCCCGCACGGCTGCGCAGGATGCCCTCAAACCGGCGGGCGGGCCGCCCGCGGTCCCAGGTTCGTTACGCGAGCTGCCCACCGGATCCGTGGTCGGCACGTCGAGCCAGCGGCGCCTGGCCCAACTCAAAGCGTTGCGCAGTGATGTCACGGTGAAAGATCTGCGCGGCAACGTCGACACGCGCGTGCGCAAGCTCGACGAAGGACAGTACGACGCGCTGATACTTGCCTCGGCGGGTTTGATTCGTCTCGGTTTGCGCGGGCGAATCAGCGCGTCGATCGACACGACCGAAATGCTGCCCGCTGTCGGCCAGGGAGCAATCGCCATCGAGACGAGGGCCGATGACGAGATCGCGGTCACCGCAACATCGAAACTCAATCATCGTGAAACTGCTCTCGCCTGTCGCGCCGAACGCGCGTTTCTGCGCGGCCTCGGCGGCGGCTGCCAGTTTCCGATCGCGGCTCACGCAGTTGTCGAAGGTGAACTGCTGAACCTTGAAGGACTCGTAGCGAAGCCCGATGGATCGGCGTTCATCCGTGAGCAACTTTCCGGCAAAATCGATCACCCCGAAGATATTGGCTCTGCACTAGCCGAACGGTTGCTCGAACGTGGGGCCGGAGCTCTGTTGAATGGCTAAACCGCTCGCCGGACGAACAGTCGTCGTGACCCGTGCCGCTTCACAAGCCGGCGAGTTTGTCGCTGAACTTGAAACCTGTGGCGCGAAAGTAATCGTTTGCCCCACCATCGAAATCGCCGAGCCTGAAAGTTATGAACGCCTCGACGAAGCAATCGATCATCTTTACGGTTACGACTGGCTCATCTTCACCAGCGCCAACGCAATCGACTTTTTTCTGCGGCGCCTGAACAGTCGCGGCGTGAAGGTCGAGGAGCTTGACGAGATCAAGGTGTGCGCCATCGGTTCGGCGTCAGCAGACAAGCTGCGCGACGCGCGCGTGCACGTCGACGTCGTGCCATCACAAGCAAAAGCCGAAGGCGTGTTTGCCGCGTTGAGCGAATTCGTCGGCAGCAACGAATACTTGCACGGACTGAACATTCTGATTCCGCGTGCGGCCGTCGGACGAGACTACCTGCCGAAAGCGTTGGAAGAGGCAGGCGCGCGCGTTGATGTCGTCACCGCGTATCGTACTGTGATTCCGGAGAATCTGGATCGCGGACGA
This sequence comes from Pyrinomonadaceae bacterium, assembly GCA_036506775.1. Classification (GTDB taxonomy): domain Bacteria; phylum Acidobacteriota; class Blastocatellia; order Pyrinomonadales; family Pyrinomonadaceae; genus PSRF01. The sequence continues at coordinate 17,163 of DASXRE010000258.1, read as the reverse complement.
TTAAGTGCGATGCTGGCCGGCAGCGCCGACTGCATCGCCTTCACGAGTTCATCGACGGTAAAGAACCTCGCGCTGCTCTTCGACACGCACGATCTGAGCAAGGTCCTCGGCGGCCTCGCCGTCGCCTGCATCGGCGACGTCACCGCCGCGACCGCGACCGAGTACGGGCTGCAAGTAAAGATCCACTCCTCGCAAGCCACCGTTAAAGACCTCGCAAAAGCAATCGTCGACTACTACTCGGCGCTAACCTGACTTCATGTCTCTGTGCTCCGTGTCTCTGTGGTTCTTTACCAACCACGGAGACACAGAGACACAGAGAAGAAACTCAAACTGGGGCACTGGCGGGATATGCTAAACTGACCTGTGATGTCTTCGACGCTAGACCGCACCACCGAACTCGAAGAAGCAAGACGCGAGAATGAACTGCTGCGACGCCAGCTACAGGACCGCGGCGCGTTTGGTGAACTGGTCGGCAACTCCGATTCGATCCGCAAGATCTACACGCTCATCGAACAGGTCGCGCCTTCATCCGCTTCCGTTTTGATCACCGGTGAGTCAGGCACCGGCAAGGAACTCGTTGCGCGCACTATTCACCAGATGAGCCCGCGTCGCGATCGTCCGTTCGTCGCGATCAACTGTTCCGCAATCCCCGAAACACTGATGGAGTCGGAACTTTTCGGCCACGAGAAAGGTGCGTTCACCGGCGCTGCGTCGCGGCGGCAAGGTTGTTTTGAACTGGCCGACACTGGCACGTTGCTGCTCGACGAGATCGGCGAGATGCCGGCGCTTTTGCAGGCGAAACTGTTGCGCGTTATCGAAGAACGCGCGGTACGCCGGCTCGGCAGCCGCAAAGAGATCGCGGTGGACGTGCGACTGCTCGCCGCGACCAATCGGCCTCCCCAACAAGCCGTCGCCGAAGGAAAACTGCGCAGTGATCTGCTCTATCGTCTCAACGTCTTCGGCATTCATCTTCCGCCGTTGGGCGAACGTAAGGAAGATCTGCCGCTGTTGGCCCAACATCTCGTCGCTCAACTCGCCGAGAAACACGGGCGTCCCGCTCGGTTTCTCAGCCGCGCCGCAGTCGAGGCGCTCCAGTTTCATAGCTGGCCCGGCAACATCCGCGAACTGCGCAACGTCATCGAGCGCGCCGTGATCATCTGTTCGGGCGAACAGGTCGAACGCCACCACTTCGCACCGTATCCGATCGAGCAACGCGAAAGACTCCGCAACGAAGACACTTTGACATTGCCGGTCGGTACGCCGCTGGAGGAGGTCGAACGGCAGATGATCATGCGCACTCTGCAAAAGACGAAAAACAACAAGACGCGCGCGGCCGAGTTGCTCGGCATCAGTCTGAAGACCCTGCACAACAAGCTGAATCTCTATCGCGAGCGTGGCTTGCTTCATGACGACGAGTGACGCTTCGGTCTTGCTGTTCTTCATCGACGGACTGGGCATCGGCACACGCGGTCCATTCAACCCTCTCGATAACCTTCCGAATGCCGCACCGCTGGCCGTTTTTCAGGATGAAACTCCCGAATTATTTTTAGACGGGATCGTCGTGCCAACTGATCCACGGCTCGGCATCGATGGACGGCCGCAGAGTGCGTCCGGTCAAACGACGATTCTGACGGGCGTGAATGCGCCCGCGGCCGTCGGTTATCACAAGCAAGGCTTCCCGAACAAGGCGCTACTCGAGATCATCCGCGAGCACTCGATCTTTCGCCAACTGAGTAAAGCCGGCGTTCAGCCGATCACGTTTGCCAACGCTTACACGAGCTGGTTTTTCAATGAACGGCCGCGCTGGATTTCCGCCACGACCGCCGCAGTCGAAGCAGCAGGTTTGCCATTCAGAACCGTGGCAGACGTGCAAAGAGGCACCGCGGTGTTCATGGACTTCACAAATCGCATTCTGATCGACCGAGGTGAAGACGTTTTGGAACGCAGCGAAGCAGAGGCCGCGACAGTCCTCTCGTGCATTGCCGGCGAGAACCGCTTCACGCTTTACGAATACTTCATCACCGACAAAGTGGGTCACGCACAGGACATGACCGCAGCGAAATCGATCCTGACGAGTCTCGCGCTTTTCATCCGTGAACTTTTAATAAAACTTGATCTCGAAAGAACTACCGTTATACTCACCAGCGACCACGGCAATATCGAAGATCTGTCGTCACGCAATCACACGCTGCATGATGTTCCGACCATTGTTTGGGGCGCGAAACGCGCGCCGCTCGCGGCCAGGATCAAAACGCTAGCCGACATTACGCCTGCCATTGTCAACCTCTTGATCGCTAATGACTGACAAAAACGACCCGCGCGAGTTATTCGGCTGGAAAATGTACGACTGGGCCAACTCGGCCTTCTACACGACCATTGTCGCCGCGCTCTTCAGCCCGTACATAACTCGGCTGGCCCAGAGCGCGGTAGGCGAAAACGGCGTGGTCCTGAATCTTGGTCCACTGGGCGCAGTGACAGCGAAATCGCTGCCGACGCTGTGCGTTTCACTTTCTGTTGCCGCGCAGGTATTTCTTTTGCCGGTACTGGGTGCGCTGGGCGACTACTCGGACATGAAAAAACGGTTGATGGCTGTGTTTTGCTACATCGCCGTTTTTGCGAGTTGTTTGATGTTCTTCATTCAGGGTGACCTTTACCTGCTGGGCGGACTGCTGTTCATCATCGCAAACATCTGCTTCGGCGCCTCAAATGTCTTTTACAACGCGTTCCTGCCCGACATTGCGACGGACGATCAGGCGGACAAGGTCTCTAGTCGTGGCTACGCTTATGGCTATCTCGGCGGCGCATTGTTGCTCCTTTTGAATCTGCTGCTGGTCCAGAATGCGGAGGCGATCGGAATCTCGACGGGCCTCGCAGTGCGATTGTCGCTTTTGTCGGCCGGTGTCTGGTGGGGCGCGTTTGCGCTCATCACTTTTTACTTTCTGAAGTCACGCCCACAGAAGAAGGATTTACCGCCGGGCCAGGGTTACATCGCGGCGGGCTTTGCGGAAATCGTCGCGACGTTCAAGGAGCTGCGCCGGCTGCCACTGACGCTGAAATACCTGATCGCCTATTTGATTTACAACGATGGCATTCAAACCGTGATCTTTGCCTCCAGCGCATTTCTCGAACAGGAACTCTTTCCGGGCGGCAATCCATCCTTTCTCCTGAAGATCTTTCTGTTTGTGCAGTTTCTCGCGGTGGTTGGGGCGCTGCTTTTTGAACGGCTCGCATATTTGATCAAGACGAAGAACGCCATCATCGTGTCGCTCGTCATCTGGGCCGCGGTAGTGATCTACGCGTATCGTTTTCTTCACACTGTCCGTGAGGCGTGGATTATGGCCGCCGCCATCGCGATCGTACTCGGTGGTTCGCAGGCACTTTCGCGCTCACTCTTCTCACGCATGATTCCGGCGGGCAAGGAAGCCAGTTTCTTCGGGCTTTATGAAGTTTCAGAGCGAGGAACGTCGTGGATGGGACCGCTGTTGTTCAGCATCGTGATTGCGCGCACCGGTTCTTACCGTCAGGCGCTGCTGTCGCTGATCTTCTTCTTTGTTGTAGGCCTGATCGTGTTGTTGATAACAAATACAGACAAAGCTATCCAGCAAGCTTCTGTTGCTTCGCCTGAGAGTTCTTCGTGACGCATTCCGGCGAGCAGAAACTCGCCAGTCCTGAACCAAGCCGGAGGGCGCGGTCCGCGGGAATCCACGTGCCACAACTATCGCAACGCACCAACTTGTTTTTTGAAGGCGTGCGGTCTGTGCTCGTGGTCGTCACCGTCGCTTCCGTGGCGGAGTTCAACGTCTCCACCACTTTGCGAATCAGCTTGAGGTACGGCCGAACACGCGAATAGATGAGCACGAAGGCAACACTAACGAGCGCGGCAACAATGAGGTATTTCAATCAGCTCCGTCTTTCATCACCAGATCTGTTGCCGCCGCTGACACCAAGGTAAGGTGCGTCATTGGCTCGGCGGCGAGGCATCGGATCGGTGGCGCGTCGTCGGGGTTGTGATTCTTTTGTGCGTCGGTCGAGACTTCCGGGCGGCAGACCGCGTCCATGTACAGCTTCTTCGAGGATTCGAGTGATCTCCTGCGAGAGTGTGCGATGTTCGGCAGCAGCGCGGCGACGCAGCGATTCCTTCAAATGATTGGGAACATATGCGCCGATAAAAACACCTTTGCGATTAGCCATCTAGCGTCACCCTTACTTGCTCTTGGTGGAGAGATCTACCCTGCAATTACGGAACAGGTCTGTAAGCCGAATTCTGTACTTCGAATATTTCGAAGTGGCGATCATTCATCTAGTCCAACCGTTGCCGGCTGGCTCCAGCGACCTACCCGGAGGTCGTAGCCGGTTAAGGCTTTGGGCGGGCAGCCCTGTTAACGCCTCCCTATTTGGTCTTGCACTGCGAGGAGTTTGCCTGGCCGCGCATGTCACCACACGCGCCGGTGCGCTCTTACTTTAAGCCCTCGCGGGCCGCACCATTTCACCCATCACTCTTTGCAATCTCAGATCTGAGATTTGAGATCTCAAAGAGCTGGTCTGTTTTCTGTTGCACTTGTCGTCGCCCGGCAATCTAAAAGACCGCCAAACGCCCCGCCGTTAGCGGGCTCGCTGCCCTATAGTGTTCGGACTTTCCTCTCCCGGCATTGCCGGCAGCAACCGCCCGACCTGTTCACTTGCAAGGCGGCGCGATTATAGCAAACGAGTGTTCAAACCGGTATAGCACATATTAGCCAAAGTATTTGAAACCCACACGCAGGTTGTTTGTCCACTGGGGCTGGATAAACAGCGTGACGGTAATAGAGGCGAGGGCGTGGGAGAGCGCGAGGGCGAAGAGATTTGGTCGTTTCTGATAGATCCACGCCCAAATCACGCCGCCCACGAGCGTAAGCACGAACAAAAGCGGGTTCGGCAAGTGAACAAATGCGAACAAGAAGGCAGTCAACGCAATGCTTGGCCAACCTGGTCCCAGAACGACCTGAGCTCGGCGGTTCAGGTAGCCCTGCAATGCGTACTGCTGAAACAAGGCCCAAAGCGGGACCAGCAAGAATCGCCAACGCAACGGCTCCCGGGGCTGGTAATGATTCGAGAGGATAACGATCAAAACGACTGCGGCAAGTGTCGGAAGTGTGAGTGACTTTACCGCCACCCCAAAGTTGTCCCAACGAAAACCCAGCTCACGGGCGCTCTCGCCGTAGAGACGGTGCGAATAAAACATCAGCACCAGCGCGAGGGCTATCGGAATCGCGAGCACGATCTTGTTAGAGCCCGCGAACGCCAACACCACCCACTCGGCAATCAAGCACGACGTGGTCACGGAAATAATTTCCCAGCCCGCGAGTGCCTTGTCTGTGTTTATCTGTCGGTCCATACGAAACGAATGGGATCTCCCAGCAACTGTAACGTGTAGCGATCACCGTTTCGATGCAGCGCAAACACTCGCGCTTCGTGATTTCCGGGCGGCAGATCTGCGACCGAAAAGCTGTACCCGTGCCACTCGTCTCGGGCCCAGCCGGCCGCGAAAACATCGGGCCGCGAGAGTTGGGCCACTTGCACGCTGTGGAATTTCCCGTCGATGAAGAGTTGGACCTCGACCCGCTCCCACGGCTGCGCGTTGTTAACCGCCCACCCGGCGATTGAGCGCGTTTCCATCACGGCTTCGCCCCACCCGTGAAAGGTCGGCGGAAACACATTCATGTACACAGCCACGGCGAGCGCGCCGACGAGTATCGTTTCGAGAATCGACTTGCCGATAAGTAAATTGATGAACTGCGAGCGGGGCTGCTTCATGCTAGTTGTCGGTGGGTCGCGGCAACATGTTTGGTGGAAACAAGTCGGGCCAGTGCGTTCGGAACTCCTCGCGCACAATCTCTTCCACTTCGTCGGCGCTGGCGGCTGTCAGGCATCTCTCGGCGATCGTTCGCGCTTCATTCGTGTCGATCTGCGCTAGCACGGACCGCACGCGCGGGATCATCGCGGGCGTCATGCTTAAATCCGTTGCTCCGAGCCCAGCCAGCAGCACGGCATAGGCGGGAGTCGAAGCCATCTCGCCGCACACGATCACGGGAATCCCCGCCTCGCTGCCTGCTTGCAAAGTGCGTTTAATACCGTAAAGCACCGCCGGATGCAGCGTGCGGAACCAGCCGGCCACCTGATCGTTGCCGCGGTCGACGGCGAGCGTGTATTGGACCAGATCGTTGGTGCCGAGTTCAAAGAAATCGAGTTCCGCCGCGATCTTTTCGGCGGTCAGAACAGCCGCAGGCACCTCGATCATCGCCCCGATCGGCACCTTTGAAAATGCGTCGCCGCGTGCTCTTAAACTCTCCACCTCTTCTGCGATCACTCGCTTTGCAGACTTCACGTCAGCCATATCTACCACCATCGGAATCACGAGGCTCAAGCGTCCGGCGGCCGCAGCTCGCAAAATCGCGCGCACCTGTGTACGCATGAGTTCCTTGTTTCGCAGACCGAAACGCACGGCGCGCAATCCAAGCGCTGGATTCCGTTCAGGTAAAGCAGACTCGTTGGCCAGTTCACCGCCAACGTCGAAAAGCCGGACCACCGCGCCGTCGTCCCCCGCTGCTTCCGCGAGTGTCTTGTAAGCTTCGTACTGTTCTTGTTCCGAATTCATTAGACCGGGCCGCGACAAGAGAAACTCAGACCGGAACAGACCAACACCGCACGCGCCGAATTTTCGGACTGCCTGAAACTCTGCTGGCAATTCGACGTTGGCGCGCAAAGCAATGACGACCGCGTCACGCGTAGTGACTGGTCCACTTTCCAAGGCCGCTGAGGTTTCAACTTCAAGCCGTTGCGTGGTGAACTCATACTGTTCAATGGCGGTCGCGCCTGGATGAAGAACCACTTCGCCCTGACGCGCATCGACGATGATCCGATCGCCCGTGCGCGTGCGCTGATAAAAATCACGCAGGCCGACGACCGCAGTGAGACCCAAGCCTCTCGCAATGATCGCCATGTGTGAAGTCCAGCCGCCCGAATCCGTGGCGATTGCTTTCACGTGGTTCAGATCAAGCTCTGCAACTGTGGACGGCAAGAGATCCGGCGCCACGATCACCGCATCTTCCGAGAGATTCGGATACTTCAATCCCTCGCCGGTGAGATTCGCCAACAATCGCTGGATCACGTCCTCGATATCCGAACCGCGCTCGCGTAGATATTCATCGTTCATCTGCGCGTAGATCGACAGCAGCCGATCGCCCACGACTTTCGTCGCCCATTCGGCATTAGACCGTTCTTTCACTATGTAATCTTCAACGTCGCGCGTGAGCTTCGCGTCTTCGAGAAACAGAAGATGCGCGTCAAAGATGTAGGCGCTCCGGCCCAACTCCTTCTCGGCCCGCTGCTTGATCGTTTCGAGTTGGCGTCTGGAAAGTCTGACAGCCGCGCGAAATCGCCGCCTTTCGCGTTCGAGATCACCGTCGCCGATCTCAGCGCGGTAAATATCGGGAGCGCCTTTGTGCAAACGCAGCACACGGCCCATCACCACGCCGTCTGAAACCCCGAGTCCGTTGCGGCGCAACTCCTGCCTGACTGCGAGCGGTGCTTGCGACCCGATTCTGTCGTTCTCATCAAACCCTCGCGAGAAGAGACTGACGATCGCTTCCAGCGCCTCGTTTTCGTCGTCGCCGGTGGCGACCAGTTTCAATCGGGTGCCGTAACTCGCGGCCAGCGTCAGGATGTCGAGGATCGATTTGGCGTCGGCTCTGGGGCCGCCTGCGGGACGTTGCAGCGTGAGTTTGCTGCTGAATCTTTCGGCGACGCGAACGAGGTTAGCCGCGGCGCGAGCATGAAGACCGAGACGGCTGTTTACCTCGAGCGTGCGTTCGGCCACGTTCAATCAGCTCCGGATTTCGAAGGAGGCGCGAGCAGTTCGCCGGCGAGATAGATTCCCTGACGTCCCTGATCGCAAATTTTGCGAGCGATGTCGGTGAGTAAATCGTCCGCGGTGGCAGTGGCGAGTTTGATCACCATCGGCAGGTTCACGCCGGTGACGACTTCGACCACGCCTTCTTCGAGAAACATTGAGGCGATGTTGGTGGGTGTGCCGCCGAACATGTCGGTCAGCAACAACACGCCGGCGCCTTGCGAGACGCGAGTGATGGCGCGCTGTACTTCATCGCGGGCCGCATCTACGTCGTCGTGCCAACCGATCGACACGGCGCCAATGTGCGAGATTGGACCAATGATCATCTCCGCGGCGGCGAGCAGTTCGCCGGCCAGATTGCCGTGCGTCACGATCACGCCCGAAACTCGCTTCGCTTCACTGGAGACTTGCTGACTCATTGTTATTTCTCTCGCCCGGATCGCGAACGCGACCGATTGGCCTTGCGGACGTCGCGATGCGACGCGTGCGCATCGAAGCCACTGCGCCTCAACGCTCGCGCCAGTGCGTTTGCTACCATCACTGAACGGTGCCGTCCGCCAGTGCAACCGATTCCCACCGTCACGTACGACTTTCCTTCTCTCTTGTAGAGCGGGAGGAGATACGAGAGCAGATCCGTGAACCGTCTCAGCGTTTCCTCCACCTCCGGTTGCGACCTCAGATATTTCACGACGCGGCTGTCGTGACCCGATAGTGGCTTCAACTCCGGTACAAAATGCGGATTCGGCAAATGTCGCACGTCAAACAATAACTCCAGATCGCCCGGGTTGCCATACTTGTGACCAAAACTCATTACCTGGACGCGCATCGGCGTGCCCTGCCGGCTGGGACTGAACCGCGCAAGCAAAAAGCTGCGCAGCGTGTGAACTGTGTGATCGGAAGTGTCGATGATCTGATCGGCAAGCGCGCGAATACTCGACATCGCCTGTCGCTCGGCTTCGATCGCGGCGAGCAGTCCCTGACCTTTTTCGGCTGGATGTGGGCGGCGTGTTTCGCTAAAACGATACTGAAGAACGTCGTTGGAAGCTTCGAAGAAAAGTACGGTGACGTTCAAACCCAAAGCACGCAAAGCTTCGAGTTGTTTCTCGAAGCCGACGAGGAACTCACCTTCGCGGATGTCGATGACGAGTGCGGCGCGTCTGATACCCTTTTCTTCGTCGTCGCTGGTAACGAGCCGGCCAAAAGTCGGCAACATCGTGACGGGTAGATTGTCGACGCAGAAGTATCCCAGGTCCTGAAAGGCGTTCGTGGCGGACGACATGCCCGAACCGCTCAAGCCGGTAATGATGACGATGTCGGGAACCTGTGTCATCCCGTGGTATTAAAACACAGACGACACGGAGTCATGGCTCAATGAGGCCGTAGTTACCATCCTTCCGCTTGTAAATCACACCCAGACGCTGCGTGTCTGCGTCACGAAACACCAGAAAATGATTCGCCTCCTCTGACAACCGCAGCGACGCTTCTTCGGCCGTCATCGGTTTTACCGCATAACGACGCGCCGGAATGATCCGTGGCGGACGCGGCGTTGCTTCGATATGCCCATCCGGTGGTGGCGCAACGCGTGCTGTGGACTTTGCACCTTGCTTGCGATCGATAATCTTCTTCTTCAGTTTGACTGCCTGCTTCTCAATTTTGGCCATCGCCCGCGTCAACGCCATGTACATGTCGGCGTTGGTGTCTTTCGCGGTCAGCGTATGATCTCGCCAGCTAACAACAATCTCTCCAATCTGACGATTCTTTTCGACGTCAATGATTACATGAGTGCTCAAGGTTGAATCGTTGAATATGTGGTCCAACTTTTTGAAATGCTCTTCAACGTGACGCCGAATGGCCGGCGACACCTCAACATGACGCCCGGTGTATTCAAATTTCATCAGCTACCTCCTCGAACTGGTCAACAAAGAGATCAATGCGCCAGCCAGACTTGACGAAAGGCAGCCGGACTCGACGCCACAACAGTTATAACTAAAACTTGATTAGGCGCGTCGTTTCGAGGGGCTTAAACGACGGCGCGGCGTTCGCGCGACCCGGGGATCTGCATTTGATCGCGATACTTTGCGACAGTGCGGCGCGACAACTTTATTCCGTCTTTAGCTAAAATCTTCACCACCTGATCGTCGGTAATAGGATTATGCGAATCTTCCTCTTCGATAAGCTTCTTGATCTGTAACTTGATGATGCGCGTTGAAATCTCCTCGCCTTCTTCATTCAACATGCCTTCAGTGAAGAAGCGGCGCAACTCGATCACGCCCTGGGGCGTGTGCGCGTATTTTCGATTCACGACACGCGATACGGTCGAAAGGTGCATGCCGATGTCTTCAGCAATGTCCTTCAACATCATCGGCTTGATGTGCTGCACGCCGTGATCGAGAAAATCTTTTTGCCGCCGAACGATCGATTCAACGACCTTGTAAATCGTCTGGCGCCGGTGCTCGATGTTGCGCAGCAGGTCAACCGCCGAACGCATCTTCTCGCGAATGAAACTCTTCGTTTCATTGCTCACGCCCTGGCTGAGCATCTGCTGGTACTGCGGACTGACGCGCAACCGCGGGCTACCATCGTCAGCGAAGTAGATCACGTACTCATCGTCGTTCTCGTCGAGCTTCTCGATGTAGATCTCGGGACTGATGAGAATCGGTTCTTCAGACGAGTAACGGCGGCCCGGATATGGATCGAGCGTGCGAATGAACTGCAACTCTTCGAGCAACGTCTCGACATCGATGCCGATCTGTTTGGACAAGTGTGGCAGACGGTGTTGCTGCAAGTCAGCGAAGTGATCGCTGATCAAGCGCGCCGCCAAACGCTCACTTTCACTACGAACTTCAAGCTGAACGAGCAGACACTCTTTGACGTCGTGCGCGCCGCAGCCAACCGGATCGAACCGCATCACCGCCTGGCGCGCCCGCTCGACGACCTCTTCCGAGCAGTTCTCCATGCCGGCGATCTCTTCGTTCGTGGTGCTGAGACGGCCATCGGCATCCAGATTTCCAATCACCCCGACCGCAGCGTCAGCAACTTCCGGGTCGAGCGAAGTCATGTGAAGTTGCCATTCGAGATGCTCGGCAAGTGAAGGTGGGCGAGTTAAAAACTGCTCGAAAGTCGGCGCGTCTTCCTTGTATTCGATCTCCTGGGTCTTGTAACCGGGATCGAGATACTCCTGAAACTCACGTCCAAAATCGATCTCTTCAAACGGATCGCGCTGGGCTTCCTCGCCGCCACCCTCTTCGCCTGTGCCTTCTTCGGCATGTTCACCGGCAACAACCGCTTCGCCAGCTTCACCACCGTCGCCCTCAGCGATGTTCGTCAAAGTCGCCACCACTTCCGGATCGCCAGAACCATTGGACGACACCGCCGCCGGTTCACCATCGCCGCCCGGCTCTTCAAACGAGTTTGCGTTACCGGCACTGGTCAAATGGTCGAGAACTTTTTCTGCAAACTCGCGGACTTCTTCCTGGGTCGGCACTTCCTCGAGTACCGGATTCTCCAAAAGCTGCTGCTGGATCAGATCGGTCAACTCGAGCGACGTCATCTGCAACATCTCGATCCGCTGGCGCAACTGCGGCGTCAGTACGAGACGTTGGGAAAGACTGGTGGTTAACTTTAATGACATTTGGGTTCGCGCGGAGATTATAACCGATCAGGCTCAACTGTGGCAGATGGTTGCCACAAAGAAGTATAAACAATACAAAGTTTACACGAAGATCTAAATACTCTTTTACATGCGGAATTTTTCGCCCAGATAAAGCCGGCGGACCTCGGCGTCTTCGGTCAACTCCTGCGGCTGGCCCGATCTGAAAATCCGCCCCTCCGCCATGATGTAGGCCCGATCCGTGACGCCGAGCGTTTCTCTGACATTATGATCGGTAATCAGAATGCCGATGCCGCGATTGCGTAAATAGAGTATTACATTTTGAATGTCATCGACCGCCTTCGGGTCGATGCCGGCGAAGGGTTCGTCAAGAAGAATATACTGCGGTTCGGTCGCCAGTGCGCGCGCAATTTCTGTCCGCCGCCGTTCCCCTCCGGAGAGTGCGTCGCCGCGCGTGTTGCGCACGTGCCCGATCCCAAACTCCTCCAGCAACTCCTCCAGCCGCTTCAACTGTTCGCGCCGGCGCAGACCCACGGTCTCCAGCACCGCGAGAATATTTTGCGCCGCCGTCATCTTGCGAAACACCGAGGGCTCCTGAGGAAGGTAGCCGATTCCGAGTCGCGCGCGGAGATACATCGGAAGTTTCGTGAGGTCCTGATTGCCCAACGTGACGTTTCCTGAATCAGGCCGTTCCAGGCCAACGATCATGTAGAACGTCGTGGTCTTGCCTGCGCCGTTCGCGCCCAACAGTCCCACGACCTCGCCTTTGTGAACCTGCAAACTTACGTCGTCGACGACGCGTCGCTTGCCGTAATGCTTGACCAGATTGACAGTGCTTAGCGCGGAGTTTGCAGTGGGGGGATTCTTCACGGTTCTGTGGGGCGCCAGTTCGAAGTCTTCTCCGTGCTACCTCTGTGTCCTCTGTGTCTCTGTGGTGGTTCTTGCCGAACCAAAGAATAACCACCGAGACACAGAGGACACAGAGGCAGCACAGAGAGAGTCAAAACCAGGACGTTGTTCACGGTTTTCGGATCTTGTGCGTAGATCGCACGCGGCCGGGCGAGAGTGGTCCACGCGCGTCGTCAGCAGTGACTTTATTCTCGCGGACCCAAACCGTCAATCGGGCTCCTTCAGTGTTGCCCTGCTCTACGTCGTCGACGCGCGCCGGATTGCCTTTCAGAACTGCGATCTCGTTCGCGGCCGTGTACTCCACCCAGTCGCCCGTTCCTTTTCGATTGGGCTGCGTGAGCACGACGCTGCGCTGGGCGACGGTCTTCTCCATCTCGTTTGTCTCTTTGGAGAGATAGACGTCGGCGACGCCGCTGGTTATCCGATCAGGTCCCTGTTTGATGTCGACGTTGCCTTCGTAATGAACGATGCGATCCGGATCCGAGTAGAACATCGAATCGGACTGGGCAAAGACCGGCACGACGCTCGTGTTGCCTTCAACACGCCGCTTCGAGTTGTAGATGGCTGTCTGCACGTGGCCCGCCGCTTCCATGCGCTTGTCGTTGAGGTAGAGAATCAGTTTGTCGCCGCGCACAAAATTGTCGTCCTGCCACGCGCGTGCGTTGCCGGTGTACGTGCCCTGACCACTCTCATGACGAAACTCGGCACGGTCGCTCGTGATGTAGACCGGACTCTTCGTTTTTGAAAACGGAGTCGCGCCGTTGGTCTGTTCCTGACTGTAGTAAGTGGTGGCGGTGCGGCCACGCGCATAGGAAACATCGTTCGCGAGATCTGAATCGAGTTCGACTGCTTTGGTGCGGCCACGCGAGTCCCATACGGTCGGATCGCCGCCGCGCAGTCGCACCGTTTCATCAGCAGCGGTGTAGGAGACATTCGCGGCGACGCCATTGCGATCGTTCTCATTGAACTTGCCGTCGCCCTGCGCATCGACACGTTCGACATCTTGCGTCTCGCGCACGAACACGGCGGTCATTGATTGTGAGGTGAAGGTGCGTGTGCCGCGGTTCGGCGCGGGTTGCACCGGATCCATCACTGCTTTCGCGCCGCCGTTTGCTTTGCAAGTGCGGGTCAGGTTACCGGTTTCGAAGAAGTCGCAATCGAACTGCGGCGCGTTGAGTTTGCGGCGTTCGGCGCGAGCGCTGTTCGTCACGGGTTCGATAAACAATTCCGCATTGCCCGAGGCTTCTGCTTTTTCAAGGTCGCGTCCCGAGCTACGCCAGCTCAGTTTTACCGAGTCAGCCGTCAGCTTCTTGTTGGCTGCACGCGGGTCGTTTGCCTTCGATTTAGGTGCGCCTAAAGTGATCACGGAACGGCCACCCGCATTCATCTGCTTCAGCAGGCTCGTATCTGTCGTGGCTTGAAAAAGAACTTCGAGCGCGCTGGCTCCGCTGAGTTGAAAGTCGGAATCAGCATCGAGCGAACGGGCGATCACGTCGTTGTTGGCGAGGGCGCGTTCGAGACGTTGATCCTTGTCGAGAAAGAAGTCCATGTTGATGGCGTGGACCTCCGCGGCGCGTCCCGGTTCCATCGTGCGCAGATACGAGTTGCCGCGGATTTCAGCTTTCTCCAGACGCTTCTCCTGGTTGAGCGTGGCGTAGATGTTATCGCCGCTGAGAATGTCGCGTTCCTGTTCGACAGTCGCGCCACCGGTAAAAGTGAGCTTGAGCGCCTCGTGTTCGAACGTGGCGTGGGCAGCGTGGACTGTGACCGGACGCGCGCGTGCCGGAGATTTGCTAGCGGCGTCGCCGCGTGGTTCGATTTTGAGCGCGACGTCCTTCTTCAGTTCGAGACGTTTGGCTTTTTGTTCGACGACGGCGCCGGTTGAAGTGCCGGAAACATTCTCGCGATTGAACGCGACTGGGGCGTCAGTTTGGGCCAAGCCACTGTTCTGATCGAACGAGAGCGATTCGGTCGTGACCTGTAGTTTGTCTTTCGTGTCGATCTTGACGTTGCCAACGAAGGAAACAACATTTGTCGTCGGCTGGTAAATCGCGCGCGCGGCGGAGATTTGATCGGGAACGTCGCCCTCCGGTGGATAGACCGCCATGCTCACGTTCTCGAGCTCGTGATGGCTGTCCGAAAAGGTGATGTCGCGCGAGGCTTTGACGAGCATGTATAGCCGGCCTTCTTTGGTGACGCGTTGCTCATAACCTTCGACGACGCCGGTTACTTCTTTCGAGAGTTCGGGCTTCTCAGACCTGGCCCGAAACTTCGGCGCGTTACGCAGCTTGTAGTAGGAGATGCCAACGACGGCAATGCCTGACGCGAGCAGGACGAAGGCGACAATCCGCGCCATCAGCGGCACCCTCGCCCGCCAGCCAATGGCAAATGAACGTTTGCGTGTTAACGCTTCCATGCTTCAGTTTTCTCCGTGTCTCTGTGCCTCTGTGGTTAAGGAAACCACGGAGACACCGAGTCACAGAGAATCACCCACACCTCAGATCAGCGACATTCAACTGCATCCGATACTCATCATTCCACACACTCGTCTCGATCGCGTAGGCGAGTTCGATGCTGCCCTTCACCTCGGGCGTTTGCCCCGGCGTCTCGATGCAGTTCCACCAAACTGCTTCCAACGGGCGGTTTTGCGGCCCCGCCAGTCGCAACTTCAAATGCTTGTCTTTCAACACCACCGGCTCCGACAAACAGCGCAGGTTCTTCGTCGCAAACACCGGACGCGCATTGCCGGCGCCAAACGGCTCCAGGGCCTGTAGCTCCCGCGCCAACTTAAACGTCACCTTTTCCACCGGCAATTCCAAATCAATAGCCACCGAGTGTTCCAAGTCTGCATCCGTCAAACACGACGACGCATGTTCATTCAAACGCCGCCGAAACTCACCGATTCGTTCCGGCTTGATCGTGATACCCGCTGCGTGCGAATGCCCGCCAAACTTCTCGAACAGATCCGCGCACGCGGTCAAACCATTCAGCAGATGATAAGGCTCAATGCTGCGGCCCGAGCCATGGGCCACGTCGCCATCTATCGACAACACCACGCACGGACGATTGAGCCGTTCGGCAATTTTCGACGCCGCGATTCCGATCACGCCGCGATGCCAGCCTGAACCCTCGATCACGGCGACCTTCGCGTCTTTCTTGTCGCCTAGTTCGGCCAGCGCCAGATCGATAATCTGCTGCTGAACAGTCTTGCGCTCCTCGTTGCGTGCATCGAGATGCTCGGCCAGCCGGCGCGCCTCCGCGGAATCGCGCGTATCAAAGAGCTCGACTACGGCACGCGCGGCGTCCATACGTCCCGCGGCGTTTATCCGTGGTCCGAGCCGAAACCCGAGGTCGTATGCTGTCATGCCCTTGCCGTCGCCGCAACCGGCAACGTCGATCAGCGCCTTCAAGCCTGGGTTCGCAGACCGGGCCAGATCCTGCAAGCCAATCGACACGATGGTGCGGTTCTCGCCCACGAGTTTCGCGACGTCAGCCACGGTTCCGATCGCCACAACCTTCATAAACGCGGCCACTTGTGCCTCGCGCCCGTACTCGCGAAACAGTGCATGAACCAGCTTGAACGCGACTCCGACTCCGGCGAGGTTCTTGTCGGGGTATTCACAACCGGCTTGATTTGGATTCAGCACCGCAAATGCGGGCGGTGCGCCCTCGTCTTCGTCGGGCAGATGGTGGTCGGTGATGATGACGTCCAGGCCGTTGGCCCGAGCCCAATAGAGCGGTTCGTGCGCCCGAATGCCGCAGTCGACGCTGACGACGAGCTTGTAGCCTTCCGCGAGTGCGCGCTCGAGTGCGGGTTGTTGAATGCCGTAACCCTCGGTGAAACGATGCGGGATGTGAAAGCCGGTGCGGGCGTTGAGAAGCTTTAGCGCGCGCAGGAGGATGGCGGTGCCGGTCGTACCGTCGACGTCGTAATCGCCGTAAATCAGAACGGGTTCCTGATTTTCGATGGCGTGTTTTAGACGCGTGACGGCTTCGCGCATTCCGAGCATGAGATACGGTTCGTGAAGTTGATCGTAATTCGGCGAGAGAAACGCACGCGCGGCGCGTTCGTCGGCGTAACCGCGATTGATGAGCAGGGCAGCGAGGATTGGTGAGACACCGAGGACGCGTGCGAGTGAGGCGGCAGATTCGGCATCGTGCCGTCGCACGTTCCAGCGTTTGGCTTTCATTTAGTTGTCATCACTACCTTCGAAAGTCTTTGGCTCCGGCTTCTTTTTAACACGTCCGGCGAGGCAGAGCCTCGCCTCACATCCGACGGCGGAGCCTGTGTTTACTCGCCAAACCAGCCGTTGGCGTCGAGCAATTTCACACCGATGCGGCGGGTGCCGTCGATGTCGTCGATCCATGAACCGTTAACTTCGGCGGTCAGTTTACCACCGGACGCCTGCGTCAATATCACCTTCGAACCGACAGGCACATCGATGTCGATGATGATCGTCGCGCCGCCACGACTGATTTTGGTGGCCGTGGCTTTGGCTTGAAAAGGTTTTCCTGAGTCGTCCGTGCCCTCAACTTCCACGGGAAACTCAACCGGAATACGGGGACTTCGAGGCCGCTGATCCATCTGACAACCCTCCGCGTTCAAATACTCGCCGAAACGTATCCCGCCGACAACGCGGCCAGGATCAATCCGCCGACGATCACACGATAGACTATAAACAACGCTGTCGAATGTGTCCGCAGATATCGCAGCAAAAACCAGATCGACGCATAGCCTACAACACCCGAAACGATC
>DASXRE010000257.1:0-3244 GCA_036506775.1 Pyrinomonadaceae bacterium | reverse complement strand
ACCAAAACCGGCGAGGTGAAAACCTTGTTGCGGGGCACGGATTGGTTCAACCACATTCAGTTTTCACCGACTGATCCTGCTCTGTTGATGTTTTGCCACGAAGGACCGTGGCACAAGGTCGATCGCATCTGGACCATTCGCACCGACGGCACGGGGCTCACAAAGATTCACACGCGCACGATTAACATGGAGATCGCGGGCCACGAGTTCTTCAGCGCCGACGGCCGAATGATCTGGTACGACTTGCAAACTCCGCGCAGCGGAGTCTTCTGGGTTGCGGGGTACAACGTTTCGACCGGCGAAAGGATCTGGTATCACCTCGAACGAAGCGAGTGGTCGGTGCATTTCAACATCTCGCCCGACGGAAAGCTCTTCGCGGGTGACGGCGGAGGGCCAAACAGCGTAGCGGCTCCCGGAAACGGTCAGTGGATTTACTTGTTCCGCCCTGAACTTGTGGTGGATCGCACCGACGGCGCAGTTCCGAATTTGAAGGACCTAATCAAGCCTGGTCTCTTCAAGGCTGAAAAGTTGGTCAATCTTTCCAAGCACAACTACAGCCTCGAGCCGAACGTGACTTTCACTCCCGATATGAAGTGGATCGTTTTTCGATCAAATATGTTCGGGCCAACTCACGTCTTTGCCGTCGAAGTGCAAAGGACAGCCGCTCCAGTATCCTCTCGAGAGTCAGCCAAATAAGTCGGGCATCCGATGTATCGAGCGCTGAGCATTTTGGTCTGCCTTTCTCTTTTCTGTGCGATCCCGTCTCAGGACTTCGCGCAAGCTGCTGAGCACAGGCCGAACATAATTTTCATCCTCGCCGACGATCTGGGGTACGGCGATCTCGGGTGCTACGGACAAAAGATGATCAGTACGCCAAACCTGGATCAAATGGCGAGAGAGGGAATTCGCTTCACAAACTTTTATGCGGGTAGCACAGTCTGTGCCCCGTCGCGCGCGAGCCTGATGACTGGACTTCATCAGGGGCATGCTTACATTCGCGGAAACGCGACTCTCGTGCCGGTGCCGGGTCAGAGTGGGCAAGCGGCTCGACCATTGTCTTTGCGACCGCAGGATGTGACGGTAGCTGAATTGCTCAGGGCCGCGGGATACTCCACAGGTCTCATCGGCAAGTGGGGATTGGGTGAGCCTGAAACAACCGGCGTTCCTAACCGCAAAGGGTTTGATTATTTCTTCGGCTACCTGAATCAAACTCACGCGCATAATTATTATCCCGACTATCTTTGGCGCAACGAGCAGCGCGTCTCGCTTGCGAAAGGCATGTATTCGCCTGATCTTTTCACAGGCGAAGCGCTGGAGTTCATTCGCTACAATCGCGCGCGGCCTTTCTTTCTTTATCTGGCCTACACGATCCCGCACGCCAACAACGAGCTGCGTCGAGTGACTGGAAATGGCATGGAAGTGCCGACCGATGCGCCTTACTCAGATAAACCATGGCCGGCACAGCAGAAGAATTACGCAGCGATGGTCACTCGCATGGATGCCGACATTGGGAAGGTTCTTGGGTTGCTTAAAGAGCTGGCGTTAGACGAAGACACGGTCGTGTTCTTCAGCAGTGACAACGGTCCGCAGGGCGTAGGCGAGGGCGGGTTCAATCCGGATTTCTTCGCGAGTCACGGCTTATTTCGCGGCATTAAGCGCGATCTGTATGAAGGCGGCATTCGCGTGCCGATGATCGTGCGATGGAAAGCCAAAATCAAGGCGGGGCAAACGAACGGTCATGTGTGTGCCGGATGGGATTTCATGCCGACGGCGGCAGCGCTCGTGGGTGTTAAGCCTCCGACAGGCATTGATGGCATATCAATGCTGCCGTCTTTTCTCGGACAGAAACAGAAGGACCACGAATACCTCTACTGGGAGTTTCACGAAGGCGGATTCGCGCAAGCCGTCCGACTGGGCAATTGGAAAGCGATTAGAAAGGGTAAGAGCGGACAGATCGAATTATACGATCTTCAAACCGATATCAAAGAGTCGCGTGACGTTTCGGCCAGTCATCCGGAGATCGCCCGGCGCGTCGAAGAGATCATGAAGTCTGTCCGCATAGAATCCGAGTTCTGGCCCGCAAGGTGAGATGAACACGATCGATATGAACTCACGCGCAACCAGACATCTCAGGGGTTTCATCGCCGCCAGCGTCGTTCTGGCCTGCCTCGCTCTTGTTGAAGCCGCCCAACCCACGGGCCTCGATCAACTCCGGCGTGGGTTCGAGCGCCCACCCGATGACGCCAGGATCATGATGCGCTGGTGGTGGTTCGGGCCTGCGGTGACCAAGCCCGAACTCGAGCGCGAAATGCGGATGATGAAAGAGGGCGGCATCGGCGGCTTCGAGGTGCAACCGGTTTATCCGCTTGCGCTCGACGATTCGGCCACCGGCATCAAGAATCTTCCTTTTCTTTCCGACGAATTCATCGAAGCGCTGCGGTTTACAAATGAAAAGGCGCGAGAGCTGGGACTCAGAATGGACCTGACGCTCGGCAGCGGATGGCCTTACGGCGGGCCGCAGGTTCCGATCGGCAACGCCGCAAGCATGCTGCGCGTTGAGCGCGTAAAGGTGGATGGAAGCTCACATCGAGTGAAAGTACCAAACATTACGGACGGAGAAAAGCTGCTCGCGTGTTTTCTGGGGCGCGGTCAAGGCGCTTCTCTTGTCGGTGAAAGCATGCGCGAGATGACTGACATCACGGACGGAATGGTTCAGCTTCCAGAGAATCTCCAGGGGCCGCACGAGGTGATGTTCTTCAATTCGAGTCGAACAGGGATGCAGGTGAAGCGACCTGCAGTCGGAGCCGAGGGCTTCGTGCTCAACCACTACGATCGCGCATCTACTGACAACTACTTGAGGAGCGTCGGCGATAGGTTGATGCAGGCATTCGGCGCGGGTCCTCCTCACGCGATCTTCTGCGACAGCCTTGAGGTTTATAACTCGGATTGGACGCCGGACTTTCTCGAAGAGTTTCGCAAGCGGCGCGGTTATGATTTGAAGCCTTATTTGCCTGCGCTGGTCGTTGACATCGGACCGAAAACCGCGGCCATCCGCCACGACTGGGGACAAACTCTCACCGAACTCTTCAACGAGCGGTTTCTTGTGCCTATGCGAGAGTGGGCGCAGCGCAATCACGCGCTGTTCCGTATTCAATGTTACGGTATTCCTCCTGCAACTCTGTCGAGCAACGCTGTCGCGGATTTGCCCGAAGGCGAAGGGCCGCAGTGGAAGACACTGCGCGCA
>DASXRE010000256.1:0-7413 GCA_036506775.1 Pyrinomonadaceae bacterium | reverse complement strand
CAACCGTTCCGGTGACCGGTCCAACGGAGAGTGCGATCTCGAGCGGCGTTTCGCGACCGATTTCGACGATCACGTTCTCCTGGGTCAGCGGACTAAAGCCGGACGAGTTGACCGTGACGGAGTATCTGCCGGGCTGCAGGTTAGCGACCTTGAAACGTCCGGTGTCGTCGGTGGTAGCCGACTCTTCCTTGTTCGTTTCGATGTTCTTGACGGCCACCGAAGCGCCAGGCACGACCTCCTTGTTTGGATTAGTTACTACGCCGCCGATCGCACCGGTGGTTGTCGACTGCGCAAAGGCAATAGCGCAGAGCCCAAGCACCAGCAGGCCTGCAAAAGAAAGCTTTGTAATTTTCGACATTGGGGAACTCCTCACAGAACAGGTTGACGGTTGACGGTTGTCGGTTGAAGGGCTGTAGCGTTGTAAGAAGCTGACTTCTACCACGCTCCGTCTGCTTTTACAAGACTTAGATTAACGGCTGACAATTAAATCTTTATGAAAGAAAAATGCGGATGACACGGAGTAAATCCGTAGTCATCCGCGTCATCCGCTTTACTTGTTTCTAGAACTCGAAACGAACGGCTAACTGAATCTGACGTTCGCGGAAGAAAAAGCCGTTCGACAGGTCACTCGGTGTCCCGAACGTCGGATCGAAGGTACCAATCACGTTCGTGCCGGAAGCGGAAAGCACGTACATGCGGGTATTAACACCCGTCACCTGCGTGCGGTTGAAAATGTTGAAGCCTTCAGCAAGAAACTCGATCTTGGAGCCTTCCGTCACCCTGAAGCGACGTGAAACGCGCAAATCGACGTACTTGACTGACGGCGTATGGAACGCGTTGTTCGGCGTCAACCCAAACCGCAGCGATCCGTTGGAACCGTTGATGCTGCCAGCCTGGCCAGGCCCGAACGTGTTAGGAGTAGCAACACCCGTCGGAGGAGTGAAGGCATTGGTCACCGCAGTGTAGCGGAATCCTGAAAACATGTTGACGATAGGTGCAATCGTCCATCCGTTCAGGATCGCTTTGCCGGTGTCACCCATACCGGTGAAGTTGGTGTTGTAAACAACGCTGGCGACGAATTTGTGACGGCGGTCAAACGGAGACAGACCACTGTCGGCCTGCGCATCAAAAGGATCGAACAGCGCCGAGAATCCAGGAGTAAACGTCGCCGAACTCTGTGAGCCGCCGTTGTCCTGTGCTCGCGAAAGCGTGTAGCTGGTCTGGAATTGCAAGCCGTGCGTCAGACGTCGATTAGCCTGCAACACGAGAGCGTGATACTTGGTCGAGATGCTGTCGCGAATCTCGAGGATATTGCCGAAGCTACCATTCGGTCTCGCCGAGGCGGGGGCTGCAGGCGCTCTGTAGTACGGAAACACCCAGGTTTGGCCCGCGAACGGTCCATCCACGATGCTTACTCGTCCTTGTGCCGTTGCCGGACTCAGGTTGGTATCGACGAACGTGGTCAGGTGCTGTCCGTAGCTAAAGAGATAGCTGGCGGATACAACCGTATTCCGCGCAATCTCGCGTTCGACGATCACGTCGCCCTGATGAATGAGCGGATTCTGAAATCCGTCGCGGAAGTAATTGACGCCCGCGGTTCCCGCCGGCGCCGTGGTCAAGATGTTCGGAAAGATCGGCGCCGCCGGATTACCAGCGATGTCGTTCGCATTACCGGGGCAGAGTTGCGTGCTGCAATTCGCAGGCACTGAGCTGACTGCCTGACCCGTTGATAGTCCCGTGTTGATGAGGGAGTTGATAATGATCGTGCCGTTGATTCGGCCGTAGTAGATTCCGTAGCCGCCGCGAAGGCTGGTCTTGCCGTCGCCGCTGAGGTCCGCCGCGAAACCAATACGTGGACCAAAGTTGTTCTTATCGCTGGGACGGTTTGCCGTCTGCGGCAACGCTGGATTTACGAGGAAGGGTTGCGGAAACTTTTCATAATCCCAACGCAATCCAAGGTTGAGCGTGAGCCGCGGCGAAACGCGCCAGTCGTCCTGAGCAAAGAAGGCCCAGTCAGTGGTTCTCTCCTCAAAACGAGGTTGGCCGAAACCTTGACTGTAGTTGCTGGTGTAGCATTTTCCAGCGAGGCGCGTGTTGGCGACCGGATTCGCCTGCGTCGCGCAGGTGCGATTTGCAGCGCGCAAAGCGCCGTTGGTAGCGAAGTTTGTGTAATCAACGATGAAGTCGTTGATGTTGCTGTAAGTATAGGAGCCGGCCCCGGTGAAAAGATTATCGTCGATGTCCCTGACGCGATTGATGTCGGTACCAAACTTGAAAGTGTGGTTCCCTTCTGTGTACGTCATGGAATCCGCGAACTGAAAACGCCGTTCATCGGGAAGCGCTTTCCGATCCAACGACGTGGCCTTACCGATCGTGACGCCGTTAGTCAGCGTAATCTGCGGTGAGAATCCGTTGGCCGTGGTTGGCTGACCCGGAAGCGGTTGCTGTGCAAATTGTGAATCCAGTTCATCCGCCCACTGGAAACGAAACTCGTTGAGCAGCTTGTTTGAAAGAGTCGAATTCAGGCGCAAATTCAGCGAGTCGATCTCGACGAAGTCGTCGCCGAAGCCAGCGCGATCGCGAGTCACGGTCGCGCCCGTCTGAACTCCCGCGGGTGACTTCCAGCGCAACCGGTTATAAGTCGCTGAGAACTGGTGGTTCGAATTGATTTGCCAATCGATTTTCGGCAGGAACAATCGTTGGTCTCCGCGACGTGGCACTTCGCCGGTCTGGTCGTTAATAAACTGCAATGCCGAATCAATCTGCGGGGTAGTCAACCCTCTGGCCAGGAGAGTTGTGCGGTTCACTGTATTGAGGTAGCCGGGCGTGAAAAACACCGCGACGCCGGGAAAGTTACGGCGTTGTTCGTCGTAGCTGAAAAAGAAAAACAGCTTATCTTTGACGATTGGTCCACCGATGGTGCCGCCAAACTGATAGCGCACGTCCTTCGGTTTCAGCGCCTCTCGCGTCGAGACTCCGTTGACTAGCCGATTGATGAAAGTGTTCGGATTGCGCGCGCCCCATTTGTTGTTGCGATCGTAAAAGAACGCTGAACCGTGAAACTCATTAGTGCCTGATTTGGTGATGGCGTTGATAACGCCGCCAGCCGACCGGCCATATTCAGCCGAGAAGTTTGAGGTGTTGACCTGAAACTCGCGAATCGCAGCCTGGCTGATTGAATATGCGCTGCGCGTGCGACCTCTCTCCTCTGAGAAAAATGCCTGGTTGTTGTCGCCACCATCAACAGTGCTGTTGTTCAACAGTCCGGAGATACCGCGAAAACTGATCAGACCGAAATTGCCGTCCGGAACAGCGCCAGGAGTAAGAATGGCGAAGTTGGACCAGCGCCGCCCATTTACCGGCAGCTCGTTAATCGAAGTCTGGTTGATGTTGGTTGAGAAGTCCTGCTGAGTGGTGTTGATAACCGGCGCCTCAGCGCTGACATCCACCGTACCCGTTACGGGACCGACGCTGAGCGCGATTTCAAGAGACGTCTCGCGTCCGATTTCAACCACGACGTTTTCAGACGTGCTCGGACTGAATCCCGCTGAATTTACGGTGACGGCGTAGTTGCCGGGTTGCAGGTTTGCGACCTTGAAACGTCCGGTGTCGTCAGTAGTAGCCGTATCTTCCTTATTCGTGCCAACGTTCTTGACGGTCACGGCGGCGCCGGGCACGACTTCTTTATTCGGATTGGTCACTACGCCGCCAATTGAGCCCGTGGTCGTCGACTGCGCAAAGGCTACTGCGCTGAATGCGAACACCAGCAAGCTAACAAACAACAACTTTACAGTTTTCGACATGCAGGGGAACTCCTTAGACAATGAGTTGACAGTTAAACGCATCGATCAGATTAAGATGGAATGTGAATGCTAATCCAGACGGAGATTTAGCGTTCAGCAGAAATTCGCAATCGTTGTGCCGGATACGTGTTGTGTGCGCCTCAGGAGACGAAACTGATTCATGCCAATATTTAACTGGAAGACCGAGACGATGGCCGTCTCCTGAGTCACACAATAATTTGGATCTTATCCTAAATTCAAGAAAAATCCGTGGCTGTCTTTACACTCGCTCGACGATCATCGCGATACCCTGACCACCGCCGATGCACGCCGTCGCCAAGCCGTAGCGACCTTTGCGACGGTGCAGCTCATGCAACAACGTCAAAACCAGGCGCGTGCCTGTCGCCCCCAA
The DNA here is from genome assembly GCA_036506775.1 of Pyrinomonadaceae bacterium. Taxonomy (GTDB): domain Bacteria; phylum Acidobacteriota; class Blastocatellia; order Pyrinomonadales; family Pyrinomonadaceae; genus PSRF01. The sequence goes on along the minus strand of DASXRE010000256.1, from coordinate 3,219 downwards.
CGGATGACCTAGCGCGATCGCGCCGCCGTTGACGTTCGTTCGTGAACGATCGAGTCCGAGTTCTTTTTCCACCGCCAGATATTGTGCGGCGAACGCTTCGTTGACCTCAATGAGGTCGATGTCGCTAAGCGAGAGATTCGCCTTCGCGAGCGCCGCACGCGTCGCCGGCACCGGACCGATGCCCATGATCTCCGGCTCAACGCCGGCATAAGCCCAACTGACTATTCGACCCATCGGCGTCAGGTCGCGCTGCTTTACAAACTCCTCGTTTGCAATTACCAGCGCTGCCGCGCCATCCACGATGCCCGAAGCGTTTCCGGCAGTCACAAAACCGTCGTGCGCAAACGCCGGTTTCAGTTTCGCGAGTCCTTCGAGTGTTGTTTCGGGACGCGGGTGATCGTCTGTAGCGACGAGTTGCGTTCCTTTCCGCGATTTGACTTCAACCGGAACAATTTCTTCCGCGAAAAAGCCTGCGTCGAGAGCGCGCTTTGCTTCCTGTTGCGAGCGCAGCGCGTACTTATCTTGCTCCTCGCGTGTTACTTCAAACTTACGGGCGAGATTTTCCGCCGTGCCGGCCATCGGCGTGTTGCAGTAAGTATCGAGCAACGCGACCATCAAGCTGTCTTCGAGTTTTCCCTGTCCGAGGGCGAAGCCGGAACGAGCGCCCCGAATCACGTGCGGCGCTTGCGACATCGATTCCATTCCACCAACGAGACACGACTGTGCCTCACCGAGTTGCAGCATGTGCGCGCCCGAGATAATCGACTGAATGCCGCTCCCGCAGAGCCGATTGACAGTTAATGCCGGACGATCAAAAGAAACGCCCGCTTTCAGTGCGACGTGACGCGCGCCGTAGATCGCATCACCCGAAGTTTGCAATGCATTGCCAATGACTGTGTGATCGATCTCCTCAGCTTTGACGCGTGTCGCTGCCAGTGCTCCACGTGCAGCCACCGCGCCGAGATCGATCGCCGAAATATCCTTCAGCACACCGACGTACTCGCCCATCGGCGTGCGCTTGCCCCCCAGTATGAAAACTTCCTTACTCATCTCTCATATCCCCTGTTACGAAATCCGCCCTGATCGAAACCCTGAAGGCTAGCAAACGCGACTGATGCAGGTCAATTGGCGCTGAAGCGATGCTCCTGGAGGTAGCGGTGCAGGAGTTCTTCGAGGAAACCTTCGTAGGTGAAAGTTGCGAGGTCGTAGGTGGGTCGAAGTTTGTAAAGGATTGGCAGGGCTACTCGCCACGCCATCCATTGTCGCGGCACATCAGAAAGATCCCAGCGGCGGCGCAGAAACGTCTCCACCACCTGAATCTCCGACTCAGTCAGGCTGTTCAGATTGGCGGTGAAGGTTACCGGCTTGAACGAGCGACGCAATGCGGGATCGCTGACCGGACTCGCGAACACCTCCGCGAACGGCGGTACCTCTGCTTCACGTTCACGGACCACGACGGTTCCGGCAACCATGTCGCCGACGCGTTGATCGCGGTCCGTAACAAAGACCGAGATCAAACCGATGGAGTAGAACGGCACCGGCATCATGTCGAGCGTGCGAATCAGATTGCGAATCGACGCTTCCCAAAACGTGATCGGCCGGCCGTCTTCACGAATTACGCGCAACCTCATCCAGCGTTTTCCCGGAGTTTGTCCACTCCAGAGCCATTCGAAGAAGGCGAAATAGCCGGTAAAGATGAGGAAGATGAGCAGGATCATCACCGCATAGACCCACTTCGGCGCGCTCTCGAGTTTGTTTTCCAGAGTCGAAAAATTCGCCAGGATCAAGCCGGCGATAGAGATCAACGTCAGCGTGAGTACCTGAATCGTATGATCGATCGCGCACGCCAGAAACCGGTTGCCGATCGACGCGAGGGCAAAATGCAACGGCACGCGCTCGGGCGTCTCGATGATCAGGACTTCTTCAGTGGCTACGGTCGCGGACATTCGTGCTAATCCGTGTTTCCTCGCACGCGCATGAACCGTCTTTTTCCGACCTGGACTAAGAACGACCGGTCAGGACTCAGCTCCAAATCTCGATCCCCACTTCTTCCACCGTCAACGTAAACGCCACCTTGCTCGATCAGTCGTCGCGCTTCGGCCACCGAAGGCGTCAACTGTAGTTCAACCAGCAAGCGCGGCAGCTTCCATGATCCGGATGAAATGGTTCGTTCCTCGATCTCTTCAGGCGCCTGTTTGCTGCGAAACATCCGGTTGAACTGTTCTTCAGCCGCACTAGCGTCAGCCTCAGAATAGAAATCCGCAACGATCCGCTTGCCCAAATCAGCCTTGATGTCACGCGGATTACGATCACTGCGTTTGAGCTTCTCGATGTCAGGCAGGGAAAGATCCGTGCAGAGTTCGTAGTAGCGCCACATCAGTTCATCCGAGATCGACATCACCTTGCCGAAGATCTCTTGCGGCGGCTCGTTGATGCCAATGTAGTTTCCCAAACTCTTCGACATCTTCTGCACGCCGTCTGTGCCTTCGAGCAGCGGCGTGATCATCGCGATCTGCGACTCCTGTCCGTACTCGCGTTGCAGGTTGCGGCCCATCAACAAGTTGAACTTCTGATCCGTGCCGCCGAGTTCAACGTCTGCTTCCAGGGCCACTGAGTCGTAGGCCATTACGAGCGGATACATCACTTCGTGCAACGCGAGCGGACGGTTGTCTGCGAGTCGTTGTTGAAAGTCGTCGCGCTCGAGAATCTGTCTGACCGTCACGTGTGAAGCGAGGCGCAGGAAACCGGCTGAGCCGAGTGTGTCCATCCAGCGCGAGTTGAAGTCGATCACGGTCTTTTCGGGATCGAGCAATTTGAAGATCTGTTGCTTGTAAGTTTCGGCGTTGGCGTTGATCTCTTCGCGTGTGAGCTGCGGGCGCGTGGCGCTCTTGCCAGAAGGGTCCCCAATCATGCCCGTGAAGTCGCCGATGAGAAAGATCGCCGTGTGGCCCAGTTCCTGAAGCGCACGCAGCTTGCGGATCACCACCGTGTGACCAAGGTGAATGTCGGGCGCGGTGGGATCCGCGCCAAGTTTCACACGCAGCGGCTTGCCGGTTTGCGCAGACTTTTGGAGCTTAGCGCGCAATTCGTCTTCGCGAATTACTTCGGTGGTCCCTTTGCGCAGGTAAGCGAGTTGTTCGTCTATCGTCATCGCGGTCATGTTCTTGGTCGTCGTGCTCAGGTCTGTAGGGGCGGCACTCCGTGGCCGCCCCTCGTTAC
>DASXRE010000255.1:0-18959 GCA_036506775.1 Pyrinomonadaceae bacterium | reverse complement strand
TTTTATGTACGCATGAACCTTTCGTGGCAGCGGCCCCTTGAGACGCAACCGGCGATAACCCATCGGCAAGTAGTGTCCCTCATTGACCAGGTAGTGCTTGGCGGTGCCGGTCGCGCGATCAAGCAACGCGGGGTGAAGTTTCAACTGGTCCATATCGCCGGCAAACATCTCCGGCAATTCGAGCGTCGCGAGCAGTTCTCGGTCGCCGAGATAGACGCGTTGCAGACTCTGCCAACGCGGTCCGAGATCCGGATCGATCTCATCGTCGTCACGAATGATTACCTCTTTGCGGCTACAACGCTCGATGATCGTTTTGAGGTCGTGTTGCGCGGGCGGTTCCGTGTCGACGTATCCGATCTTGCCGATGGCAAACGTCTGCCACTCGTCAGCTTCGCCATTGTTAACCGCCGCAGGTTTGCTCACGACCTTGAACGAGAAAGCGCCGCCATCGTTGTCGACGATGGTACGCACTTCACGAATCTCGTCATCGCGCAGCGCCAGCGGCGCGAGGAAGAACGCATCACGAATTTCCAGCGTGCCCTGCTGGCCATGCTTTTCAACAGCCGCCCGCGCCATCTCGAGATACGCAGTGCCCGGCATCACTGCCGTACCGACGATGCGATGATCGTCAAGCACCCAGTGTTCAGTGACACTGAAATCAGTGCCGTAGATCTCTTCGTTTTTCTCTTTCGTGATCTCGCGGTGCAGCAGTGGATGCCCATTCTGTTGATGGCCATTACCGCTCATGCGCACGGGCTTGCGCGGTGTGTGTTCCTTCTTCGCGGCCTGGGCCGCGGACTTAACGAGCATGCCCACGGACTGCCATGCGTCCCAATTAATTGAAACAGTCGCGGCGCCGCCGGTCGCTCGCTTGTAGTGTGCGAAGGCATCGAGGTAGGCGTTGGCGGCGCAATAATCTACGTTGCCGAAGCCGCCAAGAATCGAACTGCGCGACGAGCACATCACGAAGAAGTCGAGTGGCACGTCTTGCAACACACGATCGAGCACGCGCGTGCCGTCGACTTTTGCCGCGAGCACATTGGCGGACATGGCCGGCGTCTTGATCTGCATAATGCCGCCGCCCGCGATACCGGCCGCGTGAATGACGCCATTGATCTCACCAAAACGCTCTCGCGCCTGCTCGATCACGGTTCGCATCTGGTCTTCACTCGTGACATCCGCGGCCGCGATGAACACCTCGCCACCGGCGTCCTCAATCGCGCGAATCTTTTCATCACTTGCAGGCAAAGGAGTGCGGCCGGCGAGAACGAGTTTGGCATTAACGGCGGTCGCAAGATATTGGGCGAACTCCAGACCCATGCCGCCCATGCCGCCGGTGATCAGGTAGACACCGCGATCTCGCAGCTTTGCGGGCGCGCCTTCGACGGTATCGAGCTGAATCTGTTCGAAGTCTTGCACCCAGCGATGGCGGCCGCGATACGCAACCACGCGGTCCGTACTATCGCCCGAAATCTCAGCGAGTAATTGATCGACTAATCCCGTGCTTCCCGCTTGCGGGACAATCACATCGATGCTGCGGCAGAGTATGTTCTGATATTCCTGCGAGATCACTCGACAAGGACCGAGCAGCGTTGCCTTCTCGGGACACAGGTCTTCCTCACCCGTAACCTCCTGCAACTCGTTTGAGACGACGCAGATATTCAGCTTCTCTTCGATGTGCACGTCGGCTGGTGTCAGCATGAGCAGTTGATCTCCGAGCGCCTGCGCGAGAAACAGCAGACTGTAGAAGCTGCGCGCCTGCAACTCTTCGGCATCGAAACTGTCCGGCTTCGACGTGACGTTCCAGAGATGCACAATGGTCTGCGCCGTTTCACTAACGGCGCCGATCTCTTTCAGTAACGAGTCGTAATCAATGCGCCGGCCAGGATTGACTGCGTAATTCCCTTTTGAGATTTGCTGAAACTCATCGCCGGCGCTAACCGTGATGACTTCGTGGCCCATTGAACCGACCCGTTTCGACAGTTCAGCGCCGATGCCACATTCGTCAGCGAAGATCAGCCAGCGCCGCCGTTCGCCTGCGAGCTTTCCGTTTGTGGCAGTCAAAGCCGATCGGCGCCACGAAGGAGCATAGAACCAGTTGCTGATCTCGGGATCCTTGCGCAGCAGATGCTTCGTCGAGTGGCCTGACCCAGCCTGCGCCTCGATCCAGTAACGCTTCCGCTCAAACGGATACGACGGTAACGAAACGCGGCGACGCCGCTCCCCACCCCACAGCCTGTCCCATTCGACGTTCACATTCGCCAGCCACATGCGTCCCAACGCCGTCAGCATCGACGCTTCGTCAGGCTCCTGTTCGTCAGCACGTCGCAACGAATTGAGCACTACCTGCGCGGCGCCTCGTTGCGGATGATGCCGCGAGAGGACGGTCAGCGCGTTTCCTGGTCCAACTTCAAGCAACAGACGTTCGGGGTTGTTGAAAATCTCGCTGATGCCGTTGTTGAAGAGCACTGTCTGGCGAATGTGCCGGGTCCAGTAAGTCAGATCGGTCACGTCTTGAGCCGTGATCCAGTTGCCGGTAACGTTCGAAAGATACGCCATCGAGGGCGCGTTCAGTTTTGTCTTCGACACCTCTTCAAGGAACGCGCCGAGAATCGGTTCCATCATCGCTGAGTGGAACGCGTGTGAAGTTTGCAGGCGCCGCAACATGAGCTGTTCCGGTTTCAACTCTTCTTCCAGTCGATCGATCGCTTCGTGTGGCCCCGAGACTGTGCACAGACCCGGCGAATTCACGGCCGCAAGCGCCAACTCCGGTCGCGCTTCGATCAATGGGCGCAGCTTCTGCTCCGGCAAGGAAACAACCAGCATCGAACCTGAAGGCAGCGTTTGAATCAGACGTCCGCGCGCGGCGATCAGTCGTAGCGCGTCTTCGAGCGAGAACACGCCAGCCAGGCAAGCCGCGACATACTCGCCGATGCTGTGACCGATCATCGCTTCCGGCTGCACACCCCACGACATCCACAGCCGCGCGAGGGCGTACTCGGTGACAAAGAGCGCCGGCTGCGTGACGAACGTTTGATTCAGTTTCTCTTTTGCGTCGCCCAGCGCCTCATCAGTTGGATACAGCACGTCGCGAAGATCGAAACCGAGATCCGGTTTCAGCATCTCCGAACACGAATCGATCTGCGCGCGGAAGGGCGGCTCGGCCTGATAAAGCTCCTGGCCCATGCGTACGTATTGCGCACCTTGTCCCGGAAACAGAAACACGACCGGACGATTGCGCGGCTCCTGAAGACTCGTAAAGACACGTCGTGCATCAAGCGTCTCGAGCGCGCGGACGGCGTCTGCCGTATCGCTACAGATGAGAACGCGGCGGTGATTCAACTTCTTTCGTCCGACCTCCAGGGTGTAAGCCACGTCCGCAACGTTGAGCTCCGGATGTTCTCTTAAGTGCGCGTGAAGGTTGGCAGTCGCGGCATCGAGCGCACTGCTGGTGCGCGCTGAGAGTGGCAGCAGGTGCCAGTTTCGTTTCGACTCGGAAGCAACGGGCGCAGGCGCTTCTTCCAGGACAACGTGCGCGTTCGTCCCGCCAATGCCAAACGAGCTCACACCGGCACGCCGCGGCTCGCCATTCACAGTTTTCCATTCAGACAAGTTTGCGTTGACGTAAAACGGGCTGTTCGCAAAGTCGATGCGCGGGTTTTCTGTTTCGAAGTTGAGAGACGGCGGAAGCTCCCGGTGCTCGAGTGCGAGCACGGTCTTGATTAGACCAGCGACGCCGGCCGCCGCATCGAGATGGCCGAGATTGGTCTTCACCGAACCAATCGCGCAAAACCCTTTCGCCTCCGTGGCGTGACGAAACGCGCGTGTCAGCGCCTCGATCTCGACTGGATCGCCAAGCGACGTGCCCGTGCCGTGAGTTTCGACGTAGGTGATCGTCTCGGGATTGACCCCACTGACCGCGTGCACTTCGGCGATCACTTCCGCCTGACCGTTAACGCTCGGGGCCGTGTAGCCGACCTTCAACGAGCCGTCGTTGTTTACCGCAGAGCCTCTGATTACCGCATGAATCGTGTCACCGTCAGCGAGCGCATCGCTCAGGCGTTTCAGCACAACCACACCGACGCCGTCGCCCTGCACTGTGCCCTGTGCTTTCTCGTCGAACGCACGACAGTGACCGTCGGGCGAATAGATACCGCCTTCGAGATACGTGTAACCGTTTTTGAGTGGCACGTTGATCGTGATGCCGCCGGCCAGCGCCATGTCGCATTCAAAATTCAGCAGGCTCTGACAGGCCGTATGAACGGCGACCAGCGACGTCGAGCAGGCAGTTTGAATCGTGAGACTTGGTCCCTTGAGGTTTAACTCATAAGCGACGTGTGTCGTGAGGTGATCGCCACGGTTCTGCACGGATGCCTGCAACAGGCCGACTGCGTCGAGCAGATCACGATTCGACATCAGGTTCATGAGCAGGTAGGTGTTCATGCCCGCGCCGCCGTAAAGACCGATCGCGCCGTCATAAGTCTCAGAGTCGTAACCGGCGTCTTCAAGAGCCGTCCAAACGTGCTCCATGAAGAGGCGGTGCTGCGGGTCCATGATCTCCGCCTCGCGTGGCGTGAAACCGAAGAAGGCCGCGTCGAACATGTCGCCGTTTTCGATTGCGCCTTTCGCTTTGACGAAATTTGGCGAGTTCAGACGTGCTGCGTCGATGCCGGCGCTCTTCAGTTCTTCGTCACTGAAAAACCGGATCGATTCGACGCTCGCTTGCAGGTTGCGCCAGTATTCGGCGATGTCGTTTGCACCGGGAAAGCGCCCGGCCATCCCGACTACTGCTATTCCCTCAACTTGATTTGTGTTCATGATCTTTCTTACTGCCGCATGCTGACGGCTTGACGCCGGCGCGCGGCGCGGTTCATGGCTCTTTCAAAGGTAGGTTTGTGGCCGTTCGTTTCGCTGAAGTATTCGGCGAGCGCGCTGATCGTGGGTTTGGCAAACATCTCTACGATCGAAATCTGCTTATCAAACATCTCGCTCAACTTGTTATGCACCTGGACCATGAGCAACGAGTGTCCGCCGGCGTCAAAGAAGTTATCGTTCACTCCGATTCGCTCGACGCTGAGTGCTTCCTGCCACACGCGCGCGATCGCGGCTTCAATCTCGTTGCGTGGCGCGACGTAGTTTTCGTCACGTGAACGACGTGCTGCTTCGGGCGCGGGCAGCGCGGCGAGATCGACCTTGCCGTTGCGTGTCAGTGGAAGTTCGTCCATCGTGACCAGAAACGACGGCACCATGTAGTCGGGCAGTCGCTCGCTCAACGCGCGTCGAAACTCAGTGACGTCCACTTCGCCGTCATGTGTGACGAGGTATCCGACCAGCCGCACGTCTCCCTTTCGATCCTCGCGCGCCACGACAACCGCCTCTTGCACCTTCTCGTGCTGACGAAGAACGGCTTCGATCTCGCCCAACTCGATTCGATGTCCACGCACCTTGATCTGCGTGTCGTTGCGGCCGATGAAGCTGATCGAGCCATCTGGTAAATAGCGGGCCAGATCTCCGGTTCGATACAGACGCGCACCGGGCCGTCCACTCAAGCCACCGGGAATGAATCGCTCGGCTGTACGTTCTGGTGAATTGAAATAGCCGCGAGCGAGTCCTTCGCCGCTGATGTAAAGCTCGCCGGTTACGTGAATACCGGCGGGCCTCAGGTTCTGATCGAGGATGCAGGTTTGTGCGTTTGGAATCGGGCGGCCGATGTTTGGCTGCTGCCCGCTGGTCAGGCGCGTCCAGGTTGCATCAACCGTGCATTCGGTTGGACCGTAAACGTTGTAGAAGCGCGTGCGTTGATCTTCGGCGACACGTGACCACGTCAACTCGTCGAGTGCTTCGCCGCCGACTAACATGAGCTTTGGCGTGTGCTTTGTGTCTTTATTCAAGCCGGCGGCGAGCAGAAGTTTCAGTTGTGCTGGCGTGCAATCAAGCACGTCGAGTGCGTGATGGTCGATGTAGTCAAGCGCCCGCGCGGCGTCGAGCCGGAGATCTTCGGGAAGCAGGTACAGCGTGTGACCCGAGAGCAGTTGTACAAGCTGCTTCACCGACGCATCGAAAGCCAGAGGCGCGCTGAGACCGACTCTGAGTCCGGGACCGAGACCGGCATAGACTTCATCGCGCAAGGCGGCGGCGAGGTTGAGCACCGAACGATGCTGGACCATGACGCCTTTCGGTTGTCCGGTCGAACCGGAGGTGTAGATGATGTACGCGAGATTCTCGGCGGTCAGACTGCCTGGTGGATTGTCTGTGTTTTCGTCGCGAACTTGCGCGAGCTCTTCTCGTGTCAGCAGGATCGCGATGCCGGCGTCGCTGACCAGTTGATCAATTCGTGACTTTGGATTGCGCGGATCGAGTGGGACGTATGCACCACCGGCTTTCAGAATCCCAAGAACAGCGACGATCATTTCCAGCGACGGTTCGAGACAAATGCCGACAGGAGTTTCGGGTCCGACGCCTTGGGCTTGCAGATAATGCGCTAGTTGGTTGGCGCGTTGATTTAACTCGGCAAAAGTGAGTTGCTGTTCCTGAAAGACGACAGCGAGTGCGCTGGGCGTGTGTTCGACCTGCTCTTCGAAGACTTCGTGAATGCACCGGTCGAGATCGTAGTCGCGTTTTGTGTCGTTCCACTCGACGACTAGTCGCTGCCGTTCGGCGGAGCTGACGATATCCAGATCGTCTGCCACGGTCTCAGGATCTTCGAGTGCCGAAGAGAGCAGGGTCTGAAACTGTTCAGCCAGGTGGTGAACGTAAGCTTCGTCGAATAGAGCGCTGTCGTATTCGAACGTTAGCTCGATGGCAGAATTCGTGGCGACGCAACTGAGTTTCAGATCGAACAGTTCGAAGTGGCTGTGTTGCCGCTGGACGGAGACTTGCAGATCGTTTTGCTTTTGCGGCCGTGGCTGTTCTGCGTATTCGAAGCCGAACGAAAAATGCTGGTCCAGATCGAAGTAGTCTTGCCACTCTTCTGATTCGTGCTGGAAACCATCGATCTGGGCGACGACTTCGCTGAAGCGCAGGTTTTCAGTGGATTGAGAACACGCCGGCAGTACACGTGCAAACAAGCCAAAAGCATCGTGTAACAGTTCGTAGGACCGGCCTTCGCAAATGTTTCCGATCACCACTGGCTGTTGCGTCAAGCGACGCAAGAGCGTTTGCCAGGCAGCGAGCAAGACGGTCGAGCTTGTGTCTACAGGCGACGAGTGGAGTGTGACTGACTGAAGCGCCTCGGACTGTTTGGCTCGAGAAGCGTGGCCCGGAAAGAGCACGGACGAAACGGACAAAGAGGATAGATCCTGTCTGGTCCAATACTCCTTACCTTTGGCAGCGTCTTCCTCTTCCGATAGAGAGTTTTGCCATTCGGAAAACTGAAGGTACTGAAACGGCTCTTCGTCGGAAACCTCCTGGGCGAGTTCCAGGAACAGATTGGTTAGAGTCCGGCGATCAGCGCAGAGCGCAGGCAAAGTGACGGACAACAAGTGCCGATCAGCGGCAAGAACAAACAATGTCGCCTGCACCAGCGGTCCATTTTCGATATCAAACTGACGGCGGCTCTCCTGTGCGAGTAGTTCATCAACTCGAGCCAATGGGGCGGAGTCGTCACTGTCGCCGAGATCGATCGTTTGCCACGCTGGAGCGAGGTCGTCCGACACGGACTGGACAGGCATCGCCACACCCGGCAAACGTCGAAACGTCGTGCGCAGCGACTCGTGCCGCGCACACACTCTTTCGAGCGACGCACGGAACGCCTCTACACGCAGCTCGCCTTCCAGCGACAACACGAGCTGCGACGCAAACGCGCGACCGTCACCATTCGCGTCCTGTTGTAACTTGCACAGCCGTCGCTGCTGCGGCGAAAGCCTGAAACCTTCAACAACGCTCTGCATCACTCTTACGCCCGAAACCCTTCTGCCTCTCGTGCCTCTTTGTGGCCGAACTCGGAAAACGGCTCGGCCATCGCCACCGCGATCTCACGCGGCGCAACGAACGGCTCGCGACCGTGCGCAACGAGCATGTTGTCGAGCATGAGGATGTCACCCGTCTGCCAGTCAAATGCGACTTGCTCCGAACGATATACTTCGTAGATCTGTTCGATCACAGAAGACTCGATCGGCGAGCCGTCGCCGTAGAATGTATTGAACGGAAGGTCGAAGTCGTCGACTCCGGCGCGCAGAGACTCGCGCGCGGTCTTATCCAGACTGTGCACGTTGAAGAAGACAGCGTGATTGAACCAGACTGTATCGCCCGTGCGCGGATGCGTTCGCACTGCCGGTCGAATCTGCTTCGTGCGCAGCCGGTTTTCGTCTTTCCACTCAAAGTCGATTGAGTCGCGGCGGCAATGCTCTTCGACCACCTGTTTGTCTTCAGTCTGGAACGCTTCCTGCCACGAAAGCCCGAGACCGTCTCCATAGTTGCGCACGTACATGACCTGCTTCTGCACAAACTTTTCGATCACGGGTGCCGGCAAGCGGTTGAAGATGCGGCGGCTGTCGGCGATCGGCGTGCGACCGCCGTCATGCGCCGGCTGCACACAGAAGAACCAGATCTTCATGGGCCAGTTGAGCGTATACGACTGTTCGTTGTGCAGCAGTATGTGCTGATCAGCGGGGTGATCGGTCGAGGTGTAGATCTTGCCGCTCAGAGCGTGGCGCGGCGAAGAGCGTTCGCCGTAGCTCATCAGTGACGACGCGATCGTGGTGGTGAACAGCTCGAAGCTTTTCAGTGAACGAGTATTGAAACCACGGAATAGCAGGGCGCCGTGTTGTTGCAGCCGGTTATCGATCGTGTCGCGATTCTGAATGGCCCAGCTAACCAGATCGACTCCCTCAAATTGCGGTTGAAACACCACGGGCAGCATCCGCGGACTCAGCCGCGTCTCTGTCACGATGTTGCGCTCAGAAAGCTTGACCGCCTTCGGTTTGACGCTCAGCAGCTTCTTCAACTTCGACTCGCGGCGCTCTTCTTTGTTCTCGAGCTTCTGTTTCTGTTCTGCTTCGGTGAACATCTCGAGCGAGTTGAGACGCGCATCACCATCGGCCACGATGGACCGCAGCAGGGTCTGGTAATGTCCGATCATGCGCTCGATGGTTGAAGTGTCGAAGAGATCGGTGCTGTAACGCACCGAGCCGTTGATCTCGCCATCCGATCCCGCGCCCAGCGCGAGCGTGATGTCGAAAGCAGTCGTCGCTTCCGAGATCTCCAGCGGTTCCATTGCCAGATTCCCAAGCGCGAGCGCGGGCATCGGATTGTTTTGAAAGATGAACATCACCTGGAACAGCGGATTGCGGCTCAAGTCGCGCTCGGGTTGCAGTTCCTCAACCAGTCGTTCAAACGGCATGTCCTGGTGCGCATACGCGCCCAGCGTGACTTCGCGAACTCGGCCTAGCAACTCGCTGAAAGTCGGATTACCGGACAGGTCTGTTCGCAACACGAGCTGGTTCGCGAAGAACCCGACGAGCGGTTCGATCTCGCTGCGGTTGCGATTGGCGATGTCGGTGCCGACGACGATGTCGTCCTGACCGCTGTAGCGAGCGAGGAGCACTTTGAAGGCCGCGAGCGTCAGCATGTAGAGCGTCACGCCCTCGCGGCGGCTGAATCCCGTGAGCGACTTCGAGAGATCGACGGGCAACGTGAAGCTGCGCCGCTTACCGCGAAAGCTTTGCACCGCGGGACGTGGCCTATCCGCCGGCAATTCGAGCGTTGGCATCTGCCCGAGTTGTTTCTTCCAGTAGGCGAGCTGCGCTTCGAGCACTTCACCTTGCAACCATTCGTGCTGCCAATGAGCGAAGTCTGCGTACTGCACGGGCAGTTCCGCCAGCGCTGCTGCTTGTTCGGAGGCGAATGATTCATACAGCGCGGCGAGCTCTTGCGTGATCACGCCCAACGACCAGCCATCGGAGATGATGTGATGCATCGTCAGCAACAGCGCGTGCTCTGTGTGGCCCAACTTGAGAAGGCGGAAACGAAGCAGCGGCAGATGGTTCAGATCAAACGCATGGCGCCCTTCCGCGGCGTGGATCTGTTTGATCGCGGCCACGTGCTCTTCTGGCGGGAGGTCTGAAAGATCCCGCACCGGCAATGAGGTGGAAGACTCGGGCGCGATGACTTGCACGGGCGTGCCGTTGCGAATCGAGAAATTCGTGCGCAGCACTTCGTGTCGCCGGATGATTTCGTTGAGAGCTTTTTCGAGCGCCGGATGATTCAGCTCACCGCGCAAGCGCACGGCCACCTGGATGTTGTAAACCGTGTTGCTGGCTGAGAGTTTGTCGATGAACCAGAGACGTTGCTGGGCAAACGAGAGCGGCAAATTCCCTGCTCGGTCCACGCGTTCAATCGGTGTCAGCGTCGCTCCTGTTTCAGATTGCAGCAACATATCGACACTCTGCGCCAACTCCGCGATGGTGGGACTCTCGAACAAGGCGCGCAGTGGCAACTCAACCTTGAAGGTCTCGCGCACACGTGAGACGACCTGCGTTGCGAGCAACGAATGCCCTCCGAGATCAAAGAAGTTGTCGTGCAAGCCGACTCTACGCATACGCAGAATCTCGGCCCAGATGTTCATCAACAACTCTTCGGTTGGTGTGCGCGGTCGCGTTGGCGCGTCATCGAAGTCGGCCGGTTGCGGCGCGGGTAAAGCACGGCGATCGATCTTGCCGTTGTCCGTTAAGGGCAACTCGTCGAGCACGACAAACAATGCGGGCACCATGTAGTCAGGCAGTTTTTCGCGGAGTGTCGCGCGCAAGTCGTTGCTCACGAGCACGGCGTGGCGATCAGCAGGAACAACATACGCCACCAACGACTGTTCACCCGGTCGCGGCTCCCAGCATTGCACCACTGCTTCACGCACGTTCGTCAACTCGCGCAGCGCGGTTTCGATTTCACCCAGTTCGATGCGATGACCGCGAACTTTCACCTGACTGCCGCTGCGGCCGAGAAACTCGATTACGCCGTCGGGCAAGTATCGCGTTAAGTCGCCGGTGCGATACAGCCGCGCCCCCGCTTCGCCGCTGAACGGATCGGGTATGAAACTCTCGGCCGTCAACTCCGGTCGCTGCAGATATCCTCTCGCGAGACTCTCGCCGCCCACCCACAACTCACCGGCGACGCCAGCCGGCACCGGTTCACCGCGCTGGTCCACGATGTAAACCCAGACGTTGCTAATCGGCCTGCCGAGGGCCGGTGCGGCTCGCTCAGTTTCATTGCCGCGGGCGACCATACCCGACGTTGCCACTACCGTGTTCTCAGTTGGTCCATAGTTGTTGACCAACTCGAACGGCAGCGACTCAGGAGGCCAGGTGTTCAGTCGGTCGCCACCAGTCAGCAACGCTCGCAGCCTCGTCTGTGCGGACCATTCCAGATTCAGGATTGGCTCGGCGACCGGAGTCGGAACGAAACTGATGGTGACTTCACGTTGCGTCAACCAGTCGCGCAGATCTTCGGGCGAAGAGCGCAACTCGTCGGGCGGGATGTCGAGCGATGCACCGCAGCACAAATAGGGCCAAAGCTCCCAGACCGAAGCGTCGAAGCTCACGCCGGCCAGTAGCGTTGAGCGGTCGGAAGCCGAGACCTTGAAGGTTGACACATGCCAGGCGACGAGGTTCAGAAGCGCGTCGTGTGAGACGGCCACGCCTTTCGGTCGCCCGGTTGAACCTGAGGTGTAAATGACGTAAGCGAGGTTGTTGAGATCCGTGTGTGTATCCGGTGTTGCTGTCTTTCCGTCGAAGATCCCTGTTTCCAACCCTTCCTGGGTCAGGAGCACGGATGCACCGGAGTCCTGCAACATGAAACTCAGACGCTCGCGCGGATAGTGCGGATCGAGCGGCAAGTACGCTGCACCTGCTTTCAAAATACCCAGCACGCCGATGACCAACTCAAGGGAACGATCAGCGCAAATACCGACGATACTCTCCGGTCCAACGCCACGGCTGTGCAGTTGATGCGCCAGTGCATTCGCGCGCCGGTTCAACTCGCGATAGCTCAACACCTGATCGCCGCACAACAATGCGATGGCATCAGGCTGCGACTCCGCGTGGCGCTCAAACTGTTGCTGCACACATGCAAACGAAGAGCGCTCGGTTTGCGTGTTGTTCCAGTCAAAGAGCAACTGCTGGCGCTCGTCTTCACTCAGCAACTGCAAATCGCCGAGCTTTGCTTCGTCGTGTTGCACCACCTGTTGCAACAGTTGCTGGTAACGATCGAGCAAACGCGTCATCGTTGACGCAGCGAAAAGATCGGTGTTGTACTCCAGCGTCCCAATCAGTCCCTCCGTCGTCTCTTCAAACGACAACGAGAAATCGAACTTCGCAGTCTGGACTGTTGCTTCGATCGAAGCCACTGAGAGACCGCTTAACTCCAGCGCCGGCATTGGCACGTTTTGCAACGCAAACATCACCTGAAAGATCGGCGTGTGACTGAGACTGCGTTCGGGCTGCAACTCTTCGACGAGTCTTTCAAATGGCAGATCCTGTCGCGCATGAGCTTCAAGCACTGCTGTGCGAACCTGGGCCAGCAACTCCTTGAAACTCATCTCGGCCGCCAGTTGCGTGCGAATCGCCTGCGTGTTGACGAAGAAGCCGATGAGGTTTTCGATGTCTGCACGATTGCGTCCAGCTATTGGAGTACCGACTACAATGTCGGTCTGGCCCGTGTAACGAAACAACAGCGTCTTGAAAGCTGCAAGCAACGTCATGAAGAGTGTCGCGCCCTGTTGACGGCTCAAGCTCTTCAGCGATTCGGTCAGTGCTTTTGGCAATTCAAGTGTTTGCGTTTCGCCTTCAAACTTTTGCACTGCCGGTCGCGGTCGATCAGTTGGAAAATTGAGCAACGCAGGCGCACCTTGCAGGTGCTGCTTCCAGTAATCGAGCTGCGTTGCCAGCACGTTGCCTTGTAGCCAGTGCTGTTGCCAGCGCGCGTAGTCGGGATACTGGATGCTGAGCGGCGGCAGCGGCAACTCCTGTTCATCGACAAAAGATCCGTAGACTGCCGTCAGCTCTTTGATAAGAATTCCAACTGACCAGGCATCGCTGACGATGTGGTGCATCGTCACCAGCAGTGCGTAGTCTTCTTCGTCCAACCGCAAGAGGATTGTTCTGAGTAAGCCACCGGTCGAGAGATCGAATGGTGTTTGTGCCTCTTCAGCGGCGCGTCGCGCCAATTCCTCTTCGCGCGCCTCCTCGGTTAGCTCTCGCAGGTCAATCAGCGGTGTGCTCCACGATAGTGCCGGGGTAACGATCTGGATCGGTTGTCCGTCGACCACCTCGAATCGGGTGCGCAGAGCTTCATGACGATTCCCGATCTCGGCGAAACTGTGTTCCAACCCCTGCACGTTCAACTCGCCTTTGAGCCGGACCATTGCCGCGATGTTGTAGAACGGATTGCCTGGTTCCATCTGGTCCAGGAACCAGAGACGCTGTTGCGCAAACGAGAGTGGCAGCGGCTCGTTACGCGGCGCGGGCTCTATCGATGTGTAAACAACTGCGGGCGCATCGCTCAAGACCTGTTCGACGTGTTGCGCGAGCCGCGCAACCGTCGGCGCCTCAAATACCTTGCTCAGCGGAACTTCAGCGTGCAGTTCGTTGCGCACTTGCGAGATCAATCGCGTCGCCATCAACGAGTGACCGCCGAGTTCGAAGAAGTTGTCGTGGATGCCCAACTGCTGCACACCGAGCACGTTGGCCCAAATACCCAGCAGCACTTCTTCGATCTGCGTGCGTGGCGCAGTGATCGAGTCTTCCACGGCGACGGTGAAATCAGGCGCGGGCAAAGCTTTGCGATCGATCTTCCCATTGGGCGTGAGTGGAAACGCCTCCAGCAGCACGAGCGCAGCGGGTGTCATGAACTCCGGTAGCCGCTCTCTCACCCATACGCGGAGTTCACTCACCCGCACTGCGCTGCCCGCCACCACGTAAGCCACCAAACGCTTCTCGTTACCTTCGTAATCGCGCGCCACCACGATTGCGTCCTGGACCCGTTCGTGCCGGCGCAAGACGCTCTCGATCTCGCCCAACTCGATACGATAGCCGCGTAGTTTCACCTGATGATCGGCGCGGCCGACAAATTCCAGGTGTCCATTCGCCAGATATCTCGCCTTGTCGCCAGTGCGATAGAGTCGTTGTCCCTCTTCGCTGCTGAGACTGTCGGGAATGAACTTCTCGGCTGTCATTTCGGGCCGCGACCAGTAGCCACGCGCCAGTCCGCCGCCCGCGATGTAGAGATCTCCAATCACCCCGACGGGCACCGGTTGTAACTGTTCGTCGAGGACGTGGACGCGCGTGTTCGTTACCGGCCGGCCGATGGTGACGTGCTCCCCGTTTCGGCAGAGGGTGTAAGTCGAGTACGTCGTGTCTTCGGATGGACCATAAAGGTTGTAAACGCGTTCGACTTGTGTGGTGGCGTAAATCTCGGAGACAAGATCGTCGCTCAGCGGTTCACCCGCCAGATTCACCACGCGCACTGACGGAGGCACCGCGCGCATTCGCAACAGTTCGGCCATCGCTGACGGAACGGTGTTGATTAGCGTCACTTCGCCCGCGGCCGGCAGCTCTGGTAATTGCAACGCGTTTTCGGCGAGTACGATCTGTCCACCACGGCTCAGCGTCACGAACATTTCAAAGATCGAAAGATCGAAACAGATTGACGTGGAAAACAGCACGTTCCTCAGATCGTGGTCGCTGAAGACTTCGCTGGCCCAATGAATGAACGCCGTCGCGCTGCCGTGCTCGATTGCGACGCCTTTCGGCTGGCCCGTCGAGCCGGAGGTGTAAATCAAATACGCCAATTGATGCTGGTCGACCTCGATCGCCGGGTTGCCGCTCGCTTGCGGCTGCGATTCACGACTCAACTCGTTCACGAGTTCGCGGCTCGTCAACAACACCGTGAACCCGGCATCTTCCTTCATGAACGCGAGCCGCTCTTCCGGATACGCCGGATCCAGTGGAACGTAACAGCCGCCGGCTTTCAGCACTCCCAGAAGTGCGATCACCATCTCGGCTGAACGTTCCAGCAGGATTCCGGCGCGATGCTCAGCGCACACACCGAGACTGATCAGACGATGGGCGAGGCGATTCGCCCGTTCGTTCAGCTCCTTGTAAGTGAGCCGCTCTGAACCAACGACGAGCGCCACGGCATTCGGCGAGCGCTCGACCTGCGCCTCGAACGGGCGGTGCATTCCTTCGCTGCGAGGATACTCACGTTGCGTGTCGTTCCATTCAGCGAGTAGCTGCCGCTCTGTGCGACTCAGAATCGGCAGCCGCGAAACCGCTGTCTGCGGTGTCGTCACGATACTCTCGAGCAAACGTTCGAACTGCCGTGACATCCGTTCGATCGTCGTGGCGTCAAACAGGTCGGTGTTGTACTCGAGACTCGCAGCCAGATGATCATCCACGTCCGCCATCAACAACGTCAGATCAAAACGCGCGGTACATTGCGGCAGCGCAACTGACTCCAGCACCACGTCGCCGAGCGGAATCTGTGCGCCCTCATCGCCGACCGCAAACGCCGCCATCATTTGATCGTTCCGCAGGTGTGACTTCTGCAGTGCAAACATCACCTGAAAGATCGGCGAGCGGCTGGCGTCGCGTTCCGGCTGAACATCCTGCACCTGCAAGGTAAACGGATAATCCTGATGTTCGAACGCTGACAGGACGGTGCGCCGCACCTGCTGTAAAAATTGTTCGAAGGGTTCATCAGGCGAGAGATCTGCGCGCAACGCGAGAGGATTTACGAGATATCCCACGAGTCCTGCCAGCCAGCCGCGGTTGCGACCCGATGTTGGCGACCCGACTAGAATCTGCTGCTGGCCGGTATAGCGATAAAGGAGGACCTGAAACGCGGCGAGCAGCGCCATGTAAAGCGTCGCGTTCTGCTCCTGGCTGAAAACCTTGATCCGCCGCGTCAGCTCGGGATTGAGCCGGAAAGAATGAGCTGCGCCGCGATAAGTTTGCAGCGGTGGACGCGGTCGATCGGTCGGCAACGCGAGTGCCGGAAGCGGCCCCGCCAATTGTTCCTGCCAGTAACGGTGATGACCCTGGCCCAGTTCGCTTTGCAGCAGATCGTTCTGCCAGCGCACGTAGTCAACATATTGGCGCGAGAGTGGCGGCAGAGCGGCTTGCGTTCCTGAACGGTGAGTGTTGTAGAGAACACCCAGCTCGTGAACTAGAACCGTCAGTGACCAGAGGTCGACGATGATGTGATGCGTTGTGAGCAGCAGGACGTTCTCGCCGGCGGGACGAGTGAAAAGGTGAATCTTGAGTAATGGACCGTGTTCCAGATCAAACGGGCGCTGCGCCTCTGCGATCAGGCGTTCATCCAACGTCGCCTGATCCCACTCGTATGCATCGTGTTCTTCGAAACAGACGATGGCGTGTTCGAGCACGCGCTGCACCGGCTCGCCGTTCTCCTCCGCAAACGTGGTACGCAACGAATCGTGACGCTCAACGAGCGCTTGAAACGCACTGCGCAAACTCGCGATATCGAGCGTACCGCGAATGCGGGCCGCAAATGCAAGATTGTAAGTCGGATCTTCGGGCGCGAGCTGGTGCAGGAACCAGAGCGATTGCTGGCTGCTCGAAAGTGAATTGAAATTAACCGGCGAGTCGCTTTCCCTCGACTCAACGGCCGAACCAATCTTCTGAGAAGAGACACGCCGCAACTGTTCAGCAAGCTGTGCGATGCTGACGCTTTCAAACAACGCGGCGAGTGGAATTGCGATGCCGAATTTCTCTTCGATGCTGTGCGACAGTTCAACCACCATCAACGAATCGAGTCCGTAACGAGTGATCGCGTGGTGCCTGTCAATGTCCGTCGGTCGAACGCGCAGCAGCGCGGCCAATTTGGCTTGTAACCAAGCTTCGGGCGACTCGTCGCTTAACGCGCGGCTTGCTGCCGCTCCCGTCGTCTCAACCGGATTCGTTTCACACGCCGCCTCACGCCATTCCGCTTCGAGTTCCAACTCGCCTTTGACAAACGCGCGGCGGCACGCGCTGCGCTGAATCTTGCCACTCGATGTTTTGGGTACTGCGCCTTGCCGCACCAGGGATACTGCATAAACCTGAACCTCGTGCTCTTCCGCCACTCGTTGCCGAACAGCGTCAATAATCTCTTTGTCTGTTACCGGACGGTTTCGCTGGACTTCGTAAACGATCACCAGGCGCTCTTCGCCTTCGACTTCGAGCGAGAACGCCGCGCCGCACCCGGCTCGCAGCGAGCGATGGCTCTGTTCCGCTGTTTGTTCGATGTCTTGCGGGTAATAATTCAAGCCGCGGATGATGATCAGGTCTTTTAGACGGCCGGTAACGTAGAGTTCGCCATCGTGCAGGAAACCAAGGTCACCCGTGCGCAAAAACGCATCGCTATCATTACCCGCAAGATACCCGTTAAAAGTCTCCGCCGTGGCTTCCGGTCTATTCCAGTAACCGCGAGCGACACTTGGCCCGGCAATCCACACTTCGCCGACTTCACCGCACCCACACTCGGTGAACGTTTCGGGATTGACGACGACCAACTTCTGTTCGCCAAAGGAAACGCCGCAACTAACCAATCTTGTGTTATCCGCGCTGTTGCCGTTGGCATTTACGACATGATTCTTCGTCAACGCGGACGCGCTGAACGATTCGATCTTCGGACGTCCGTGAGACGCTTTACCCGAAACGAAGAGCGTCGCTTCAGCCAAACCATAACAAGGATGAAACGCCTCGGGCCTGAAGCCGCACGCTCCGAACCGTGTGGCGAAACGTTCGAGAGTGGCCGGCCGGATCGGCTCGGCGCCGTTGAACGCGACTTTCCAACTGCTCAGATCGAGTTGTGCTCGCTGCTCGTCACTCACCTTGCGCACGCAAAGATCGTAAGCGAAGTTTGGCCCACCGCTGGTGGTTGCATTGAATGCGGAGATCGCCTGTAGCCAGCGAAACGGACTCTGCAAGAACGTCGCCGGCGACATGAGAACGCAACGCGCGCCCACATAGAGTGTTTGCAGCACGTTACCGATCAGTCCCATGTCGTGATAGAGCGGCAACCAGCCGACGATGATCGAGGATTCAGACTGGTCGAACGCCTGCTGAATCAGTTGCTCGTTGTGCAGGAGATTCGCGTGACTGACGATCACGCCTTTCGGCTGGCTGGTTGAGCCGGACGTGTATTGCAGGAACGCGGGAGTTTCTCCAGTTAGCGATGGCTTGTTCCATTCGCTCGTCGAGCCGTCCCGAGGGAGGTCATTGGTGCTGAGCCAGCTTAGTGATTTCAGATTCGGAAACTGTTGGCAGAGAGGTTCGATCCGTTGACGAATAAACGACACACTCAACGCCAGGCTGGCTTGCGAATCAGCCACGATTGCTTGCAGACGATGCAGAGTGCGATTCAGGCGCGGCGGGTAAGCAGGTACCGCGATCGCACCCGCGTAAAGACAACCAAAGAACGCGGCTACGTATTCGAGATCGGAAGGATAAAGGAGCAACACTGGCTTGCCTGTCGCCCCGATCGCCGACAATCGTTGGCCAATGAGCCGCGCCTTATGATGAAGCTCACTCCAGCTAACCGTGATGCTTTGCGTTTCACCTTCGGTCAGGAACGTGTAGGCCACACGCTCGGCTTGAAAGCGCGCTCGCCATTCGAGCAGGTCCACCAAAGTGATTGGCGGCGCGCCTGTTCCGAATCTGTGATCCGGACTGCCAACTGCAAGGCTACTCATGAAGTTGCCGGTGTGAATTGAGTTGAAGCTGTGATTTGGCGGTGAGTGTTTGCGGGCTACCGCCCTTGAGGCCAAGTGAGTGGCTTCTGATTTCTATTTGCTGTCCTGTCGGGAGGCGCGCCAGTATTCCACGAGAGCCATTCTCTGTCAACACAAATTCTAATCAAAAAGACTCGTATTGAGTTCGCGGAAAGTTGTATGGCCGCCCTTGTCAGCAGAGAAACGTAACTGATGCTTGTGGGAACTCAAGCCGCAGCCGCCGAAGCAGTAACTC
>DASXRE010000254.1:0-9736 GCA_036506775.1 Pyrinomonadaceae bacterium | reverse complement strand
GGGGACTTGTCACCGCTTTGTTCTGAAACGTTCTCGATAACCGACTGACCAAAGCGGTGACAAGTCCCCGCACTCCAAGGGGGGCCTTGAGTCATGGAAGAGCAGCGCGAAGAATTCCTGACTGCGAAACAACTTGCAAAGCACCTGCAGGTCAGTGAATCGACCATAAGGCGCCTGGCAGCAAAGCGTCGCATCCCTTCAGTGCGGCTCACGCCGCGAATAATCAGGTTTCATCTCGATGCGGTTCGTGAGGCGCTTGAAGTTCCGCGTCATCGTATTCGTCACGGCGAATTCACCGAGCGAGTCGACGACGCGCAGATGTCTTTTGATGATCTACTGCTGCTGAGTTAGCGACGGCCCGGATTAAACTCCACCCATTTGTTGTCCTGTTTGACGTAGATCCGCGGCGCGCGAATTTTGAACCCTTTGCCGAAACCGGGATTCTGCGCGAGAAATCTTTTGACGGCTGACTGATCGCCCGTCGCCACCCGCCACTTTCCATCTTCACGCAGCAGGTATTGCTGAACGACGATCTTGCCCTCAGCCTGAATCGGTGCGACGACGCGTCCATAAAGAACGGTGTCAACCACTGCGAGGTTGCCGTTAACTTTGACGGCGCCGATTTCGAGTCGATCGAGTTGATAAAAATCCTGCGCACGCTGAAGTGCGCTGACAAAGCGATCGCGTGACATGCGGTTGCGTGAAGAATCGGGAAGAAGATCGTAGAGGCTGGAGTAGTTGCGCGCCTTGAGTTGTTCGAACACGTTCTGCACCGTGTTGCGCACGTCAGCGGCGTCGGACGCCCGCACAACGCCCAGCAAAACCAGAACCATCAATACACTACAACTGATCGTTTTCATCATCCGCTTCTTCATCATCGTCCGTTTCATCCCTGTGGTATAGCTCACGCAAGCCTGCTCTGTAGTTCAAAAACCACGCAACCGCACCGAGCGCCGCTGCAATAAACGCCTTGTCATAGTCGCCCCAGAATACGAAAACCAGAGCCGCCACGCCGCACAAAGCAGCCGCAATAATCCAGAACTTCTTCACTTCACTGTCACCGCTATGGTCAGGTCGATTGTGCCTGGCGCATAACAAACCTGATCGTCACATGCCTGGACGCGCAGTTTCGCCGAAAGGTTGTGTTTTCCCGTTTCTGCTGACTGCGCCGCCTTGAGCATCGGTTTCACGATGGCCTCACCTTCGTAAACTTTTAGTGGCCCGTCTGGCGCAAACGAAAAGTTTCGCGTCAACGGGTCAGGATAACTGACAAAGTCGACTGAAATTCCGCCGGCAGGTTTCAGCTCCAGCTCGGTAGCTTTCAGGTAAGAGAAACTCGGCGGGTTGGCGTTGATGTGATAACCGTTCTGGATTTGCAGGCGAACGTTGGCATAGCCCGACTCACCTTTCGCGAGTGTGAGTTCTTCGGGTGTTGCTTTGACAACATCGGTTGAAGCGATTGACGGCGGTTCACTGCCTCCGGTCGATGCCGGTTGTTTGGTGTCCGCCGCCGGTTTTGTGCAGGCCGCGATGAGCAAGCCTGCTAGAGCGATCACAAAGAGTTTAAGAATTTTCATTCATTGAGAAGCCGGAACTGATAATGCTGCCGCCAGACGCAGGCGTTTGGCTCGCCGAATAAGATAGCGAAGGAGGAGTGCACCGGGCAAAAGCACCAGCACGATGATCGGAATCATTCCGATCGCGAACCGCACAAAAAACAGCACGATGGCCGAAGCCATCTCGACGCTGTCAGAAACAGCGTCGCGCACGCTGCTCTTGAAGCCGGTGGCCGTGACGACGATCGGAGTCGGCGTTTGCAGATTGACCGTGATGGTGGCGAGACTCGAACGGTTTTCCAGAAAGCGTTTGCGGCCTTCGAGTTTTTCAATCTCGGTGCGAACGTCGGCGATCTGGCGTTGCACTTCAAGCGCGTCGCTGATTTTTCCAGCCTGTCTCATGATCAGAAGGAACTGTGCCTCGAGTGCTTTCTGTGTCTTGAGTCGCGCTTCAAGATCGATGAACTCCTCGGTGACGTCCTGGCCGGTAACTTTTTCTTCATTTGGAGTCCCATTGCCCAGAGCGCGGACTTGATCGAGTGTGGCTCCAAACTGGTTTTCGGGCACACGAACGACGAGTTTGATGTCGAGCGTGCGTTTTGATGGTTCGATGTTGTCTCGCTGTTTCGCTTCGGAAGTCACGACGAAGCCACCGTGTGTTTCGGCGATGGAGACGATGCGATGTTGCGTCTCGATGGTGGAAGGGACTTCCATTGTCAGATCGGCGTTGCGGATGATTTTGCGATCTACGGCGGCGGTGATTGCTTCGAACTTTTCGGTATCGGTTAAAGATACAGGTTTAAGGTCCCCGGTGGACGCGGCGGTGGCTTGAGGTTGGACCGACTCCGTAGCGTATTTCGCAGTTGATGTGTCAGCACGATTAGCCGGAACCACGCGTTGTTCTGCGAAACTGCACGACGTGAAGCCGACGAGTAACAGTGATAGCACGAATGAAAGGATCGCTCGAGATTTCATGACGGACCTCCGGTGAAGTGTTTGAAATGCCTCTTGGTTTCGAATTGCATTACTGGAACGGTTAACGGCCGCTACACTTGCATGAGTGTGTGTGAGGTCCAACGTGAGTTCCCACAGTCCGAAAGGGTGGCTAGTGCTGCAAACGCGTCTCGCAGCTTGAGGCGGGGTTGTCTTGCGACGCGTAGCGTCGATTGGATCTAGCCCGGCGTTTTAACGCCGGGAACTTTGGGGGCCGTTACGGCGCATTCACATTCGCCGCCGGCGGCTTCGGATTCGCGGTCGTGTAAGCCTTGATGAATTCGTCAAGCTGACTGTTCAAGGCACGACGCACTGCTTCATCCGTAACCATTGGACCATCGTTGGCTTGTGATTCCCACGTAACCACATAGGCCTCCTTGCGCAGATCGCGAATCGGGCGGACCTGCTGCCAAAATCTACTCTCTATCTCGATTGGATGACGGTGATAGTTAGGCTCACTGAGAGTTATGAATAAGTACAGCAGCGGTTGCCCAGCTTTCTCGCTTTCGCCCGCCTGCGTGAGTATCGGAATTCCTGCCGCAACCAACTTGGTCTCTGCTCCCTTTTGCAGCGCCTTCAGCAATTCAGTGCGCTGGTCGGCGCCGGGGCGTGCATCACGCCTGAACGAAACGAAAAGACGGATCCCGTTCAGTCCATTTAGGCCGTTCGTGTTCTCGGCGAGTTGCGTCGGTGGACTAGCAGTAGTGCTGTCGGCCGGCACTGCCTTCGGATTCGCCTCGCGATAAGCTCTGATGAACGAGTTGAGTTGCGCGTCAAAAACATCGAACAGCATTCGCTCTGTCACCACCGGACCGCCGATGCCCTGCATAACCCAAGTCGCCAGTTCCATTTCTTTCGTCGCATCGCGCCACAGACGCACTCGTTCATAAAGCTTGGTTTCAACAATGATCGCGGAAGCAGTGTCGGTCTGTTTGTTGGCAGTCACCACGAAAACAAGACGAGGTCGGCCAGTTACGTCCGCGTCATCGGCGACTTTAAGTAGCGGAACCTCTGCTTTCGTTAGCTGCTCCTTAGCGCGGTCCTGCAATCGTTGCAAGATCGTGGGCCGCTTCGCGCCTTCGAGTCCGTCGACCTGCGCGTATTCCACCGCGACCCCAATATCGCGCAGGTCTTGCAAATTGTCTGCGGCGCTTCTGTTTTGCGCTGACGCGGTGACCGCGAGGCCAAGAAACAGGACTGTAGTCGTGAGAATATGTTTTGTCATTTTCATTCCTCCTCGCCGGTGCCGTCCGGTTTCTTGATGCCAAACTTTTCCAGTCGATACTGCAAGGTGCGGAAGGTAAGGCCGAGCAGCTTGGCCGCCTTGGTAATGTTGTAATCGGTCTGCTCCATCGCCTGTGTGATCAGATTTCGCTCCACGTCCTCGAAGTTGATTCCTTCAGCCGGCAACTTGAACATACCTTCCGCTGCTGGGCCAACATCCTGGCGCACTTCGCTTGGCAGATCTTCCAAAGTAATCTTGTCGCCCTCGGCCAGGAGAATCGCGCGCTCGATCGCTGACTCCAACTGCCGCACGTTGCCGGGCCAACTGTAGTCGATCATCAACTTCCTCGTTTCGGGCGTGAGGCCGGTGATTAGTCGTGACGTGTTCTTCGTGTGCTTCTTGAGGAAGTAATCAATGAGCACCGGAATGTCCTCGCGCCGCTCGCGCAACGGCGGCACGTCGATCGAGAGCACGTTGATACGGTAATAGAGATCGTCACGGAAACGGCCATCGGAAACCATTGCGCGGAGATCGCGATTCGTCGCGGCAATCACACGCACGTCGACATTGATCTCATGCGTGCCACCGACGCGCCTGATCTTCCGTTCCTGAAGGGCTCGCAAAAGCTTCGCCTGAATACCTACGTCGAGTTCGGCGATCTCGTCGAGAAACAAGGTGCCGCGGTCCGCGATCTCAAACAGTCCTTTCTTCTCCGCGTGAGCGCCAGTGAACGAACCTTTCTCATGTCCGAAGAGTTCCGATTCGAGCAGGTTCTCGTTGATGGCCGCGCAGTTCACTGCCTGAAACATCTCCGTTGCGCGCGGTGATTGATTGTGAACTGCCCGCGCGATCAACTCCTTGCCGGTGCCCGATTCGCCACGGATTAGGACCGTCGAATTTGAGCGCGCCACTTTCAGGATCATCTTCTTTACTGATTCCATCTTGGGCGACGCCGAGATAATCTCGCTGTCGATCGCATCAAGACGGTCGAGGGCGCGATTGATGGTTTCGAGTAGCGCGGCTTTGTCGTACGGCTTTTCGAGATAATCAAACGCGCCGCGCCGGAGTGCTTCTTTCGCTGATTCGATTGAACCGTGGGCGGTGAGGAGAATGACGATAATCGACGAGTCGTAGGCGAGCAGGTGCTGGAGCAGTTCGATGCCGTCCATGCCGGTCATCTTCAGGTCTGTCAGCGCCAAATCAAACCGGCGCTCCCTGGCAAATTTGAGCGCAGCTTCGCCCGACGCCGCGGTGGTCACGTCATAGCCTTCATCGGCCAGAATCATTTCCAGGATTTCTCTTTGCGATTTTTCGTCGTCAACTACGAGGATGCTCTTTCGTGCCATGTCCCTTCTCTCTAGCGGGCAGAATGATAGTGAACGTGGTACCGCTGCCTTCCTTCGACGCGACGCTGATGGTGCCGCCGTGATCGTCGATCGCTTTCTTCACGATTGCCAGACCCAGTCCCGTGCCTGTTTCCTTCGTTGAAAAGTACGGCTCAAAGACTTTCGAAATGTCGTCGGGGGAGATGCCGCGTCCTGTATCGATGACCTCTACCTTAACAGAGTTCTCGTCCGGCTTCGACAACTTGATCGAAACGCTGCCGCCTTCGCCATCCATCGACTCAACCGCATTGATGACCAGATTGGTGAAAACCGAACGGAGCGATTCGCGATCGCCCGTCACCGGCGGCAGTGGACCATCCTCAAGAATCTTTGTTTCGATCCCGCACTCGCCAGCCCGCACTTCCACGAGACGCAAAGCATCCTCAGCCTCGGCTCGTATATCTAAGTCCTGCAATTCGAGCTTCGAAGGCCGCGAGTACTTCAGGAAGTCGGTGATGTGTCGGTTGATTCGCGCGACTTCCGCTTTGAGTTGATCGGTAAGCCGTATGAAGGTGGTTCGCTTTTCTTGATCAGCAGGCGCAAACGACGAGCGCAGATGATCGAGCGTGAGGTTGATGTAGTTGAGCGGGTTTCGAATCTCGTGCGCGATGGCCGCAGCCAGACGTCCGACCACGGCGCCCTTCTCCGCTTGATGTAACTGCATTTCGAGTTCGCGTGCGCGCCCGAGCTTGGCAGTCATCTCATTGAAGGCGATGGCGAGCGTGCCCATCTCATCGCGGCTTTGAGTGGGCACCTGAACATCGAAATCTCCGCTGGCGACCTTGCTGGCAGCATTGGCGAGTTCTTTGACAGGCCGGGTAAAGCGCCAGACGAAGAAACCGGTAACAAGAGTGGTTACAAAGAGGACGCCGAGCGTGTAAAGAGCCGAGCGGGTGGCCTGCCGTTCGAAGACATTTGTGAGAATACTCGCAGAATCCAGTACCACAATTATGAAACGGCGGCCGTTATCAGTCTGTACTGGAAAGTAGATGGCGCCGGCGGCGCCGAAGTCACCGGTGGTCGAAGGGGGAATCCAGGCCGGGAGTTGCTCGTGCTCCCCCGTGTACTGCACGGCGCTGCGCAGCGGCGGCAACTTGAGATCCTGGAATTGAACGTATTGCGTGCTTTTATCTTCGCGCTGACGCGGGACGTACTCCTTCTCGAGGCTGTCGATGACGTTGCCGTTGTCGTCCACGACGAGGATGTTCTTGACGCGAAGATTCTTGTCCTTGAGTAAAGGGTCTTTGAGACTGCCGAGCATTTCGTCGAGGTACTGGTCGCTTTGCAGGCTGTTCAGGCCGAGCGCGACTCCAGTCATAATGGCCTGTTCCTGCTCGACGATCATTTTGGCGTTGGCTTTTACGGCGCGGAGGTTGAAGTAGTACTGAATGCCGAGGGTCAGACCGAGCATGAGAGCGAGGAGCAGGAGGAGTCGGGCGCGAAAGCTTTCGACAAGAGTTGGAAATCTCATAGTGGCAGTGTTGCGCTGGCTTTCCAGTGATTTATGTATAATCAATTACTTTTTTGTTGCCCATGGGAGAGGCTCGATGTTATATTTGTGTCGGTCTCAAATCAATGTCCCCAGGGACCGCCGTTTAGGAATTCTTCCCACCTCAATGTTGCAGTCAATTGCCGAGAGGCCATCTCGAGCTGGGTTTAGGTATTTTGAACCTGAGGAGAAGTATTTCGAATTAACTCGCCGCCTGGTGAGCAATCCCTAAGAAAGGTAAGTAGGCCCTGATGACTCCTAATTCTTTTTTCCGTAGGCCCCACCGGTTTGTCTTTATTCTATTTATCCTCTTGACGCTATGTATTTCCGGTACCGCTTTCGGGAAGAAACGACATTCCTCGTCGGGTCGGAGCGCCCGCGCTGCCAAAGGTAAAAAAGCTTCCGCCTCCGCCAGAAATCGTTCATCACGTCGTGGTCGCATGTCGGCCAGAGCTGGTCGCAGCCGCGGTGGTCGTATGTCCGCACGTGATGTTCGCCGTCAGCGAGCGCAGATCGCTCGTGAACAGACTGCGGCAGTACGAGCGCTCGAGCGCAGGTTGAAGCGGCCGCTCACGAAGCGTGAACGTGCGGTTGCGTTACGCGGAGTTGAAGCCAGGAACCGACGTGCTCTGGCCGAAGCTCGCCGTCGTGCGGAAGCAGCGCGTCGGGCCGCGATCGCTCGTCAGCTTGCACTCGATAAAGCGATGCGCGATCAGGTGCAGGCTTTCATCGCTAAAGACGATTTGACTGGTGAGGATCCCGAAGTGCGTCGCGTTGCTGTGAACGCGCTTGGCAATCACGCCGGCACGGTCGTGGTGATGGATCCGATGACTGGCCGTGTCTATTCGGTTGTGAATCAGGAGTGGGCGCTGCATCGTGGATTCAAACCGTGCTCGACGATCAAACTCGTAACCGGCGTCGCCGGACTTTCCGAGAATGCGATTCCGCTCCTCGACACTGCGAACGATGGATACAGGCTCGATCTAACGTCCGCGTTGGCCCATTCCGACAATCCATTCTTCCAGCAAGTCGGCACCCGCATCGGGCCCGACAAGATGGTCAACTACGCGCGCGAACTCGGACTCGGCGAAAAGACAGGAATAAATGTGCCATTCGAGTTTTCCGGCAAACTGCCGGAACTGCGACCTGGTATTGTCGAGCGTCGCATGTTCTCGCACGCTGATGGTTTTCAGGTTACTCCACTTCAGCTCGGCACTCTCGTTTCGGCAATGGCGAACGGTGGCCGCTTGCTAGCCCCGCAGATCCCGCACAGCGTTAAAGAGCAGAACAAGATGGCTCCCAAGGTGCGCCGCGTGCTGGACATCTCTTCGGATGTCTGGAAGCGCATGGTGCCGGGCATGGTCGGCGCCGTGAATTACGGCACTGGTCAGCGCGCTTACGATCCAACACAGACCGTGGCCGGTAAGACCGGCACTTGCATCGGCGACAACGGTTGGGTCGGCTTGTTTACTTCTTACGCTCCGTTGGCTAATCCGCGACTGGCAGTTGTCGTCATCGCTGAAGGTACTGATGCTCGCCGTCACTTCCCGGCCGCAGTTGCCGGTGAAATCTACCGGCAGTTGAATCACCGCTTTGGCACTGCGATCAACCTGCAAGTGGCTTCAACGCTCGACGACGAAGAGAAGGAAGTTGCGGATCAGGAAGCAGCCGCGGAAAACACCGCGAATGGTGAAGGCGAAGAGTCAACCGCGACCGCAACCGGAACGAGTTCAAATACAACGGCCGCACCGAGCACGTCTCAACCTGCAAATGCGGCCAAGCCGGCTGCGGCTGAGCCGAAAAACACAGTCAAGCGTGTGTTGATGCCGCTGCCCAGTAAACCGGCTGAGACGCAGAAGAGCACGACACAACCGGAGTCAACTCTGAAGAACACGGCTGCGCCTGCGAACTCGACGCCAGCACCAGCAGACAACACCACGCCCGGTGCGCAGCGCCCGCGCCGTACTCACCCGAACTAGCAAGACTTAGAACACAGTTTTGATTTATTTGCGCCGGAACCTTAATCTCCGGCGCAAATTTTTTTGCGAATCTTGCCTCGTTAGGCGTGTAGATGCCTTGACACATTTGACAAAGTTGCAGGAATATTGCGGGCGTTCTTTTTTTACTGAGATCAAGACCAGAGCCCATTCCCCTCGATGCTCAGATCGGCAACCGGTCTCTGTATTATTTGCATCCTACAGTCCCTGTAACCGAGCTTGAAAGGGCTCCGCCTTTAGCGCGATTGCTGAAAGAAGATTTTGGAGGTTCCGAACAACTAATGGAAAAGATGAAAAAGCTTTTAATGATTGGTGCGACAGTCGCGTTGCTCGCTCTGCCCGTTGCTGCTGCGAACAATTCGATCACAATCAACGATGACACCGCTCAAGATCAATGTACACCAGAAAACAAGAACGCGTTGTATCAGGAGTTTCTCAAGTATCGAAAGGATGACCAGCCAAAGGCCTTCGATGCAGCAAAGAAGTATCTTGCCTGTCCTGCTCCTGCTGACGTAACGCAAGATCAGCAGAAGATCATTGACTACTTGAAGAAGTGGTCCACTGCCTATGAAGAGGGCATGAAGTCCGTTGACTTTGATAAGGTTCTTTGGACCGACAAGAACTACCCTGAAGCTTTCAAAAGAGGCGGCGACATCCTTGCGAAGGAACCTGAGAACCTGAAGGTGTTAGTTGCACTTGGCACTAACGGCTATCTCGTTGCGTCCAACCAACAGCTAACTGCCGAGGCGTTGGACCGTGCCCGCAAAGCACTCCAGCTCATTGAGGGCGGAAAGTCCCTGGAGAATTGGGCGCCGCTCGCCGGCAAAGATGCGGCAGTCGCTTACCTGAATTTCACGATTGGAACGCTGACGCTCGAAAAGGATCCGGCCAACGCTCTTAAGAACCTGATCAAGGCCGCGCAGTTTGAGACGCCATTGAAGAAGTCGCCGTTCACGTATGCCTACATCGCCGCCGCTTATGAAACGGGGCCGTATGCGAAGCAGTCGGGTGAATACAAGACGGTTTACGGCGGCAAGGATGAAACTCCGGAAAGCAAACTGGCTCTCGCCAACATCAATCAGTTGGTCGAT
>DASXRE010000253.1:0-12737 GCA_036506775.1 Pyrinomonadaceae bacterium | reverse complement strand
GGGGACTTGTCACCGCTTTGTTCTGAATTTCTTGTTGGCGTCGGTATAGACCAAAGCGGTGACAAGTCCCCGCACTCCAAGGAGGCTTGACAGTTAACGAGACGCGCTCTAGATATACAGGCGCTTTAATTATCAGAACCTCACGAAGGAGAACCTCATGACTCCGATGAAAGATTGGCCTCACGCACCAATTCACCGTCTCGGTTCCGATGGAATTTACATTGTCACCGGAGCGACGCTTCGCAAAGAGCGTCTTTTCACAAGTCCAGAGAAACTAACCCTGCTTGAAAGCGAACTCATGACGTTGGCCAAGAAATACCAGTGGCAACTGGAAGCATGGTCAGTCTTTGTGAACCACTACCATCTAATCGCGCGCGGTGGAGGCGGCCCGGCGGATTTGGATCTGTACATAAAACACGTGCACGCCACAACCGCGGGGGAGTTAAATCGCCTGGATCACGCCCAAGGCAGGCAAGTTTGGTTTAACTATTGGGAAACAAGGCTTACGTTCGAGCGCTCTTACCTCGCACGGCTGAATTATGTTCACCAAAACGCGGTGAAACACGGCTTGGTAGCAATAGCCAATCAATATCCCTGGTGCTCGGCTGGCTGGTTTGAAAGAACGGCGTCACCCGCCGCTGTAAAGACAATCTACAGCTTCAAATTCGAAAGACTAAAAATCGACGACGATTACTAGCCCCTCCTTGGAGTGCGGGGACTTGTCACCGCTTTGGTCTATACATACGCTAACGAGAAATTCAGACCAAAGCGGTGACAAGTCCCCGCACTCCAAGGAGGCGTCCTGCACTCCAGGAAAATTAGCTTTTCGGCGAGAAGCCGCGTTTCTTCATCAGCGCGTCGATCTTGGGATCGCGGCCGCGGAATGAGCGATACGCGTCCGCAGGATCCACCGTATTACCGACCGAGAACACAAACTTGCGCAACCGCTCCGCCACCGCGCGATCGTACGGACCTTTGCCTTCGACAAACGCACCAAACGCGTCGGCCGTGATCACATCCGACCAGAGATAACTGTAGTAACCAGCCGAATACCCGTCGCTGCCGAAGACGTGCAGAAACTGCGGCGTGCGATGCCGCATCACGATCTCTTTCGGCATGCCGAGTTGTGCAAGCGTCTCGCGCTCAAAGGCGTCCGGATCGATCTTCTTGTCGCCTGCGAGATGCAGTTTCATGTCTATCAACGCCGCGGACAAATATTCAACCGTCGCGAATCCCTGATTGAACGTTGCTGAACGCTTGATCTTGTCAACCAACTCCTGCGGAATCGGTTTGCCGGTCTGATAGTGAAGCGCGAACCGCTGGAGCACTTCCGGCGTCGAAAGCCAGTGCTCCATCAGTTGCGACGGAAACTCGACATAATCACGCGGCACCGCGGTTCCCGAAAGCGATGGATAGGTGACGTTTGAATTCAAACCATGCAAAGCGTGGCCGAACTCATGGAACATCGTGGTCGCGTCGTCCCACGAGATCAGCACCGGCTCGCCCGGTTTTCCTTTGACGAAGTTGGCGTTGTTGGAAACGATCGTCGTGATCTCGCCGTCGATGCGTTCTTGCGTGCGGTAGGCATTCATCCACGCGCCTGAACGTTTGCCGGCGCGCGCGTAAGGATCGAAATACCACAAACCAATGTGACGCTTCGTAGTTTTATCGGTTACTTCCCAGACGCGAATGTCGGAGTGCGCCACGGGAACATTTGTGACTGGCGTGAAGTTGAAGTTAAAGAGTTCGCCGGCGACCCAGAAAATTCCTTCGCGCAGCTTCTCGAGTTGTAGATACGGTTTGACTTCGTTCTGGTCCAAATCATATTTCGCCTTGCGCACCTTCTCCATGTAATAACGGTAGTCCCACGGCTCTATCTTGATCTTCGCGCCTTCCTTGTCGGCCAGCGCCTGCATGTCGGCAACTTCTTCATGTACGCGCGCGACTGCCGGCTTCCACACCGCTTCCATCAACTCCATCGCGCGTTCGGGAGTTTTGGCCATGGAGTTTTCGAGCCGCCAATGCGCATGCGTCGGATAGCCAAGTAACTTCGCGCGCTCAGCGCGCAGTTGCAGAATCTCGGTGAGGACTGCGTTGTTGTCGTGCTCGTCCCCGTTGTCGCCACGGTTTACAAACATGCGCCACGCTTTTTCGCGCACCTCGCGGCGATCGGAATAAGTCAGAAACGGATCGATCGAGGAACGCGTGTTCATGATTACCCACGCGCCCGGTTGCTTTTTCTGTTCCGCGGCTGCGGCGGCAGCATCACGCACCGACTGCGGCAGGCCGGCGAGTTCGTCTTCGCTCTTGAGCACGATGAATTGATCAGTTTCTTCGGCTAGTACGTTCTGGCTGAACTTTGTATAGAGACCGGCGAGCTGCTGATTGATCTGCGAAAGACGCGCCTTGGGTTCGGCTTTCAGACGAGCGCCAGCTCGAACGAAGTTTGTGTAGTAAAGCCAGGTGAGGCGTTGCTGCTCGGGGTTCAGGCGCGACTTCGCGGGGGAATTGTAGACCGCATCGATTCTCTTGAAGAGCGCTTCGTTTTGCGTGATCTGATCCTGGAACGCAGCGAGTCGCGGCGCCATCTCGCGTTGGACCCCTTGAAACTCGGGACTGGCCATGGTTGAGGCCCAGACGCCGTACAACGTGATCACGCGATCCAATGTGTGGCCGCTGCGTTCGAGTGCGGCGATCGTGTTCTCAAAATCCGGCGGAGCTGGATTGTTGGCAATGCGATCCGTCTCGGCGAGTTGTTCCGTCATTGCGGCTTCCAGTGCCGGCTTGAAGAAGGCGACTTGCACGCGGTCAAACGGCGGCACACCACCGTATGCACCTTCCCATTTCGCGAGCAACGGGTTTTCCTCAGTTTCACTGTTCATCGCGTTGTTTGTAGTCGTCAGGTTTGAAGCGATCATAGTGGTGACAACGAACAGCAAAACAATGATTAGACGCATAGTCGATCTTCCTATCTGTTTTAGTACGGACAGTGGCGGCAGCCGCTGCCGCAGCAGTAGCCGCGACGTTTGAGATAGCTCGCGGTGAAGACGAATGCTCCGCCTTCCATATAGTAGTCTTTTTCTTCATCAAGCGAGCCTTGGAGCAACGCCACGTCAACCGGTTGGAACGCATTTGTAAACTCGGACGGCAGCGGCTCGTTCGCGAAGAGCGCGGGATGGATCAGTCGCGCGAGCAGTTCCGCGCCTTCAACGACACGTGGTCCAGGGCGCGCGAAATACGAGTTGGCATCAACGCAGTAAACACGGCCGTTTCGGACTGCCGGCAACTCAAAGAAACGATGTGCTGTGCCGGAACCGTAACGGCCAAAGACGTTCCAGATCTGGTGCATCGTCTGTTGCAGGTTGAAGCCGCACGGCATGATCACCAGCACCTCAGGCGCCCACGCGGCGATCTCGTCCCAAGAAACACGTACTGACTCGCCACGCTCGCTACCCAGCTCGTCAAAGCCACCAGCGAGTTTCACCAACTCCGGCACCCAGTGACCGCTGGCGTAAACCGGATCGAGCCATTCCATACAGAAAACACGCGGCCGCTCGTCAATCGTCTCGATCCGCTCTGCCAATCGATCGAGGCGCGCCTTACAGTTCGCCAGCAGTTGCTCGGCTTCTGCGGCCCGGCCTGTCGCGGCGCCGAGCTCGCGTACGTTGTCGAAGATCTCGGCGAGCGATTGTGGCGTCAGCCACAAGATCTTCGGCGCTTCCGGCAGTGCCTTGATCACCTGCGAAACTTCATTTCCCGACGGCGCACAAACCTGACAAAGATTCTGCGTGAGAATCAGATCGGGCGCGAGCCTGCGCAACAGGTCCTCATCAATCTGGTAAAGACTCAGACCCTCGCGTATCCGCTCAGCCACCGCGCGATCGATCTCGCTCTGACTCATCCTCTCGATTGGTAACACGTTGCGCACAACAACCGGCTTGCTCTTGATCTCTGACGGGTAGTCACACTCATGCGTGATGCCGACGATTGAGTCGGCCAAGCCGAGCGCGCAGGCCATTTCAGTGGCTGAAGGAAGAAACGAAACTATTTTCATTCGCTTTGTCTCAAAGTGCGTTCATGGCTCTCCAACGTGTTTATGGCTTTGCCGGGAATGTCGGTACGGCTTTGCCGCTGGATGTGAGGCAGGGCTCTGCCCTGCCGTTCGCCTCTGAAAATGGAGTGGGCTAAGCCCACGGGCCGAGCCCGAACCAGGGGCAGAGCCCCCTTTTGTTTTTATCAGTCTCCGGCGAGGCGAAGCCTCGCCTCACATCCGGCGGCAAAGCCGTATTTGTGTCGCAGAGGGCTGGACACACGCACCGGCGGCAAAGCCGTATTTGTGTCGCAGAGGGCCGGACACACGCACCGGCGGCAGAGCCGTATTTGTGTCGCAGAGGCCGGACACACGCATCGGCGGCAAAGCCGTATTTGTGTCGCAGAGGGCTGGACACACGCACCGGCGGCAAAGCCGTATTTGTGTCGCAGAGGGCCGGACACATGCACCGGCGGCAAAGCCGTATTTGTGTCGCAAGAAAGCCCTGTCTTACATCCGGCGGTGAAGCCGCGTTCAGAGGTCACGGCAGTCTTGACGCAAGCCACGCGCATTAGAGTTGAGAGCCTGAAGTTGGGCCCAGGATTCGATCCAGCTCCGCACGGATACTATCGAGTTCCTTTTTCAGCACGTGATAACGTTCAATCGCATCGCGCCCGATCTTCTGATCGACGTTGGCGGTCATGCCCGCGAGATAGGTGATGTGCGCCTGAAGGCCCGGTTTGCCGTAGCGTACCGGCTCGGTTAACAGTTTCGTGGAAATTGCGTTCAGAACGGTTGCCGCACCATCGGAACTGGGATTGTCGCGCAGTTTCTGCTGCGCGTCACGCACGCGAGCGACGAGTTGGTTCACTTCGTTTACCAAGGCACGCATCCGCATGTTGTGCTCAAACTGCTCTTGCAAGTCCGCCTGCGTCACGCCATCCGCTGCGATGCGCGGATCGATTAGCACGTTCAAAGGCTGCATCAACGTCACCGCGCCGGACTTCAAGCGAACCTGATACTGGCCCGGCGGCAACGTCACGCCAGCCTGATTGCGCACGTCCCACGCAAAACGATTCAAACCCGCAACTTTCGTCACGCGCGGCGGCGGCGCAGCACGTCGTGCCGGTGCGGCATCGGGATCCGCCGGCTGCGATTCAGGACCAGCACCGCCGACGCCCGGCATTCCCGCTCCGGCATTGCCACCGCGTCCCGATCGTGTCGCAGGCGTTTCGCTGTTGTAAGAATTGAGCACTGCTCCCTTGCTGTCAAGAATCTCGATCACGACTGCGTCGGTTGAAACAGACGGCAGATAGTATTCAACAACAGGGCCCAGATTCGCCGGACTCACGCGCGTGCGATAGCCATCGCGTGGCTTGAAAAGAGTTATCTCAGACGGCTTCGTTTGAGCGGAGAGTTGATGCAACGAACTGACGTTATCGAGAATCCAGATCGCCCGCCCCTGCGTCGACACGATCAGATCCATGTGATGCACTTTGATATCCGACACCGGCACTTGCGGCAGGTTCAACTGAAACGACTGCCAGTGTGCGCCGTTATCGAACGAAATGAACATTCCAAATTCGGTGCCGGCGTAGAGCAGTCCGGCGCGATCCGGATCTTCGCGCACAACGCGCGTGGGCCAATCCGCGGGAATCCCGTTCTTGCCGTCAGTCAAGCGCGTCCAGTTCTTGCCGTAATCGTCGGTGCGATAGATGTAAGGCTGGTAATCACCAAGCAGCCAGCGATAGACCGCGTAGTAAGCCGAACCTTTGCGGTGCGGCGACGCTTCAATGTACTGCACGCGTCCGCCCGGCGGCAGATCTTTCGGCGTCACGTTGGTCCACGTCTTCCCGTTGTCGCGCGTGACGTAAAACGGTCCATCATTCGC
Source organism: Pyrinomonadaceae bacterium (assembly GCA_036506775.1). GTDB lineage: Bacteria > Acidobacteriota > Blastocatellia > Pyrinomonadales > Pyrinomonadaceae > PSRF01. The sequence continues at coordinate 6,816 of DASXRE010000253.1, read as the reverse complement.
TCCCGTCCAGATCACGCCTTTCTCCATTGGCGATTCCGTGATTGCATACAACGTGCTGTAGAACTCTTCACCGGTGACATCGCGCGTGATCGGTTCACCACTCGCTCCCTGACAACACTCGGGATGCGCGGTGAGATCGGGCGAAATTCTCTCCCACGTCACGCCCTTGTCGCGCGTGCGATGCACGTACTGCGAGCCGTAATAAAGCACTTCAGGATCGTGTGGCGACGTGGCCATCGGCGAAACACGTTGCATGCGATACATGAGATCGCTCGCGGGATTGCCGTACAACGACTGAGCGCCGATCCAGTAGCTCTTTTCCTGACCCGTCTTCAGATTCATCACGCCATACTGTCCCTTGCACGAGCCGTAAACGATGTCGGGATTGATGGGATGGGGCATGATTGGACCGGTTTCACAACCTGGGCCAGCGCGCCAGTCCGTCAGCGTGAACGGTTCGGCCTGGCTCGAGATGATGAGCGTGGTATTGTCTTGTTGCGCGCCGTAGAGCTTGTAAGGAAACTGATCGTCAACCCAGACGCCGTAGATCTCCGCCGTCGGTTGATTCATTTGCGACGACCACGTGCGGCCGCCGTCAGTAGAAACGTTCGCGCCACCGTCGTTCGACTGGATCATGATGTCGCTGTTTTTGGGGTTGATCCAGATGTCGTGATTGTCACCGTGCGGCGTGCGGAACGGGGTGAACGTCTTGCCGCCGTCGACTGACTTGAAGAAGCCTTCGGCGCCGGCGTAAACCACGTCAGCGTTCGACGGATCGGCGCCGAGCGTTGTGTAGTAAAACGGACGTTGAATGAGCGAACCCTGTGAACTGATCAGCTTCCACGTTTGTCCCGCGTCGTCGGAACGATAAAACCCGCCGCCGGGTTTGGCTTCAACCAGTGCGTAGATGCGATTCGGGTTCGCAGCCGTGACGGCCAGATTAGCTTTGCCGATCAACTCGTTGGGCAGTCCCGCGGTGATCTTTGTGAAGTGTTCGCCGCCGTCGGTGCTCTTGTAGAATCCACCTTCGCGCGAGCCGCTGATTATCGTCCACGGCTTTCGTTCGAGTAGCGACATCCAGGCGTAAACAACATTTGGATTATCCGGTTGTAGTTCGAGGTCCATCGCGCCAACGGTGTCGGAGATAAACAGAACCTTGTTCCACGTCTGGCCGCCGTCTGTTGTTTTGAACACGCCGCGTTCGCTGTTGGCTTTGAAAATATCTCCGGTCGCGGAGATCCAGACGATGTTTGGATTCGTGGGATGAATGCGCACGGCGCCAATCTGGCCGGCGTTGTAGAGTCCGATAAACTTCCACGTTTCGCCGCCGTCGGTTGACTTGTACATGCCGCGGCCGGTGGAGACGTTGCTGCGCACGCCATCCGAACCGGTGCCGAGATAGATGATGTTTGGATCAGAATCCGCTACGGCGATGGATCCGATAGAGCCCAGCGGAACCTTTCCATCAGTAATCGGCGTCCACGTCGCACCGTTGTCAGTGGTGCGAAAGAGTCCACCGCTCGCGACGCCCATGTAGAAGGTTTTCGGTTGCGAAGGCACACCCGTGACGGCGGTGACGCGTCCGCCGCGCGACGGGCCAACGAGCCGATAACGCAGGCCGTTGAAGAAAGCGGGATCCGCCGATTGAGCGGATACTGGTATAGCTACGATTAGCAGCATTAAGATTAGCCGAAGCATGCGAGACCCTCGTCTGAGATCCTGGGAATTGGTGGATAGCATTTTCGCACAAGCTATAGCCGAGAAGTATTTCGGGATTCAAGCGGGCGCGGAGGTGCTGCCGAGCGAACGCGACTACAATTTCCGGCTCACGAGCGTTAGCGGCGAACAGTTTGTGCTCAAGGTCGCGAATGTTTTTGAGCCGCCGGAAGTGCTCGAGGCGCAAACTGCGGCGCTCACCTACCTTGAAACGCAAGTCTCGTTTTGCCCGCGTATTGTCCCCTCAAGTTCGGGTGCGGCGCTTACCGAGGTCAGGTCCGCGAACGGCGCCACGTATCTGGTTCGAGTCGTTCGTTATATACCGGGCGTGCCGCTCGGAACGCTTGAATCCCACTCACCGAGGTTGCTGCGCGATCTCGGGCGAAAGTTAGGCCGGCTTGATCGCGTGTTGTTGGACTTCGATCATCCGGGAGCGCATCGTGAGTTTTATTGGGACCTGGCTAACGGGAGTCGCATTCTGGAAGAGTATGGGCCACAGATCAAAACGGATCGGTTAAGGGAAGTCGTGCTTGGCTGCCGAGAACATCTGAGTTTACCTGTGGCGAAACTCAGGCGGAGTGTGATTCACGGCGACGCGAACGATTACAACGTGCTTGTCGACCAGGAGCACGACGAAGTTGTCGGTCTGATCGACTTCGGCGACATGATCTACAGCTACACCGTTGGCGATCTGGCGGTGGCGATCGCGTATGTCGTGCTGGGGAAGCCGGACGCAAAGGCGGCCGCTGCGCCGGTCATTGAGGGTTACGTCGAGGAGTTGCCACTCACCAAAAACGAACTCGACGCGTTGTGGACGCTGGTGCGGCTGCGATTGTGCATGAGTGTTTGCATTGCCGCGCACCAGCAAGCGCAACAGCCGGAGAATGACTACCTGGGAATCAGTCAGAAACTGATCGCTGAGACTCTGCCGAGACTCTTGGCCACAGAGTGACACGAATGACCACGAAGAAAGACACACTAGCGGCGCGGCGTCGATTACTCGGGCGAAATCTGAGTGTCGCGTATCGCAATCCGGTGAAGATTGTGCGTGGCGAGATGCAGTATCTCTTCGACGACGAAGGCCGCCGTTATCTCGACGCATACAACAACGTCGCGCATGTCGGGCATTGTCATCCGCGCGTCGTCGCGGCGGGTATCGAGCAGATGCGCCTGTTGAATACAAACACGCGCTATTTGCACGACCTGATCCTTCGTTACGCGGAACGTCTCACAGCGACGTTGCCCGCTCCGCTCAGCGTTTGTTACTTCGTCAACTCCGGCAGCGAAGCCAACGAACTCGCGTTGCGACTCGCTCGCGCGCACACCAAAGCGAAAAACTTGATCGTGCTCGATCACGCTTATCACGGAAACACGACGACGCTGATCGATATCAGTCCGTACAAGCACGACGGCCCGGGCGGGAATGGACCACCACCGTGGGTGCATAAAGTGCCGCTGTTCGATGCCGACGCTGCTGTTGAAACGGTGAACCGGGTAAAAGACCTGTGCGGGTTTATTGCGGAATCGATGCCCAGCGTAGCCGGACAGATCGTGTTGCCGAGGAATTACCTGCGAAGAGTTTATCAGGCGGTGCGAGCTGCCGGCGGCGTTTGCATCGCCGACGAAGTGCAAACCGGTTATGGTCGCATCGGCACGCACTTCTGGGCCTTCGCGCACTACGGCGTTGTGCCGGATATCCTTGTGCTTGGCAAGCCGATCGGTAACGGGCATCCAATTGGCGCCGTAATCACCACGCGTGAAATCGCCGAGTCGTTCACTAACGGGATGGAATTCTTCAGCACGTTTGGCGGCAACACCGTGTCGTGCGCGATTGGGCTCGCGGTTTTGGACGTGGTCCAGGGCGAGGAACTACAAACACACGCATTCAACGTGGGAAGTTATTTGCTGGACGGTCTGAGAAGTTTGCAGCAACGTTATGAAACGATCCGTGAAGTCCGTGGCTCCGGCTTTTTCATCGGCGTCGAGCTCGCAACGGGTCAACAGGCAGACAACGTTGTGAATCACATGCGTGACGAAGGAATCTTGCTCGGCACCGAGGGACCGGCTCACAACGTACTCAAGATTCGTCCGCCGATGCCGTTCGCGATCGAGGATGCAGATTTTCTACTCAGAATACTCGCTGGAGCGATTGAGCAGGAAAGAAAGTGAGTGTCCGCTGGTGGTCCAGCAGCCGCTGGAATAGGCAATCGGCAGGTCGACCGGCTTCGGATTATCGTCGGCCCAGGCGGCGCTCGAAACGCGCTCGCAGCGAAGCAGGTAGTGCTCCATTCCCGTGAACACGCTGCGCCAGTAGCCGCCGAAAACTGTCTTGTAGACGACGCCCTCAACTTCAACGTAGACGCGATTGCCGCTGATGATGCGATAGTTTATTCGCCCGAGCAGATCGAGCAGCCGGCATTGATCGCGTGCTGTCGGATCGGCAGCAGACGGATCGCGCCAGGCCTCGGGCTCATACTGCAGCATGTCGCATAGTTTAATACACGCATTACTGCCATGTCACCGATTCTGCGCCGCTCAAGCGTTAGCAGATTTCTCTGTGCAACCTCTGTGTCCTCTGTGTCTCTGTGTCGAAGGTTTGGCATTAACCACAGAGGCACAGAGAACACAGAGACTGCACAGAGAAGAAGCTCAGAGTGGAGGGTCATTGCGACCATTTGAAAACGCTAAGGATGTTTGAGAAGTCGTCCGTCCAGACCTTGTCGCGGCCGGACCCGCTTAGTCGGCGGGCAAACGGATCGCTAATCAAAGCGCCGAGGTCCGTAGTGTTGCGCGCGAGAACGACCCAGTGCGAGGGATCTTTTCCGTTTGACTGTGGTGGAGTCAGGTCGAGCATCGACAGACAACTCAACTGACGGCTCTGCGCCAGATCCCCGACCACCCGACTGAGATCCAGATTGCGATTGGAGATGTGAAATACGATCAGTCCACCGGGCTTGAGTTTCGAGAGATAGAGATCGAGCGCTTGCTGCGTCATCAGGTGAACGGGAATCGCGTCGCTGCTGAAAGCGTCGAGAACGATGAGGTCATAAGCGCGATCCGGCGCGCCATGCAGTTGCAAACGCGCGTCACCGAGCACGATTTCCACCGGCGCAGGAACGCAGTCGCTGAGATAACTGAAGTACTGCGGCGAACGTGCCACAGACACGACCGCGGGATTGATCTCGTAGAAGGTCCAGTGTTCACCCGCGCGCGCATAACTCGCAGTCGCACCGGTGCCGAGCCCGATGATGCCGACGTTAGCAGCGGGTCGTGATTGTGCGACCTGCGAGAAGATCCGGCCGAGCGGTCCTTCACGATGGTAATAAGAGAGTGGTTCACAACGATGATCCGCGATCGTGCTTTGCCGTCCGTGAACGGTGCTGCCGTGAAGGAACGAATGCAGGTCGCGGCTCCGATCGTCGGTAACACGCAAGACGCCGAAGAAATTGCGCTCCGCGTGTAACGTGCTCCTGCCGACACCGGTCATTAATCCGGCCGCGAGAATCACCGCACCTAGCGACAAAGCAAAACGCACCGGCCGCTTGCGCAACGGATAACTCATGAACAGCGGCAGCGCCACGACAAACACCGACCCACTCATCTGAACCGGCGCGACTCTGTCGGCCAGCCAAGCCAGCCCCATCGTTATCGCGAAAATCAGCACTGGCGTGGCGAAGTCCAGGCGTCGTGCTCTCAACCCGACCGGCTCTGCTTCCATTGCTGCCGCCTTTGGCAACAACAAACACGAAAGCAAGATCGCCAGCGGATATTCGACGACGGAGCTAAACACGACGGGCGCAACGAGTGCGTTGAAAACTCCGCCCAGCACGCCACCGAGCGAAAGCCAAACGTAAAACTGGGCGAGGTGAGTTGGACCGGGACGATCGGCCGCGAGTTGACTGTGACACATCAGCGCAGCGAAGAAGAAATAACCGAGGTGCAGGACGATCAACATGCGCGACCCGCGTCCTGAGCTGTCGGCGAGATAGAGCATCAACAGGACCACGGTCGCGCCCGGCACAACCAGATCTGCCAGGCGAAAAGAAACAGGTTGACGCCTCGCAAACGCAAAGACCATCGTCAGCAGATACAGTGCGAGCGGAATGATCCACAATAGCGGCACCGAGGCGATGTCGGTGGTGATGTAGTTTGTGACACCGAGCATCAGACTCGACGGCGCAAAGGCCAGCAGCAACCAACGCAAACGGTGTCTCAACGTGAGTTTCGGTTTATCCTCAACGATGACTTCCGGCGCGGCGTTCTCGCTGACGTTCCTGGATCGATAAAGCAGCAACGCATGAACGCCGATCAGCAACACCATCGCTGCGTAAACAATCGTCCAGATACGGCTCTGAGTTCGCAGCGTGAAGAAGGGTTCGAGTAACACCGGATACGCGAGCAGCGAAAGCAAACTGCCAGCGTTGGAAGCGGCGTAGAGAAAGTAGGGATCGCGTGCCGAATCTGTTGCCGTCCGCGAAAACCACTTTTGCAGGAGCGGACTGTTGCTCGAAATAATGAAGAAGGGGAGACCAACTGTCGCCGCCAGACACGTCAGCAGCCACAACGATGGGTCGCCACTCGCCGGGACCGAGTTAACCCACGACGCCGACAAACCGATCGGCAGGCTGATGAAGGCGAGACAGAGCAGCGCGAGTTGCGCAATGAGTTGCCGGCGCAGTGGCCAACGCGAAACAAGCAGCGCGTAAGCATAACCACCGAGCAACGCGGCCTGGAAAAACAACATGCAAGTGTTCCAGACGGCGGGCGTGCCGCCCAGCAGAGGCAGCAGCATCTTCGCGATCAATGGCTGAATCGAGAAGAGCAGGGCGGAGCTGACGAAAATAGTTACACCGAACAGGAGTGTGGCGCGCGAAGTTTTCATATTGATTTCGTGAGGAGTGGAGCGAGTTTCACTATAGGAAACGGGGCGCGTGGGTGTCAATGAGTTTTATCCAAAAGGTGGTGATGCAGTTAGGAACTTAGTACCTCCTTGGAGTGCGGGGACTTGTCACCGCTTTGGCCTAACGATGTCGCCGGTGATAGTACCGGACCAAAGCGGCGACGAGTCGCCGCACTCCAAGGAGGCGCCCTGTGGAACAA
>DASXRE010000252.1:0-4540 GCA_036506775.1 Pyrinomonadaceae bacterium | reverse complement strand
TTAGCCCGGCGTTTCAACGCCGGGTTTTCAGCATTTTCAATAGTCTATAGTCGCGTAGCGACGTGCGTTCAGGCGTCGCTACGCGACGCATTTGCCCTCTCTGCTCTACCCGGCGTTGAAACGCCGGGCTAAACTCACATCGACGCTACGCGTCGAGTCAGGCGCGTCGCTACAAACGTATGGCGAAGCGTGAGCGGATCGATAAACTCCTGGTCGAGCGGGGCCTGGCTGAGTCGCGGACGAAGGCGCAGGCGATGGTTATGGCCGGCGTCGTGCTCGTCAACGAGCAGCGCGTTGAAAAACCTTCCGAACAATTTGCTACCGACTCACAGATTCGCATCAAGCACGCTGACGATCCGACTTCACGTTACGTTGGACGCGGCGGTCTGAAACTCGAAGCCGCACTGAAAGAGTTTCAACTCGACGTTCGGGGCGCGGTGTGTCTTGACGTCGGCGCCTCGACTGGCGGTTTCACCGATTGTCTTTTGCAAAACGGTGCGGCGAAGGTGTTTGCGATCGATGTAGGTCACAATCAGTTCGATTGGCGACTGCGCAACGATCCGCGGGTGGAAGTCCGGGAGGGCATTAACGCCCGTTACCTGGAGCCGCAGGATTTTCCGCTCAAGTTTGACCTCGCAGTGATCGACGTCTCGTTTATTTCGATTACCAAGATCCTGCCTGCCGTGGTGCCGTTACTGCGATCGAACGGCCTGATGGTCGTTCTTATCAAACCGCAGTTCGAAGTCGGGCGTGGGGAAGTTGGCAGCGGTGGAGTTGTCCGCGACGAACAGAAACGATCGCGCGTCGTCGAACAGGTGAATCAGTTTGCTCCCGCGCTTGGTCTGTCGGTCGAGGGAGTCATGGAATCGCCAATCAAAGGCGCCGAAGGAAATGTTGAATACCTGGCGCATTATTCGTATCATCCGGCCTCAAAACATGTCGACAATTAAGCGGGTAGGCATAGTTCTAAAACCGCATCAACCTCAAGCGCTACAGACGCTCTGCGAATTGACGATTTGGCTGCGCCAACAGGGAATTGAACTCGTCGGCGGCCCCGAGATCGAGCGCGAACGCATCGAGCACGAGACCGGCTGCGCCATTGAGCAGGTTGAATCGGCAAAGCTCGCCACGGCGGTCGACTTGATGCTGGTGCTCGGCGGCGACGGCACGATGATCGCCACCGCGCGCTTGATCGGCGATGAAGAAGTGCCGGTTCTCGGCGTCAATTACGGCGGCCTCGGTTTTCTCACCGAGTTTCGCATCGAAGAACTCTACAGCGGTCTTGAGATGATCCTCGCCGGCAACTACCGTCTTGATAAGCGGGTTATGCTGGAGGTTGAACTGCGGCGAGGTGAGCAAATCGTCGCCCGCAATCGCGTGCTGAATGACGCGGTAATCAACAAGTCGGCACTCGCGCGCATCATCGAGATCGACGCTTACTTGAACCAGCAGTTTGTAAGTTCGTTTCGCGCCGATGGTCTAATCGTTTCCTCGCCGACTGGCTCGACTGCGTACAACCTGTCCGCCGGTGGACCAATAATCTTTCCGTCGATGAACGCAGTGGTCATCACGCCAATCTGTCCGTTCACGCTTTCCAACCGACCGCTGGTCGTTCCCGACAGCGCAGTGATTGAGCTGTTGATGAAAAGCGATCAGGAAGACATCACGTTGACGCTCGATGGGCAGGTAGGCATTCCACTCACGCTGGACGATCGCGTCGTCATTCACAAGAGCCGGACGACTTTCAATCTGATTCAGCCAAGCAATAGAAACTATTTCGATGTTTTGCGCGACAAGTTACGCTGGGGCCGCTAACTGATGCCTGAAAACAACGACAATCAACGCCACGAATCCGATCGCGTCGAGCGCGATGCCTTTGAACGGGAGATAGCCACCGATCTCGATGAAGAGACTCCCGACAAGCCGAAAGGCATACGGCTGCATACGAAAATTCTGATCGGCCTCGCCGTTGGCGTAATTGCGGGGCTGGCAGTAAACCGTGCCTTGGGCGGCGATCACCCCACGGTGGTCTGGATTGTCGACAACATCACGCAGCCGGTGGGCCAACTGTTTCTGCGGCTGCTGCTGATGATTGTGGTGCCGCTCGTCTTTTCTTCGCTGGTTGTCGGTGTGGCTGGCATTGGCGACATTCGCAAGCTTGGACGCGTCGGACTGAAGTCGTTTGCCTATTGCCTCGTGATCTCCGCGATCTCGGTGGTGATTGGCCTCACGCTGGCGAACACGATCAAACCCGGCAAGCGCATCGATCCAAACACGTCAGCCGCATTGCAGCAGCGCTACGCGAGCGACGCTACGAAGTCAGTCGAAGACGCAAAGAAAGCGAGCAGCGCAACGCCCAAGCCGCTGATGGCGGTGGTTGAGACGATCGTTCCGAAGAACCCATTCTACGCGATCGCCGGCAAAGAAGATCCAAACATGTTGCACCTCATGTTCTTCGCGCTGATCATCGGTGTTGCGATCACGTTGCTGCCGGTGACCGTCACCGCGCCGGTGCTGCGTGTGCTCGAAGGACTTTACGAAATCACGGCGAAGATCATCGAGATCATCATGAAGTTTGCGCCTTACGCGGTGGCCTGTTTGCTATTCAACAACACCGCTCGATTCGGTCTGGATCTGTTGCAGGCGCTCGCGTGGTTTGTGCTGACTGTGTTGCTGGGGCTGTCGTTGCACATGTTTGGCGTTTACTCGCTCTCGGTCTATTTCCTTTCACGTATTTCACCGCTGGAGTTTTTCCGGCGCATCAAGACCGTCATCCTGACTGCGTTTTCCACGTCGTCTTCGAACGCGACTTTGCCGACTGCGCTGCGCGTTTCCGAACAGAATCTCGGCGTGCCGCAGGAGATCAATAGTTTCGTGCTGACCGTCGGCGCCACTGCCAACCAAAACGGTACCGCGCTGTACGAAGGAGTCACGGTGCTGTTCCTGGCCCAGCTCGCTGGCGCAGATCTGACGCTGGCCCAACAGTTGATGGTCGTCTATCTTGCGATCCTCGGCGGCATCGGAACCGCGGGCGTACCGTCAGGATCGATCCCGTTCATCGTGGGCGTGCTCGTCACCATCGGAGTGAATCCGGCGTTGATTGCGATCATCCTGGGCGTGGATCGTTTGCTCGACATGTGCCGCACGACGCTCAATGTCACCGGCGACATTACTGCTGCGACATACGTGGCGCGATCTGAAGGTTATGAATTGCTGCGGCCGCACGAGCCCGCGATCGTTCATGCCGGTGTTCCGATGGATTGACCTCCGTGCCTCTGTGGCTCCGTGGTAGTTAAACCACAGAGGCACTGAGACACAGAGAAAGCCGCAGAACGGTTTAGTAACAGCCGCGTCACATTCTGCGCAAACGGCGTGCGTAAATTTCCTGGACCGTTAGGGTGATGGGCCATGGTTTTCCCACTGTACGACGACAACTCCGATCGGCAGAGCACGCCGGTAGTTAACTACGCGATCATCGCGCTCAACATATTTGTTTTCGTCGTGCTGCAAGGAATAGGCACGAACGAGACATTCACCTACGCGTTTTCAACGGTTCCGCAGGAGATACTGACCGGGCACGACGTCGTCACGCAGAGTTTGGGCCACACGCCTGGTTCGGTCTACCTGACCCTCTTCACTTCGATGTTCATGCACGGCGGCATTGCCCACATCGCCGGCAACATGCTGTTTCTCTGGATCTTCGGCGACAACATTGAGGACCGTTTGGGCCATGCTCGTTATCTGATCTTTTATCTCCTTTGCGGATTGATCGCGTCGCTGTCTCATGTGTTTGCGACCGCTGCGTTCGCCACCGATCAAGCCAGCCTGCTCGTCCCCAGCCTCGGAGCTTCGGGAGCGATCTCGGGTGTTCTGGGTGGCTACATCCTGCTTCATCCTTCACGCCGCGTAACCGTGATCCTGTTCCGCTTCTTGACCGACGTGCCTGCGTGGGTGGCGATCGGGATCTGGTTTGCGTTTCAGTTGATCAGCGGGCTCGGCATGCTGGGCGGTGGTTCGCAGCAAGGCGGCGTGGCTTACGCGGCGCACATTGGCGGTTTCATCGCGGGGCTGGTGCTCATCAAGTTTTTCGATAAGGGCGGCAGATCGGTTAACATCTGATCCGCTGACATGAGCCAACAGTGCATCGATATACAATCAACGCCGCGGGCGGAGATGAATCTCTTTCCGCTCGAGACGTTTGCCTACGAGTTTCCCGGTAGCGAAATCAAGATCAACTTTGAGATCCCCGAGTTCACGGCGATCTGTCCGTTTTCAGATTTTCCTGACTTCGCCACCATTCGCATCGAGTACGTTCCCAACGAGCGCTGCATCGAGTTGAAGAGTTTGAAGCTCTACATCAACTCGTTTCGCAACGTGAAGATCTTTCACGAGCACGTCATCAACATCATCCTTGAAGACTTCGTTGCCGCCTGCGATCCGTTGAGCCTGGATATCGCCGGTGACTTTCACGTGCGCGGCAACATCAAGACGGTTGTGAAGGCGTCTTACAAAAAACGTTAGGCCTTTGAACTTTGAACTT
>DASXRE010000251.1:0-3050 GCA_036506775.1 Pyrinomonadaceae bacterium | reverse complement strand
GGGGACTTGTCACCGCTTTTTCGTTTCGCTTGCAGAGCCTGTGACAGGACCAAAGCGGTGACAAGTCCCCGCACTCCAGGAAGGTGCCTACAGTTGACTATTACGTTACATTCCATAGCCGGTTCCTTCGGTCTTTAGTTTGACAGTAATAACCGCTTTCGTTAACGTGGCTTCCCTGCCTTGGCCACTGTGATGCCATTCTTCTCGTATGAGTCTACCATCCCGTCCCCAATTCCTTCTCACTAGTCGTGCCAGAATTCGGCTCGGCCTTGTGGCAGTGGGCCTGGCGGTCGTCTCGGGCACGGTGGTATTTCACTTGTTGGAAGGCTGGTCTATAGTTGATAGCTTTTACGCAACCGCCCAGACTGTGACCACAGTCGGGTTCGGCGATGTCGCGCCACGCACTTTTTATGGGCGCATTTTCGCCAGCGTGTTCATGCTGTTGGGCGTCGGCATTGTGCTCTATGCTCTGACAAGCACTGTGCAATTTATCATCCAGTCGGAGATGCTTTCGACCTTTGGGCACTTACGCCGTTCACTGAAGATGAGCAAACTGCGAGACCATTTTATCATCTGTGGCGCAGGCCGTGTCGGTTCACATCTGATCCGCGGCTTGCAAGGCGTTGGCAGTCCCTTCGTCGTGATCGAAAGCGATCGCGGGAAGGTCGAGGCACTTTCCAATCAGGGTATCGCGGTGCTGGTGCGCGACGCCACGCTCGAAGAGAGTTTGCGTGAAGCTGGCGTCGAGCGAGCGCGCGGACTCGCGACCTGTTTGCCCGATGATGCGGATAACGTGTACGTCGTGCTGACTGCTCGTGACCTGAATCCGAAGCTGCACATCGTGGCGCGGGCGGCGGAAGAGCAGGCGGAAAGTAAACTGATTCGTGCCGGAGCGAATCGCGTGGTCGCGCCGACGATCATCGGCGGACACCGCATGGCGATGGCGTTAACGAAGCCGGCGGTCGGCGACTTTCTCGATTCGATTACGGCAAATGATCTCGAACTCGGCTTCGAACAAGTCGAAATCGAAGCGGGATCACAGTTGATTGGTCGCAAACTTCGCGAGACAGTTATTCGGTCGGAGTTGAATATCGTCGTTGTGAGTATTCGCCGGAACGACGGGAAGATTATCTTCAACCCAAGCGGGGAAACGCAGATTCTAAACGGAGACATGCTCGTCGCAATCGGCAATGCAGAATCGTTGCGCAAACTCAATAATCTTGCGCGCGGCGGTGTTGCGACGGAGAGCAGCGTGAGCAAATGAAAATCCTGGTAACGGGCGGCAGTGGTTATTTGGGAACTTATGTACGCCACTTTTTCTCCGCCGACGATTTTTCCCGCCGTGCAAATCTCGACATTCTGGACAACCACGACGCCGAAAGAGTCCACGACTACGACGCCGTAATTCACCTTGCCGCACACTTCGATAAACATCCTGACGGGGCGCCACAGTGTTTCCAGACCAACGCCGAGGGAACGCGGAACATTCTGCGCAACATGCGTGAGGGCTCGGTTTTTATCTACGCCTCGACGAAAGATGTTTACGGAAGTCAGGCCAATCCGCTCGAAGATGTGGCAGAAAACACGAGCACTGAATATTGCGGGCAGACGGCGTTTGAGTGGTCCAAGTTGATCGGCGAGCAGTACGTGCACTACTACGCGAAGCAGCGCGCGTTTCGCGCCTGCATTTTTCGGCTGTCGACTGTATTTGCGCGGTCGTCAGAAGGCAATGACTTCGGCTTTGTCACGCATTACGTCGAATCGATCAAACACCGGCAACCGATTCGACTGCCTGCCGGCGTCGATCCGATTCGCGATATTCTTTACGTCGACGACTTTTCGCGCGCGTGTCGAACGTTTATCGGTTCGTCTGTGCCGTTTGGCCTTTACAACCTGGGTGGTGGCCGGTTGAATGCGGTGAGCTTGCGCGGGATCATTGAACGAGTAAGCAAGATGATCGAGATTGAACCGATAGTTGAAGAAGATTCGCGGCTGCCGGCGCCCGTGCCGTTGCGTTACGTTTCGGATCTGACGCGAGTCACTGAGGAGTTAGGTTGGCGGCCGCAGATCGGAATTGATGATGGGCTGCGTGTGCTTTTGTAGTTTATGACCCGGATTCAGGCTAGTGAGATCAAGCGAGTGGTTGTGCGCGGCACGAACTGGGTCGGCGACTCGGTGATGACTCTGCCGGCGTTGCGTGCGCTGCGGAGGGTGTTGCCCGGCGCGAAGATAACGCTCGTTGTGAGACCGAGTGCGAAAGGGATCTTTTCCGAGGCTAACTTTATCGACGACCTGCTGATCTACGATCGCCGTAATGTTTCGTCGGTGATACCACAGATCAGAGAGTGGCGGCGGCGGAAGTTTGACCTGGCAGTGCTCTTTCAGAACGCATTCGAGGCGGCACTGATTCCCTTCCTTGCCGGCGTGCCGCTGCGCCTCGGCTACGCCACTGAATCACGACAGGCGTTGCTTACGCATCCGCTGACGTTGCCCGATTGGCGTTTCTCGCGTCACGAAGTCTTTTATTACTTGTACCTGATCACCGCGCTGGAGCAACTGCTCTTTGGCACGAGCGAGATCTGTGAACAGGACCCCGATACTAGTCTAGAGATCTCCGCAGCGCGTAAAGCCGAAGCGGAGAATCTGCTGCGCGCTCACGGCGTGCGCGAAGGTGCGCCCGTAGTCGCGCTCTGTCCGGGATCGATCAACAGCCGCGCCAAGCGTTGGCCGGCGGAGGCGTATGCGGCTCTCGCTGATCGATTGATTAGTTCACAGCGGCAAGTGTTGCTGATCGGTTCTGCGGACGAAGCTGACGTCAGTCGCGAAGTGACCACTCGCATGAAAGAGCGTCCCATCGTATTGACGGGGAAAACGTCCGTGGACCAGATTACCGCGGTGCTGTCGCTGGTTGATCTCGTTGTCACGAATGATACCGGGCCAGCTCACATTGCTGCGGCGTTGGGCCGTCCGACACTCGTGATCTTCGGACCAACCAATCCCCTGACCACCCGTCCGTTTGCGCCGGAAGCTGAGATTCTGCGCCATCCGCC
>DASXRE010000250.1:0-3400 GCA_036506775.1 Pyrinomonadaceae bacterium | reverse complement strand
CACGAGATCCAGCGACTGATCGGTCGAAGTTTGCGAGCCGTGGCAGACTTGAAAGCGCTGGGCGAACGAACGTTGACGATCGATTGCGACGTCTTGCAGGCTGATGGCGGCACGCGAACCGCGGCAATCACCGGTGCTTACGTCGCCTTTGCTCTCGCGAGTAATCAACTGCTCAAGGCCGGCAAGATCACGCGGCCGTTGACGACTAGCCAGGTTGCGGCGGTGAGCGTCGGAATCGTCGGCAACACGCCGCTGCTCGATCTGAAGTACGACGAAGATTCGCGCGCGGAAGTGGACATGAACGTGGTCTGCACCAGCGACGGACGCTTCATCGAACTCCAGGGCACGGCCGAGCGTGAGCCGTTCAACCGCGCGCAAATGGACGAACTGCTGGTATTGGCCACCCGCGGAATCGAAGTGCTGGTCGGCATCCAGAAGTCGGTCATTGCGGAAGCGGCAAACGGCAAGGTTCATTCGGGCATCTGAACCGGGGGTTGACACAGAGATGAAACGGATTGTGACACTCAGCTTCGTGTTGCTCGCACTGATGAATTCAGTTGTAAGCGCGCAACAGACCTACTCGAACGACAAGGTCGAGTACACTTTCGAGCTACCTTCACCGACGTGGCGGGCGATTCTCGAGCCGGACGCTGGTCATCCACATCCGGAGTTTGTTTACGGTGATCGCCTCGATGGCTATTTCACGATTCGTAAGGAAGTAGTGGATCCGGGAACGACCCCCTCCGACATTGCCCGCCGCGATCAGGATCTGACTTTGAGATTTCTGCCGGGCTTCGTTCAGGGCAAAGAAGAGAACTTCAACGGGCGTCTTGACGGTGTGACGATCTCTTACGAGTTCGTCCGCACGGGCAAGCCCATGCTGGGCCGCACTTACTACTTGCAAGCCGATAACCGCACGATCTACGCGCTACGATTTACGGGACTACGCGACAAGCTTAACCGCATTCGGAACCAGACGGATCTGATTGCGCGTACCTTCAAACTGAAATAGTGAAGCTGCAACTCGCTCGCGGATTAACTATCAAGTCCTCTCCAATTCACGGCAAAGGTTGCTTTGCCACGATCCCTTTCAAAAAGCGGCACAAGATCGCTGAGTACGCCGGCGAGAAAATCTCGAATGCGGAAGCGCGGCGTCGAGCTCATCGCCGGATGCTCAGGATTTGTGAGGTTAACAGTCGCTGGAGTCTCGATGGCAGCCGCGGCGGAAATGGCACTCACTACATCAACCATTCGTGCAGTCCGAATGCCCTAATGCAGATCCTTTACGATCACATTCTCTTCATCGCCATACGCGACATTGAACCCGGCGAAGAGATCACGATCGATTACGAGTCCACACTGCACTCGGACGACAAGCGTTGCATCTGCGGCGCTCGCAACTGCCGCGGCACGATCAACCGGTAACGGGCAATCCGCGCAATCTGTGGTTTAAAGTCGTGGCAACGTAAAACTGAATTTCGATCCGCGCCCTTCTTGAGAATCGAGTTCCACCTGTCCGCCGTGTTGCTCGACAACCTCGCGCACGAACGACAATCCCAAACCCGTCGACTCTTCGTCTTTCTCCTGTCCTTCGCGAACAACACGATAGAACTTGTCCCAAACACGCGCACGCGATTCCGCCGGAATGCCGTAACCACGATCCTCGACGCAGACGCGAACAGTCTCGGCCTCGAGCGCGGTGGAAACAGTCACTGTCGTTCGTTCCGGGCTGTACTTGATCGCGTTGTGGACCAGGTTCTTCACTGCCTGCGTGATCAAGCTCTTGTCGGCAGCGACCGGAGGAATGCGATGGGCCGGTTGTTCGATCAGGCGAATACGTTTCTTCTTGGCGACCGGCTGAAGCGACGCAATCGTCTCGCGCACCACTTCATCCAGACGGAGTGGAATCTTCAACACTTCCTGCTTGTCGCTACGCTCCAACTGCGTCACCGAAAGGAAGGTATTGATCATGCGCGACATGCGTTGCGATTCGTTGGCGATGATCGAAACAAACTCGCGCGCCTGCGCCGGCATGGTTTCATCGGCGCTCAACAGTTCGGCAAAGCCGTTGATGCTGGTGAGCGGCGTGCGCAGTTCGTGCGACATCAGCGAGATCATGTCGCTCTTCAGTTTTTCAAGTTCCTTGGTCTGGCTCAGATTTCGAACGTAAACCGCGATGCCGATGGGTTCGTCGCTGTCCGTGTCTTGCTGGTCGCGAAGCAACGTGATGCGCAGATTGAGGATCTGCTCCTTTTGATCGAAGCCGAGCTCGCCTTCGTAATCGATTCCTGTTTGCAGCACTCGACGCACGGCGATCTCGGGCTCGTCAAAGATTCCCGTGCGGAAGTTGTTGAGCAGACCGATGAGATCCATCTGCTGCGCCCGTTCGGGACTGAGTCCTGCGTAGCGAAGCAGCGTCGGATTGGTCGACGCGAGAGTGCCGTCGAGGTAAGCGATGGCCACGCCGTCGTCGATATTTGCGAGCGTCTTCGCTTCGCAGCGCTGCTCGACTGTGATGGCCTTGAGCACGCCCAAGGCGTCGAGTTTGCGGCGGGTGCCTCGTTGTGAAAAGTAACTGAAGGATTTGCTGCGCGCGGAGTTGTTCGCGAAACTCTCTCGTTTGAGATTGCGTGCGAACTGCGAAGCCACCGCTTCCAGTAACAGCTTGTCGTCATTTTCGAGTTGCGCCGCCGGCCGAATCAGGAGCACGCCAGCGACCTCACGTTCGTGCAGTAGCGGAACAGCGACGGTTAACTGTTTGAGTTCGCCGATAGTTTGACTGACCAGTTTTCCAGTGGCTGCGGCCTGTTCGCAGAGTTGCACGCCTTCGCGCCAGACGGAGTTCCGGCTGGTGTCGCGCGACTGCTGTGGGGATCCCTTGAAACGCGCGAGAGCCTCGAAAGAGTCCGCCTCGTCAATTTGAAAAACGATGGCCTCGTTCAGCGGCAGAAAAGTGTTGAGCAACTTCAGTCCGCTCATGAGCCGCTGGTGCGCTCCTGGACCAAAGTCGGTGGCAGTGATGCGCGAACTGAATAGCGTGGTCCATAGCTGTCGATCGAGATACCAGAGCCGGAACACCTGGACGAGCAGCATAGCGAGGCCGCCGCTAAAGATCAGCGGCGTCACCAGCAGTTCGAGACTGAAGAAGTGCGTGGCGAGCACGCTGGCGGCACAGGAAGCAGCGACACCGATCAGCACGTAGCACCAGGAACGGCGCAAGCCGAAGACGTTGATCGTCAGACCCAATATGACTGAGGAGGTGGCGAGGACAATCGCGGCAACGGGAACTGGTCCAAGCAGTAGCTCAACAATCTCAACCCGAGGCAAGACTCGCGTGATGTAAAGGAGCTCGGGGACGAGGCCGAAACGCCAGCCGAAATAGGTGACGACACCGGCAAAG
>DASXRE010000249.1:0-14257 GCA_036506775.1 Pyrinomonadaceae bacterium | reverse complement strand
TCATCGGTGTGCACTCTGCCAAATTTCAGAATGAAAAAGAGACCGAAAACATCCGCCGCATTATTCTGCGTTACGAGATCGAGCATCCCGTCTATAACGATTCGGAATTCGCGGTGTGGCAGAGTTACGGCGTGCGCGCCTGGCCCACGCAGGTTTTGATCGATCCGGCCGGCTACGTGGTCGGGGCGGCTTCCGGCGAAGGAAATTACGAGGTAATCGATCAGGCGGTTGCAAAGCTGGTTGACGAGTTTCGCAAACGCGGCGAGTTGAATGAAGAACCACTGAAGCTCGTGCTTGAGCGCGCGAAGGTTGGGGATCTGCCGCTGGCGTTTCCCGGCAAGATATTGGCCGATGCCGCCAACGATCGACTCTTCATCGCCGACTCAAATCACAATCGTATCGTCATTACAAAACTCGACGGCACGTTGGTGAACACGATTGGTACTGGTGAAATCGGCGCCACCGATGGTGCGTTCGACAAGGCGACCTTCTATCGCCCGCAGGGGCTCGCGCTCGCAGGCGACACGCTTTACGTCGCCGACACTGAGAATCACCTGATTCGACGTGTCAATCTCAAACCCCGCAACGTTGAGACGATTGCGGGCACCGGCAAGCAAACGCGCGAGTACTTTCAGACTGGTCCAGCGCGCCAGATCGCATTGAGCTCTCCCTGGGACCTCCAGCTCGCCGGCAACACGCTCTATATCGCGATGGCCGGTCCACATCAGATCTGGAAACTGGACCTCGACAAGGACACCGTCTCTACTTTCGCAGGTTCGGGTCGCGAGGCGCGGCTCGACGGCGCGCTCGTTGAAGCCGGATTTGCACAACCGTCCGGCATGGCAGTCATTGGACAAACTCTTTACGTTGCCGACAGCGAGTCGAACATCATTCGCGCCATCGATATTCCTCTCGGCCACGTCAAGACGCTCGTGGGTGGCGATCTGTTTGAGTTTGGCGATGTCGATGGCACCGGCGACAGCGTGCGCTTGCAACACCCACTCGGACTGCTGGCCTACGGCGACAAGCTGCTGATCGCCGACACGTACAATCACAAGATCAAGGAACTTGATCCAAAGAAGGAGAAGGTCACGAGTCTGTTTGGCACCGGCAAGCCCGGGCAGGTCGACGGCGAATCACCTTCGTTTTATGAACCCGGCGGCCTGGCGCTCGCAAACGGCAAGCTCTACGTCGCGGATACAAACAACCATGCCATCCGCGTCGTCGATCTCAAGACCAAACACACGAGCACGCTCAAGATCAATGGCTTAACGCCACCGACAACCAGTCGGTCGGCCTCCGAGACATCCGCGGCCCCGAACGCCGAAGAGATCAAGACTTCACCACAACAACTCCGGTCTGGTTCAAACGCAACGCTCGAAATCGACGCCGAACTACCGCCCGGCTACCACCTCAACCCGATGGCGCCGCAGCGTTACAAGATCTCGGTCGACGACAACAAGAGCGTCACAATCGACGAAAAGCTTGCCGCAGGCAGCGCGAAAGATTTGAAGCTCCCGTTGCGCATCCCGCTTAACGCAGCCAGCACGGGTTCGACGAACCTGCGCGCGCAAGTCACGCTGTTTTATTGCCGCGAAGACAATACCGGCACGTGCCGTATCAAAACGCTCGTCTGGCAAGTGCCTGTCCAAATCACGTCAGACTCAAACGCGCCAAACGAAATCAAGGTGCGAGGCAAATTGACCGCGGATTAGGACGGGTCTAATATCCTTACTCCCCTAAATCTACTTTGAAGGAGTGAGGTCATGGCGGATAAACCATTTCTCACTGATATCAAAGCCTTGCGCGAGCGCGCACGGCAACACATCGAAAACGGCGCGATCACGGAAGGCTACACCGCGGATCGCGAAACAGTCGTCAAACTTTTGAACGAGGCGCTGGCAACCGAGATCGTCTGTGTCCTGAGATACAAACGGCATTATTTCATGGCTTCCGGCATTAATGCGGAAAGCGTCGCGACCGAGTTTCTGGAGCACGCAAACGAAGAGCAGGGTCATGCCGATTCGATCGCGCACCGCATCGTACAGCTCAAGGGTGCACCAAATTTCAATCCCGAAGGACTGTTGACGCGCAGTCACGCCGAGTACGTCGAAGGAACGAATCTGATCGACATGATCAAGGAAGATCTCGTCGCCGAACGCATTGCTATCGATAGCTATCGAGAGATGATCAGCTACTTCGGTACTGATGATCCGACTTCGCGCCGACTGATGGAAGAGATTCTTGCGGTGGAAGAAGAACACGCGGATGATCTGGTGAATCTTCTCGAAAAGATGGGTTAGTCCAGAGCGTATTGTCTGATAGCCAGTCAAACCAAACTGACCCCGGCCGGCCGCAAATGTGCCGCAGTTGTGGGGCGATCGTAGGCGCGGGCGAATCGCAATGCGCGGTTTGCGGTACGCCGACCGCGCTCACACCGGAACAACTCCAGGCCTACCGTCCCGCCGATCACGAAACCATCAGGTTTGCGCGAGCAATTCTCAATCGGCCGTACATGTTCACGATCGTGCTGCTGATCGTGAATCTGTTTGTGTTCATGCTCATGTGGCAGTCCAGCGGACTGACCTCTCAAGTGCTGTGGGGAGGTTTTCCGGAACCGGTGCTGGTCGCTTACGGCGCAAAACTCAACTATCTCATCGATGCTCCGAACTACCAGTGGTGGCGCTTCATCACGCCGATGTTTATCCACATCAACCTGCCGCACGTGCTGGTCAACATGTACAGCCTCTGGATGGTTGGACCATACGTCGAGAAGTTATACGGTTCCGCAAAGTTCGTTGTGTTTTGGGTACTGACCGGGATCTGCGGCGTGGTGGCGAGTTACCTGACCGTGCGACCGGCTTTGGCTACCGGTTCGCTTGGACGATTCTTGTTCAAGAATCTCGACGTGCCTTCGGCCGGGGCTTCGGGAGCATTGTTTGGCCTCGTCGGCGTTCTCTTTGTCTTTGGAATCAAGTTTCGGCGGGAATTGCCTGAAGGCTTCAAGCGAGCGTTCGGCACTGGAATGTTGCCGATCATCTTGATCAACCTGTTCATTGGCTACGTCGGTCGTGGATTTATCGACAACGCCGCGCATCTCGGGGGGCTGCTGTCGGGCGCGGCACTCGCGGCGGTGGTGGAATATCGACGGCCCGGGGAGCATCGTGGCCTTGCGACGGCGTGGCGAATCCTGCAAGTGGGGGCGCTCGCGCTGGTCCTGGTCGGGTTCTACGAAACGGCGAAAAACTTCCAACGCTCGCTGCAACTCGCGATTCATCCGACTTTGTCGGAGCCGGCACAGATCTTCATCAACTATGTCGCCGCGATGGAGCAGGTCAAAAACAAGACCGAAGCGGTGATTAACAGTCGCGATGTGCACGACGTCGGCGCAATCAGCCAGCGAGCGGTTCAGGCGCCCGCGCCCGATGCGCATGCGGCGCAACTGCGAGATCGTTTGCTCACAATTCTTTCGCAGGCGGCCGGTGCGGTCGCAAGTGCGAGTCCACCGACAGGCGATGGGCCACGGCGTCCGCCACCACTCGATCAGAAGCTCGTGGATGAATATCAACAGTGGAACGTTGAGTATGAGCAGTGGAAACAACAGGCCGTCCAGACGTACGTGTCGGTAACAGCAAAATAATTTTTTCAGGAGAACGAATGGAAATCAGGAAAGTGGGTGTGTTGGGCTGTGGCTTGATGGGCGCGGGCATTGCGCAAGTTGCAGCCACGGCCGGATATCAGACCGTTGTGAAAGAGGTTTCAGAGGAGTTCATTAACAAGGGCTTTGGCGGGATCGAGAAGTCATTGGCGAAGTTTGCTGAAAAAGGGACGATCACCGGCGAGCAGCAGGGTCAGATTCGTGGGCGTTTGTCCGGCACGACTTCATTCGAGCAGCTAGCCGAATGCGACATCATTATCGAAGCAATTATTGAAAACCTGGACGAAAAACGCAGCACTTATCAACAGCTCGATGCTATCTGCAAACCGGACACGATCTTCGCTTCCAATACTTCGTCGCTTTCCATTACTGAGATGATGACCGCGACCTCGTCCGAACGGCAGCGCCGTTTCATCGGCATGCACTTCTTCAATCCCGTGCCGATCATGAAGCTCGTGGAAGTGGTGCGCACGATTTTGACTGATGAAGCTGTTTACGAGCAGGCGGTGGAATTCGCGAAGTCACTCGGCAAGGTGCCGGTTCGTGCGGGCGACAAGACCGGGTTTATCGTGAACCGGCTGCTGGTGCCTTACTTGCTAGATGCGATTCGCGCGCTTGAAGAGGGCGTGGGATCGATCGTAGATATTGATAATGCGATGAAGTTGGGTTGTGGCTATCCGATGGGGCCGTTCACGCTCGGAGATTTTGTGGGACTCGACACGACTTACTACATCGCCGAGATCATGTTCGATGAGTTTCGCGAGAAGCGCTTCGCGCCGCCGCCGTTGTTAAAGCGGATGGTGCTGGCGGGTTTGTATGGCCGCAAGTCCGGCCGCGGATTTTACGACTACACGAAGGACGCGAAGAACCCAACCCCAATGAACCTGGTTTAATCCTGTAATGCTGTCGAAGGGATTAGCCATTTTCGATAGCAAATAGCCAGTTTCGACAACACTTTCCCGCTCCGCTCCTGTCGTGCGAGTGTTAGAATCACTCGCAAAGGAGAGTAGTGAGTGAGCGAAGACCTCACCAGGAAACTTCCACACAGCGACAGCGAAAAGCTGACGCTTGTTCTCTCAACTGTTCAGGCAGTGGCAGTGCGAGTCGATAACCTTGAACAGACGGTGAAGTTGAGACTCTACGACACGCGGCCCGTTTTGCAGAAGTTAATTACAGACGTTGCCCAGTTGCAGGAAGGCCAGCGACGCTTGGAAGAAGGCCAAGGACGGTTAGAAGAAGGACAGGAGAGTCTGCGTTCCGAACTCAAAGCGCTGCGGCGGGATGTTAATCACCGCTTCCTGGTTCTAAGCGGCACAGTGCTGACTGCGAATCGCAAACTTGAAGAACGCGTGACCAGTTTGGAACTCAATCTCAACCCACCGAATTCTCAAACTTGATGCGCCTCAGAGCATCTCCTATACTGCGAAACGTAGTAACGATTCAGCTCGCGAGGTCGCAACGATTGCAACCGACGGTTCACGAAGGACGTCTCAACGCTGAGGGTTTTCGGTTTGCGATCGTGGCGAGCCGGTGGAATGAGTTCATCACCGGGCGGCTGGTCGAAGGAGCCCTCGATGCACTCGAGCGACTCGGAACCAAAGAAAGTTCAGTCACCGTCTATCGAGTGCCAGGTGCTTTCGAGATCCCGTTACTCGCTTTGCGTCTCGCACAGTCGCGCCGGTTTGATGCCATCATCTGTCTCGGCACGATCATTCGCGGGCAGACGCCACACTTCGACTACATCGCTAATGAAGTCACGCGTGGCATCTCCCATGCAGGACTCGAATCAGGATTGCCGGTAGTGTTCGGCATCGTGACAGCCGATACAGTCGATCAAGCCATCGACCGTGCCGGCGTCAAACTCGGTAACAAGGGTTTTGAAGCCGCCATGACGGCGGTGGAGTTGGCAAACTTATACAAGGAAGCGTTTGAAGCGTGATGAGAAACCTGCGGTATCCAACACTCCCCGGCCGCACGAGTCTCATTGCTAATATCGGTTTTTGGTAATTCTTTATGGGTTCGCGACGTAAGGCACGCGAATGTGCCTTGCAAATGCTCTTTGCGGCTGACGTTGCCGAAATGCCTCCGGACGATGTGGTCCGAAGCTATTGGGCTGAACTGGGAGAATCCGAGCTCGACGAGACGGCCCGCGGATTCGCCACGCGTTTAGCCACCGGAACTCTTTCCAATCTCGAACGGCTCGACGAGCGTATCCGCTCACGCGCCGAACACTGGCGCATCTCGCGCATGGCCGTCGTCGATCGCAACATCCTGCGCCTCGCCGTTTACGAGTTCCTTTACGAACCCACGCCCCGCACCGTAGCGATCAACGAAGCACTCGAAATCGCTCGCCGCTTCTCTACCTATGAAGCAACTCAATTCATCAATGGTATTCTCGACGCGATAAAACGCGACCTCGACGAGCAACAACCGCAACAGAACGTTCGAGCGGAACCGGAAGACGGCGACTAATCCGTGGACCTGAAAGATCGAGTTGAGCAGATCTCGGCGACGATTCGCGAACTGCGCCAAGCCGCCGGCAACGGCCCCAAAACGCGCCAGTTAATCGATGCGCTCTTTCGCACGGTGCATAGTTTCAAAGCTGCGGCTCTAGCGGAAGGTGCGACTGATGTCAGCCGCACCGCGCACGAATTCGAAAACCTGCTTCACTCCGTGCGCACCGGCAAAGTCACACTCGACACCGAAGTATTGCGAGCGTTCGAAGATACCGCACTCGCATTACTCGGCGAATCCGCAACATCTCCTCTTGATCGTGTCAACAAACTCGCCAGCCACGCGAACAGCGTTAGTCACGAGTTGCCTGAGGAGTTTTCGGCGCTAAAGGACGACGAACGGCACCGCGCCGTCGCGGCGATGCAGGAAGGTTCAAACCTCTACGTGCTGGAGTCTGCATTTGACGCAACAGACTTCGATCAACGCTTTCGTCAACTGAAAGAACAACTCGACAAGACGGCGGAAGTCATCTCAACCTCCGCCAGTATGAAAGACGACGAGGTTGTTTTCCGCGTTCTCTACGCCGCTCCATCCGAAAAAATCCCCGTTCAAAATCTCTTCGACAAGGCGGTACTCGCGGGCCAGACAGTCGCAACAGCACTCGGCAAAGAGATCGAGTTCATAGTGCTCGCTGATGAATTCTTGTTGGATAAGATATGGGGCGACGTACTCGAAGACGCGTTATTACATCTCGTCCGCAACGCAGTCGATCACGGTATCGAGTTGAGCGGAAGGGTAACTCTCCAGCTTTTAAGAACTTCTCAAGTCAGGATTCTCGTGACTGACAACGGCCGCGGTATTGATCCCGCGAACCTCCCCTTCTTGTTTCAGCCTGGTTTTTCTACCGCAAAGGAAGTTTCGGAAATCTCCGGCCGGGGCGTTGGTCTCGACGCAGTAAAGACCGAAATCGAAGCATTGGGCGGGAATGTCAACGTCATCAGCATACTCGGAAAGTTCACTTCCTTCGTGATCACGATGCCCAATCCATCTTCGGATGCATAGTGTGCCAGTTCGTGGCGCGCTCAAACGCCAGCGCCACGCGCAACGGCGACACCTCATCGTAAACGCCGCCCGTAAACATGATCGCCGCCGGCAGATCGTTCACAAACCCGCACGGCACGACGACCGCCGGATGCCCCGTCAGATTTGTAACTAACAAACTCGCGCTTCCTGGCGCCGGACTGACAAACACGTCCCACTGCGACATCAACTTTTCCATGTCGCGCATCAGCATAGTCCGCAGACGCTGCGCGCGCAGATACTCCACGGCCGGAATGAACCGCGACGTGCGAAACGAGTTGGGCCAATCGCCCGGCGACTGTCCTGACAACTGATTCACGCGTCCGTCTCGCGTGATGTCGTCAAATGCCGCCGCCGCTTCCGCGGTCAAGATGAACCGCATTGAGGCTGCCGGTAGTTTGGGCAGATCTATCGGAGTCAACTTCGCGCCCGCTTTTTCCAATGCTTCGAGCGCTGTCTTGTAAACCGCGCGCCGTTGTTCCGCCTGTTGGCGCTGCTGTTCGTTTGCCGGTTGAAAACCCGCGCCGTCGAATTCCGTCTTCAGATAGCCGATTCTCAGCGTGCTGATGTTCGCATCCGGATTCCAGTTGAACGGCGCGTCGCCAACCGTGATGTCTTTTCCGTCAGGACCGTAAATCGCGCTGAGTGCCGCCGCGCAGTCTTCGACGCTGCGACAGATCGGACCGATCTTGTCCATGGTCCAACTCAAACCCATCGCACCGTAACGGCTCACGCGGCCGTAAGTCGGACGCAGACCCGTGCAGCCGCAGCGCGACGATGGCGAGACGATCGAGCCAAGCGTCTCAGTGCCGATGGAAAAGCCAACCAGACCGGCAGCGGTCGCCGAGGCCGGACCAGCAGATGATCCGCTCGATCCCTGTTGCGCTTCGTCAGGCTGCCACGGATTGCGCGTCACGCCCGCAAACCACCTTGCGCCTTGAGCGAGCGCGCCCATCGACAACTTGGCGACCAGCACCGCGCCCGCCTCGTTCAGTCGTTCCACAACGGTCGAATCGTAGTCGATAACCTGATCGCGATAAGGCTCCGCGCCCCAGGTCGTCTTGATTCCTTTCGTCGCAAACAGATCTTTCGCGCCCCACGGAATGCCGTGCAACGGCCCGCGATACTTGCCGCGCTTCAACTCTGCGTCGGCGGCCGCGGCCTGTTTCAGTGCCAGGTCCTCGGTGAGGGTGACCACGCATAGCAGTTTGGGACCATATCGCTTCAGCCGCCCGAGATACATTTTCGTCAACTCAGTCGAAGTGATGCGGCGTGTGCGAAGCAACTCGGCAAGCTGCGGCACAGTCGCAAACGCGAGATCTTCGACACTCTTGAACTGCGGCGCCTCAACCTTGCCGAAGCGAAACCTCGCCTTCTGCCCGTAGAGCTCTTTTTTTGCTCGCGACGGATGAAACGCGATCGCCGGTTCGGTATCGAGCGGCACGTCGACTTTGCGAATGGCTTCGTAGGAGTCGAGATTCCGGTTGACTCCTCCAAGCGCCATCGCTTCCTGCGCATCGGTGAATTCGATGCCCATGAGTTTTTCGGCCTGGTGCATCATCTCTTTCGTGATGCGCGGCGCCGGAGTCGGAGAAGGCGAAGGCGAAGGAACTGGCGTAGGGGTCGGGGTTGGCGTTTGGGCCAGCACGTCAAACGAAACTCTCGACGCGGCCACGCCGGCAATGCCCAGCGCCGGCAGCGCCTTTACGAAGTTTCGCCGATCGACGTTGGTGTGGTTTTTCCCCGCGCTGCGTTTGCTAGTCTTCTTTTTCATAGATTCATTTATTCATCGGAACCATGGTTCCGGTGCCGACTCCTTGCGTGCTCTCTTTTCCGTACTTCAGCCTGATCACCTTCGCTTTACCAAAACGGTAGATCGTGACGATGAACAGATTGTCGTATTCGCTTTCGGGAATGACCGGAAATTTCTCGCCGCTCAACGCCGAGGCGATCGCGGGAACGGTATTGTTGTGACCAGCGATGAAGATCGTTTGCCCGCGCAGACTGGTCAGGATTCGCTCCACCAGCTCGTCGGTCTGGTTGGCCTGAAGCACGGTCACCGGCACACCGATTCGGTCGGAGAGTGGTTTGACTGTTTGTTGCGTGCGTTTGAATTGCGTGGCGTAGATCGCGTTGATGCCGGCGTTGGCAAACTCACGTGCGATCGACTGTGCCCGTTCGGTGCCTTCGGGAGCGAGGTCCGGATCCTGATTGTTGGGCTCTATCTTCTTTTCCGCGTGCCGAACCAGGATCACTGTCGTGACCGGACGCGAAAAGGTGGCGAACCAGGCGAATACAAGCACCGCGCCCAGCAGGGCAAACAGCATCGCAAAGACTACAATTGTTCTGGTTCTCGTTTGCGGCTCGCTGATCTCTTCCATGCAAGAGTGGTTAAGTGCAAATGGATTCCGGAGATGATAGTCTATTCCCAAACAAACTACACAGTTTTTCCAGACAGGTAAGCAGATTGAGCCAGCAAAAACAGACTGACTTGTCAGAAATGATCGCCGAGGAATTTGGCGCAAACGCCGAATACGTGCAAGGACTGCTCGAACGCTTTCGCACCAATCCAGACCTCGTCGACGACTCCTGGCGGTCCTATTTCAGCGAAATACTTGGCGACGGCGCAGCGCCCAGCCAAACGTCCGGTAACGGCGCGAAAGCGGCCGTTGTCGAAGTTGAACGCGAAGCCCGTGTTCCGGGCAAGGAAGCGAGTGTCACTCCGAAAGAGGCGAGCGTGGCTGCGGCGCCCGCCCCGGAACGCAAGCCCGTTGCGGCGCGTCCGGCCGAGGACATGGAAGTGCTGCCGCTACGGGGTCCGGCGCTGAAGATCGTCGAGAACATGGAGAGCAGTCTCTCCGTGCCGACTGCCACCTCGGAAAGACGAATTCCCGTAAAGCTCCTGGAGGAGAACCGCCGCCTAATCAACAAGCATCTCGCGGAAAATGATCGCGGCAAGGCGTCGTACACACACTTGATCGCGTGGGCCATCTTGCGTGCGCTCGAGGCGTTTCCGCAACTCAACGACGGTTACTTTGCCGGTGAAGGTGGTCCGGCAAGACTGAAACGTCCAAACGTGAATCTGGGCGTCGCCATCGATCTCACGAAAAAAGACGGCTCGCGCACGCTGCTCGTACCGAACATCAAGAACGCAAACCGTCTGAGCTTTTCGGAGTTTCTCAACGCGTATGACGACGTTGTCAAAAGAGCGCGCGAAGGAAAGTTACAGGTGCCGGATTTTCAAGGCACGACTGTTTCGCTAACCAACCCGGGAACGCTAGGTACCGTCGCTTCGATTCCGCGTTTAATGGAAGGCCAGTCGGTGATCGTTGCAACCGGCGCGATCGAGTATCCCGCGGAGTATCAGGCGATGGCGGCGGAAGCGTTGTCGCAGCTTGGCGTAAGCAAAGGGATCTCCATCACCAGCACGTACGATCACCGCATCATTCAAGGCGCCGAATCGGGCGCGTTTCTCGCGCGCATACATGAGTTCATCATCGGCAAACACAATTTCTACGACGGGATTTTTGCTGACCTCGGCATTCCGCACGTTCCTTTTCGCTGGAATACGGATCGCAATCCGTTCTTCACGCAGGGAGATCAGGTCCTCGAGCAAAGCATCAAAGAGGCGCGCGTTATCGAGTTGATTAATGCGTATCGCGTTCGTGGTCATTTAATCGCCGACACCGATCCGCTGCACGCATTACCGCTGCTTTATCACCCTGAGATCGACATCGAAACCTATGGCCTCACGATCTGGGATCTCGATCGCGTGTTCACAACCGACGGTTTGGCAAACAAGCAGAGTTCGACGTTGCGGGAGATTCTCGACGTGCTGCAACGCGCGTATTGCGGCAAGGTGGGTATCGAGTACCGGCACATCCAGAGCAAGGAAGAAAAGACGTGGATTCGGGAACAGATCCGGCGCGAGTTTGTTCAGCCTGAGCCGTTGCCGGTGGAAGTGAAGAAACGTCTGCTGTGGAAGCTGATCTCGGCAGAACAGTTCGAGCGTTTTCTGCACACGAAGTATCTCGGTCAGAAACGGTTTTCACTCGAAGGCTGCGAAACGATCATTCCGCTGCTGGACAAGTTGATCGACGGCGCGGGCGAACGTGGCGTGCAGGAGATCGTTTTTGGTATGGCCCATCGGGGCCGTTTGAATGTGCTGGCAAACGTTATCGGTAATTTGTGTGAACGAATCTTTGCTGCGTTTGAAGGTTCAGTTCATCCTGAGTTTCCGGCGGACGAAGGCGACGTGAAGTATCACCAGGGCGCAACCGGAGAACGCACGCTCGCAGATGGCCGCAAAGTTCAGTTATCACTTTCGCCGAATCCGAGTCACCTCGAAGCGGTCGATCCGGTTGTCGAGGGTATGGTACGCGCGAAACAGGACGACGTCATGGGCCAGCGCGGCGCGACACGCGAGGAGGTCATCGATCTCGCCTTGCCAGTGCTGCTGCACGGCGACGCAGCCTTCGCTGGTCAGGGCATCGTGATGGAGACTCTGAACCTTGCCGGACTCAAAGGTTATCGCACCGGCGGAACAATTCACATCATCATTAACAACCAGATCGGATTCACGACTGCACCCGAAGCGGGACGTTCGACTATCTATTCAACCGACGTTGCGCGCATGACGCAGTTACCCATTTTTCACATCAACGGCGACGATCCTGAGGCGGCGTATCGTGTGTTGCAGATCGCGCTGAACTACCGGCAGGAGTTCAACAAGGACGTCGTGCTCGATGTGATTGGTTTTCGCCGGCTCGGCCACAACGAAACTGACGAACCTAGCTACACGCAGCCGTTGATGTATGCCCGAGTGAAAGCACATCCGGGCGTGCGCACGCTCTATGCGAAACGGCTGATCAAGGAAGGCGTCGTCAGTGAGGAGGAAGTTAAGAACCTGATTGACGAGCGCATACGTGGCTACGAAGGCGCACTGGCGAATGCGAAGAAGAAGGTGGCCGAGGAACCGGCACACCCGGCTCCGCGAGTCGAGGAGCTTGACGGCTCTGATGTGGTTCACACCGGCGTCGCACGCGAGACGATCAGAAACATAGCGCACAAGATTGCTGTCGTGCCTGAAGGTTTCAATGTTAATCCGAAGATGGTGGGCCAACTCGCGCGCCGCGCGAAGATGGGCGACGGAGCGATGCCGATCGATTGGGCGTTCGCCGAGTCGGTCGCGTTTGGTTCGCTGGTCGTTGAAGGTACGCGCGTGCGTCTGAGTGGTCAGGATTCCGGTCGTGGCACGTTCAGCCAGCGACACGCAGTGCTCTATGACACTCAGTCAGGAAGAGCGTGGGTGCCGCTTTCTGAATTGCGTTCGGAATCGAATCCTGCGGCGCGGTTTGAAGTGTTTGACAGTTCGTTGTCGGAGGAAGGCGTGCTTGGATTCGAGTACGGCTACTCGGTCGTGAATCAAACTGCGCTGGTTTTGTGGGAAGCGCAGTTTGGTGATTTCGGTAACGGCGCTCAGACGATCATCGATCAGTACATCGCTGCTTCCGAAGACAAGTGGAAACAGAGATCGCGGCTGGTGATGTTGCTGCCGCACGGTTACGAAGGACAAGGACCGGAACATTCGAGTGCGCGGCTTGAACGTTATCTTCAGTTGTGCGCCGAGAACAATTTGCAGGTTTGTTATCCCACGACGCCTGCGCAGTATTTCCACTTGTTGCGGCGGCAGGTGCGTCCCGGCATGGAGCGCCCGCTGGTCGTCATGACGCCGAAGAGTCTGTTGCGTCTGCCGGCCGCCGCTTCGAGCATCGACGATCTTGCCGTTGGCGGATTTCTGCCGGTTATGGATGACGTCGAGATCGCGGACGCAGCGGCTGTGCGGAAAGTCGTCTTCTGTAGCGGCAAGGTTTACTACGATCTGCTCGAAGCGCGAAAGCAGAGCGGAGATCTGCGGGTGGCGATTGTGCGGCTGGAACAGTTCTATCCGTTTCCGCAACGGAGCGTGCGCGAAGTGCTGGCGAAGTATTCGAGTGCGCAACAGTTCGCGTGGGCGCAGGAAGAGCCGCACAACATGGGCGGCTGGACGTTCGTGCGCGAGCGTTTGGAGAATCTTCTGGACGGCTCTGCAGAGCTACGCTACGTCGGGCGCAGCGCCTCCGCGAGCCCTGCCACGGGTTCGTATAGCATCCACCAGAAAGAACAGGCGGAGCTGGTAGCCGAAGCGCTGAAAGTCGAATAACCCCTCCATGGAGTGCGGGGACTTGTCACCGCATTGGCCGTCGTCCTGTTCGCGCTTTTACCAAGCCGCGCTTCGACCAAAGCGGTGACAAGTCCCCGCACTCCAAAGTCTAGTCCTTTATTCCACAAAGTACTTGACAACGCTCGGCGAACGTGGCTACTATCCCGCTCATGGAACCTGTTCGGCTCGTTTCTCCGACAGAATCAGGCAAATGAGAAAGCTATAAGAGGCCTCTCTTTTTTTGCCTTCCGCCTTTGCGCTGTAAAGGACTTTGAGTCATGACAAAGAGAATCATCGCCATCACTTTCATCTTCATCTGTGCCTCAGTTGCCTGGGCCATACTCGGTGCCACCATCTTTTCACGCACCTACGACTCAGGCCTCACTTCATCCAGCCAGGTCGCCTCAACGTGGGGCGCACCACAGGACCAGCCGCCACCAACCGCTCTATTCATCACGCAGACTACCAAACAAGCCGACGCGCTTGAAAACGGCAAAACCATCAAGAAAATCTGGAGCGAGGATTTCACCACCGTGCTCCCCCTCGAAAGCAGCAAGGTCAACGTTGACCTCGATCTCGAGCATCGCCAGAAAGGCTTGCTCTGGTACAGCACCTACAAAGTTCGTTTCGCCGGCGTCTACGGCTTCCGCAACACCAGTGATAAAGAGCAGAACGTCATCTTCAAACTGAACTTCCCGACCACTCAGGCCATCTACGACAACCTGACTTTCGTCGTCGACGGAAACCCGGCTGCGATCAGCAACGAAAACAACGCTGCAAGAACTGTGGTCAAGGTCGGTCCCGGAAAAACCACACAGTTGGAAGTTGGCTACAGCTCGCAGGGACTGAACGAGTGGCGTTAC
>DASXRE010000248.1:0-25034 GCA_036506775.1 Pyrinomonadaceae bacterium | reverse complement strand
TCCGGATCCTGACGATTCAGTTCGCGCAGTTCCGAGCCAAAACTGTGGCGCGCAAAAAGCCGCTTCAGTATCTCGTTTCCCTTGTCTACATCCCGCGTCTGCACACAAACCTCCATCGAACGAAAGACCTGGTATTTTTCGAAGTACTCGAGAATCCCCAAAGAGATCAGCACAAACAGCGTCAGGATGACGGCCATGTCCCAACGTCCAACACCCGCAGCCAAACCAACACCGAGACAAACCAGCAACACCGTGATCTCTTTCGGGTCGCGAATGTTGGTGCGGAAACGCACTAACGAAGCCGCGGCGAAGATTCCAAAGGCGCGCGCCGCACTGTCACCAACAACCATCATCATTCCACCCGCGACGACCGCCATCAGGATCTGTGTCTGCGCAACGTAAGGGTTGCGTCTGGTGATCGGAGCGCCACGCCGTGGACGAAACGCCAGCAACGCTGCCAGAAAGGCCGCCAGTGAAAATCGCAAGGCGATCTTTGCCGACGTTGATTCCCAACTGGCAACACTCGACGGCGAAAGACCCGATGCGTCTGGTCCAAAGAGTTCTCCAAACAACGGCGTGCCGTGCCGCGCGTCCTTCTCAGAGGCGGCGGGCGCAGCGACTGCTGCTCCGGGCGAAGCTGAAGGTGTGGCAGTGCTCGTGACGGTAGACGCTGGGCTATCGCGCAAGACGTAAGCGAGGATCCCGCAACCCAGCAGGATGACGACAAACGTCGCCAGCACCGTAACAGTGAGACGGTTCATATTCGTATCCTTGGTGGTGCGCCGGTTTACAACGCTGAAAGCGTTTACCAGCTAACGCCTTCGGCGTTCAAATCAGGCACCACGCATCCTTTCTGCGTTTTACAGATGATTATTGCTTGGCCCACAACCGCTGTCGCTTCAACGGGTGAACGCTTCCGATGGCCGGTGAACTGTTGGGGCCTTCAAAAAACAACTGGCTGTTGAAAGGTTCCTCGCCGGCACTCATCTCCGGCTGTTCGTAGCTGCCGCTAGAGCTCATCACTCTCGCCTTCACGTTATCGCGCAAGTACGCAGCCAGCACGGTGTCTTTCAGATACTGCTTCAACTGCGCATCGAGCACCGGCGCCACAACCTCAACGCGTCGATCGAGATTACGTGTCATCCAGTCAGCGGAGCCGATGTAAACCTCTTCGTCACCGCCGTTCGCAAAGTAAAAGATCCGACTGTGTTCGAGGAAGCGGCCGACGACACTGCGCACGTGAACAGTTTGCGAGAGTCCCGGTTCGCTAGGACGAATCATGCACGCGCCACGAACAATGAGATCGATTTTGACGCCCGCCTGCGACGCTTCGTAAAGCGCCTCGATGATGTTCAGATCAGTCAGCCGATTTATTTTGGCCATGATGTGCGCGGGCCGGCCTTCGCGCGCGTGAGCGGTTTCGCGCTTGATCAAAGCCATCATGCGTTTGCGCAGATTCAGCGGCGCCACCAGCAACCGGCCAAACTCTTTCTGGATGGAAAAACCGGTCAGAAAGTTGAACAGATCGGTAGCGTCATCACCGATAACTGAATCGCTCGTCAGCAAGCCGAGGTCGGTGTAAAGCCTTGAAGTGGTGGGATTGTAGTTGCCGGTAGCGATGTGAGTGTAGGTTTGCAGACCGTCTGCCTCGCGCCTGACGATCAACGTTACCTTGCTATGCGTCTTCAAACCTACAACGCCATAGACCACGTGTACGCCCGATTCGGCGAGACGCTTGGCCCACTCGATGTTGTTCTCTTCGTCGAAACGCGCTTTGATTTCGACGAGCGCGGTTACCTGTTTGCCTCGCTCGCTGGCTTCGATCAGAGCTTGCGGAATCGGTGACTTCGGTCCAGTGCGATAGAGACACATCTTGATCGCCACGACATCAGGATCGTGCGCCGCAGTCTGGATGAAATCTACGATCGTGGCAAAAGACGTGTACGGGTGGTGCACCAGCACGTCCTGCCTCTTGATCGCGTCGAAGATCGATTCCTTTTTCCGCAAGGCAGGCGGCACGACCGCCTTCAACGGCTTGTCTTTCAGCTCGGTCTTGTCGAGGCCGTAAAGCTCCATCAAATCCGGCACGTCCAGCAATCCGTCAATCTTGTAGACGTCATCCGGCTCGATGCGCAGCGAACTGGTCAGGTACTCAACCATTTCGCTCGGCATTGACGACGCGACTTCCAGCCGCACAGGCAAACCAAAACGCCGTTCACGCAACGATTCTTTAATCAGCGCCAGCAGATCCGCGGCCTTGTCGTCACGGATCTCAACGTCCGCATCGCGCGTGACACGGAAAAGATGGCCCTTGCTAAGGTTCATGCTCGGAAAAAGCGAATGGATGTTTGCTTCAATCACTTCCTCAACCAAAGCAAACTTCAACTCGCCCTGGTTCACCGGAATCAGACGCGGCACAACCGGCGGCACCTTTATACGCACGAACCTCGCCTCATTTCCGAGCGGCGATCCAGCCAGCGTGTCTTCGGGATTACTTTCAACCGTGAGACCGATGTTCAGACTGACGTTCGAGATGTACGGAAAAGGACGAGCGGGATCGACAGCCTGCGGCGTCAACACCAGGAAGATGTTCTTCATGAAGTATTGCGAGAGGCTGCGTTTCTCGTTTTTCGATAGCGACTTGTAAGGCGCGATGACCACACCTTGCGCGGCCAGCTCCGGCAACACCTCGTCGCGCAAGCAGCGCGTCTGCTCTTCGACGAGCGTGAGCACTCGCTCGCGAATGACGTGCAATTGATCAGGCGGCGTTAGTTCGCCGGGCATCGGTCCGATGTCTTCGATGCCCAACATCTCCTTGATCCCCGAAACCCGGACCATGAAGAACTCATCGAGATTGGAAGCGAAGACCGCGAGGAACTTCAGCTTTTCCAGCACCGGCGTTGACTTGTCAGTTGCTTCTTCGAGTACTCGTCTGAAGAACTCCAACTGGCACAAATCACGGTTAAGAACAGACCACGCAAAAAAACGATTTGGTTTTGACTGAGGTAATTGGGCTCCCATGGATCTTTCACTGTGCACACCAGACACTGGTTCACTTTGAGCAACGTGCGTCGATAATCATCTTCGCCTTGCGTTCGAACTCGGCGGTCCACTCCGCCGCGGGCCGATCGCGCTCCGCATTTCGCGACGCTGCAAACATGCGCGTGATCGTGCCGTTCTGTTTTTCCGCATCGAGCAGGCGTTGAAGTCCATCAGCCAGCAGCTTGCGACCTCCTTCGGAGATGCTCGTATCGCCGACGCTCTTCGCCGTCATAGTACAGCGGCCACCACTCACCTTGATCGGATCTTTCTTTTTCCAGGCTTCGAGCCGTGCTTTGTTTTCACTGGCGCTCGAGTAGCCGAAGGTCGAACCCATGTCGCTGACGTAATAGACCGCTTCACCAGGTTCGCAAATTCGCGTGTCGCCTTCCTTTTTCGACTTCAGACAAGCGAACTTGTGATTATCCGTCTTGGTGTCGCCATGATCGATGA
The DNA here is from genome assembly GCA_036506775.1 of Pyrinomonadaceae bacterium. Classification (GTDB taxonomy): domain Bacteria; phylum Acidobacteriota; class Blastocatellia; order Pyrinomonadales; family Pyrinomonadaceae; genus PSRF01. The sequence goes on along the minus strand of DASXRE010000248.1, from coordinate 21,542 downwards.
ACGCGAGCCAGAGTTTGAACGCGTCAATCCCCGCTCGAGACCCGCCATTTTGCAGCAGCTTCTGAAGTGAGTCAGCCAGCTTGCCCGAATCTTTGCGATTGCACTTGACGTCGATGCCCCTTCCGAGCGGAAGCTCGATGCCTGCTGCCGGTTGAAACGGTGACCAACTCGCACCTTGAAAACTCCTGGTCAAACTCTTTTCACAGTCTGGACAATTAACATCCGCGACCCACTCGTCGTCGGCGAAGAACCCAAGCGCTTGCGAGAAACGTGAAGACAAAAACTCGCCATAGACTTCGCCGTTTCGTTTCTCTGGCGACTGGCCTTTGAAGTGTGGTTTGACTTTGTAACGGATCAGATTGCCGTTGTCGTCCGTCACTCCCGGCACCGAGCAGTGAAACTTCGGCGTCGTGCCCTTGCTGGGCGATTCATCCTTGTTCGCTACGCAGTTGATTGGCTTCGCCAGACCATTCTCATCCACTGGCGGTGCTCCGCGCCGCGGTCCATTGGCGGGGTTGTAACCAAGCACGGGATCGTAACCGGGATCAGGCGTATGATAGACCTTCGCCGTTTGTTCAGCGCGCTGTCGCTCGGCGGCGGTGAAGCACGCTTGTTGTGCCTCAACTGTCGAAGTAACGAAGAGAACAGCAACTGGTATCAGCAGTGTCGGGAACCATCTGCGAGACGGATTCTGGTGCATCTTTTTGCCCTTGCGCTCCCCTGTCTGGAGTTTATTTCGAGGAGCAACAAGATAGCATTACCCACCGCCTCGCGGAAATGGTTTACTCGGTCAGCACATACATGTCAGAGTATCAACTAATGTGCACACTCACTGTCCTTCGTTGTGCACACGTAAGTTGGAGCTGAAGGATCCGCCCTGCCGCGGAATCCCGGAAAATCGAAATGAAGCTCGCCATCACAACCCATTCACCGCGCTGGCACAACCGTTGCCATACTAAGGACATGACTCGCCGATTGCACAAGCTTCCCGTTCTGACTTGCTTGCTGCTAGTCGCTGCTACCTCCGTCGCAAGCGCCAGAACCTCGACCTTCGAAATCACGAGAGGAACTCAAAAATACTTTGGCACCGTCTCGTATGACGTCGAGAAGGCCTATGCGGGAACCCACACTCTCGAGGTGACGATCTCCGTGAGCACCAAAGAAGCCACGAACGTCGACCTCATCCAGATTGAAGCCCCCGATCAAACCAAGATTCGCTTCACTGAGAGCAGTAGAATACCCTCGTCGGATGCGGCGACTGGCGTACAGACTACGGAGTACAGATACCTCGCGGACATCCCCGACGAGACTGAGCCTCGCATTTACCTGATTACCCTTTCGCTTTCGTATCCCGGCGACAAGAACACGAACCGGACCTTCGAACTCTATGTTGGGGTCAGAAACAAGGGCAAATTGAACGTCGTCGCGGATGCCGCGACCACGACAGAGTTTTACACCGGCACCACCAACACCTACCGGCTCGAACTCGAAAATAACTTTCCCGACTTTCCGGTAAACGTCAGGTCCGTCAGCGTCAAGTCAGACCCGATGGGACTAATCGAAAGCAAGACCGTGCAGGTTCAGGATTTGAGTATCGACCCGCTCCAGCGAGGCACGATCGATCTGGACCTCAAAGCCGCTCCGATGTCATTTACCAATCTCCTGAGCGGCTTCAGCGATTCAACCCGATTGATTGTGCACGTCACTTACGACGACAGTTTTGGACACGTAATCACCGATCTCACTTGTCCGGTCAAAATAAAAGTCCGGCCGCGCGACCGCGTGCTGATCATCGCCATGATCATTGGCGTGATAATCGGAGCGATTCTCAAGCTCTACCTTCAGCGTTTGCAACAACAGGGAGTCATAACGCGGCGCGAAGTGGTGATGGCCGTTGGTATCACGAGTTTGATCGGTCTCGTGGTGTCGTTTGTTGCGGTTGTTGGCCGGATCAAGATCATTGCTTTTGACCAGATGGGCTCATACGACAATCCCGCGGTGATCTTCATCATTAGCCTGGCTGGGGCGGTAGGCGGAGCCCAGTTACTCTCTACGTTCTTGAAAATCGGAACCAGTTCCAGCTCCGGCTCCAGCGCCGCTACGACGACCGCTACGCCTGGCGCTGCTGCTACCAAGCCGGCTTCCTGAGGAGTGTTAAAGTGATGAACTCACTCAAAGTCCTCATTCTCGCGTTTCTCTTCTGTCTCGCAGCAACCACTGCGCTGGCCCAGCCCATGAATCAGCAGCAGCAGCAGCAGGTGGCAATGCAACAAAAAGTACTCAGCCCGGAAAAACTCGTTTCGCTGGGTGATTTTTACTACCGAAACGCCGATATTAGCGACGCCGCCGACCGCTATTACCGTCAGGCGATCCGAAGCGCTCCCGGATCGCAGGCCGCGGGTAACGCTCAGTACAACCGCGGCAGCTACTGGTTTCGCAAGTTCTACGTAGTGAAGGAACAGTACTCCAGGGAAGATCGCAAGGCCTTAACTGAGGCCGAAGGACAGTATTACGACTTCATCGACAAGTTTGCCCAACAGACCAAGACAACAGGGCTGCTGTCTGACGCCGAGTTTTATCTGGCTCTGGTTTATTTACAACAGGGAAAGCGCGATTACGCCATAGGCTGGCTCAACCGGCTGCTGGCAGAAGCCCTGAAGCATGACCAGTCGGTTTACGTTTACAAGGTGGTGTGGTCGTCGAAGCCGGGCGACATTGTCGACCGCAACGTCGACGCAGCGCAGTTAGCCACGTTTACACGCCAGACGATCCAGAAAGGTGGCGACGTAAACTCCGTCGTTTACGACATCAAGCGCTGGTGTCAAAGGCAGTAGCCGCCCTGTTCTCTTCTCTTCACGTCAACTCCGCGCGACAGCTTTGTAACAATGATTCCAATTGACATTCGCGCGAACCGGTATATTCTCACGCCACGCTTCAATGTCTGATGAGGCCCGCCTCGAAACTTCTCGGACTTCATCTGCTCCAGTTGAAACGCATACAAGCGGGTCTAGGTAAACGTTAGTCACAGCGAGCGAAGGGCAATCGACAGACATTTCTATTCCCACCCGACCCACTGTCTGTTCAGCACATCCTTTCTGCTTTTCTGATCCGTTGGTGGTTCTTCGGAACCGAAGATCCCTCTCGTAGTCCCTCTATCACTTCCACTCACTCAAGGGGAAACCAGTATGAGATATCTGAGACTAATCGTCCTGCTGTTAGCTGTCGCAACTCTCTGTATGTTGCCAGCCGCTAATCGCACCTTTCAGAGTACCGCTCAAACTCAAATGGCCGCCGATGAGGCAAACGTAGCCAAGACCACGGACGCTACCTGGACCTCCGGCTCCGTCGATCTCGAAGGAGTACCGGAAGATGACACGACAACCTACACCTTCAGCACCAAGGAAGACCCGACAGGCGACGCACTGGCAAAGGTAGCGGCAGATTCCTGTGTCCAACCAAGCATTATGGAGGCTCTCGCATTCGGCTTTGACGGCGAGACTAACGGTTTCATTCCGCAAGGCAAACCGCCAGAGGAATGTGTTGAACCAATACCCGGTGATTTCGAAAACGACAAGGCGATCTTTGAAGAGATTGATCAAATCGAAGACGGGTTGGGCCCGGTGTACAATGCCCAATCGTGCAAGGAATGTCATCAGAATCCAGTCACCGGCGCCATCAGCCAAATCACGGAACTGCGCGCCGGCCACACACAAAACAGCACCTTTTTCGACGCTCCCGGTGGCTCGCTAATCAATCAACGCGGGATACCCACTCCCAACTACCACGACCCACACAAGAGCGCGAAAGTGCAGGAGCGCGTACCGCCACTGTTTACTGCCGCGATCATTGCCGGCGGTCATGCACTAACCGACGAAGAACCAACCCGAACTCTTCGCACTTCGCTTAATACGCTCGGCGACGGGTTCGTCGAGGCAATCGCCGACGGAACGTTAATCTCAATCGCGGCCCAGCAGAAAGGACAGACTAACCAGGAAGTCCACGGGCTGGTAATAAATGTCCCGGTCCTCGAAGCCGGTGGCAGGCTGCGAGTCGGACGCTTCGGTTGGAAGAATCAACATGCCAGCCTGGTGTCATTCTCCGGTGATGCCTACCTGAACGAGATCGGCATCACCAATTTTCTGATTCATGACGAAAACACTTCGCTCGGGCGCTTCGTCGGCTTTGGAACACCTTTCGATATCGTGCCGGACAACACACCGTGCGACGCGGATCCGACACTCGTCTGCGGTGAGGACACGGCGCAGGACGTGAACACGTTCGCGGAGTTCATGCGCGCAACTCAGGCGCCGCCACGAGATCCAGACATCATTGCGCAGTTCACAGCAGATGTTGCCGCTGGACAAGCGCTGTTCGAATCGATGAATGGCCAATACAGTTGCAGCGTTTGTCACGTGCCTACGATTGTGACCGGTAACCGTTGCCAACCGATCAATGGCGGCACATTCAGAATACCCGAGGCATTGGCGCGCAAACGCATACATCCCTACGGCGACTTTCTGCTGCACGACGTTGGCACCGGCGACTTCATCGTGCAGAACGGCGGTCCCGTTACCCGAACAACCGTGCGGACACCGCCACTTTGGGGAGTACGCACACGGCCTCAGTTGATGCATGACGGCGAATCGCTGACCTTCAACGAAGCGATCCTCCGTCACTCAGGTGAGGCACTGCAGGTCCGCTTGCGATATCAAGCGCTGACAGCGGCCCAGAAGCGGCAACTCATCACCTTCCTCGAATCGTTGTGATCCGTTTTCGATCCCTGGGACCGCAAAAGTCCCAGGGATCCGTTTTCATTTATGAGGACAAGCGATGAACAAACGACTGCTAATACTTCTTTGTTTAACTGTACTGACCGGTTGTCATCGAACAGTCGACAATAACAAGGTCAACGAAACACCGGCTCAGGCGAAGGCAACCGAAACTCCGCGCCAACCCGATCCGCCCCCTACTCACGACGAAGTGCGCGCAGCCGTCCAACGCAACTACGCCGGCGATGTAACCATTGACGACACGAGGCCGATACCGTTCATGACCGGTGACTTTAACGGCGATAACTCCGAAGACATCGCGATCTTCGTCAAACCACGCAGTGACAAACTCTCAGACTTGAACAGCGAATTCGCGAACTGGATTTTGGAAGATCCAAAACAAGTGCGGCAGCTTTCTGGCAAGGTAAAACCCGGTGAGGTGTTGCTAGTAGTGATTCATGGACACGAACGCGAAGGCTGGCGCAGCGATCTGGCGAGACAAACCTACCTACTCAAGAACGTGGTCGGAACGGAATTCCGCACTCAATCGATCAATCAATTGAGTGCGAGTGCGGAAAACAGATCGCTGCCACAGCTTCGCGGTGATGTAATTCGCGAGAAGGTAAATGACAGCGTTGGAATTATCTACTGGACAGGCGCTAAATACGCCTGGCATCCCGTGAGTTGACTGTTCAGTCAACACACGAGACTCCTAGCGCACATTTATGACTTACGCCGGTGACGACGGCTCTTCTTCCGCGCGATCGCGGCAACAGCAGCCAGACCCGTTCCCAACAAAAGCATTGCGGTCGGTTCAGGATTTTGCGTAACCGAAGCAGTCGAGCTCGGCGGATTCGCCAGCCCGAATCTCACGCCGGCATGAAACGCCGCGACACTAAAGCCCAGATGCTTTCCGTTATTGTTCGCAAAATGCTCCGCGAGCAGACCACTCAAATCCACTTTGTCGATATCAGGAAGCTGAAGCGTTTGCTCTTCAGTCAGGTTAAGTTTCTGTAGTCCTGGTGGAAGATTGATCGAATCAGCGCGAACCGATGAAACGAGAGTCAGTAGAAAAACCACGCTCACTGCCACAGTGAGAGCTCTTGGTTTAGCCATAGTTGTACCTAAAAATTGAGAAATCGTTTCCGCACGCTTGGGGGCAGCAAGGGAGAGCAACAATTAACGGGTGCGCAGTAAAATAGTGTTGAACTGTTCGGAATTTGTCACCGTTATGCAACATCTATGTCTTGATCCGGGTGATCACGGTTGATCCAGATCCTTTTAAGATAAACCTGAGCTGCCGCGAACCCGGATCGTACTGGCCTTCCGGTTTCTCAACTGTAACGACAAAATGAGGCCCTTCCCGGCGCGCACTCACACTCGTGCGCCGATAGATCCCACGTTTGTAAGCCGGGCTCATGCCGTCGTCCTCGTAGAGCTGACCGGACGCTTGTCCTTTGTCATCCGGATAGATGTTGAACGTGATTGGATCCAACGGATTCTCGCGCACGTAGTTTCGGGGCAACGTGGTCGGAATCATCGCGCCGGCGCGCACAAACATTGGTACTGTTTCGAGCGGCGCCTCAACCGTGATCATCGTTGCGCCCGAGTATTTCTTGTTTGTCCAGTAGTCGTACCACGTGCCGGCCGGCAGATAAACCAGACGGCGCGTGACATCCGGCTTCATGATCGGTGCCACGAGCAGACTGTCGCCGATCATGAACTGATCGTCGATGTTGTACGTGTTTGCGTCGTCCTGATAGTTCAGCAACAGCGGTCGAAACAGTGGGACGCCCTTATGGTGCGCTTCCTCAAGGGTGCTGTAGAGGAATGGCAATAGTTCGTACCGCAGCTTGAGATACTTGCGAATGATGTCTTCGTAATACTTGCCGAAGCGCCAAGGCTCCTGATCATAACCGTCGATCACCTTGTGATTGCGGCAAAACGGCGCCAGAAAACTGACCTGATAAGAACGCACCAGCAGTTCGCCGTTGCCACGGCCGATGAACCCGCCGACGTCGCTGCCAACGAAGGGCTCACCTGACAGGCCGAGCGTGGTAAACATCGCAATGTTCAGCGCCAGCGATTCCCACGTGCTGTTCGTGTCGCCGGTCCACATCGTCGCGTAACGCTGAATGCCCGCGTAACCGGCGCGCGTGATCACGTACGGCCGTCCCTCCGGACGGAGACGTTCGAGTCCTTCGTAAGTCGCCTGCGCCATCAGCAGCGCAAACATGTTCCGATTCTTCGCGTGCGTGGTTTTCTCGCCTTCGTCGTAGCTCACGACGTCCAACTGGTTCTTGCCGGTCTGGTCGACAAAGTCTGAGGGTTCGTTCATGTCGTTCCAGATGCCGGCGATGCCGTTGTCGGTGTAGACGCGATGCAGGTCACCCCACCAGCGGCGTGCCTCCGGCAGCGTGTAATCAACGAAAACGCTTTCGCCGGGCCAGACTCGCGGTACGAAGAGTTGGCCGGTGCCGCGGCGCTGAAAGTAGTTCTTCTCCATTCCTTGTTCGAAGACGAAGTAGCGACGGTCAAGGCCGCTGTTTGGAGGCAGGTGTTTGACGCCGGGATCCACAATCGTCACCAGTTTGATTCCCTGCCGCCCGAGTCTCTCCGCCAGCGCTTTCGGGTTCGGGAAACGCTCTGGATCGAAAGTGAACACGCGGTAACCGAGCATGTAGTCGATGTCGAGGTGAATTACGTCCAGCGGGAGATCGTGTTCGCGATACTGGCGCGCGACTTCCTCAACCATCGTATCGGGATAGTAGCTCCAGCGGCTTTGCTGATTGCCCAGTGCCCACATGGGCGGCAGCGGCATGTGACCTGTCAAATCAGCATAGCGGCCGAGAATCTTTTTGATCGTTGGACCATAAAAGAAGTAATAGTTCAGTTCGCCGCCTTCCGCGCCAAACCAGACGCGTTGCTGCGATGAACGGCCAAAGTCGAAGTAGCTGCGATAACTGTTGTCGAAGAAGATTCCGTAGGCACTACCGCGTTGCAAGCCGATGTAAAAAGGGATCGTTTGATAGATCGGATCCTTGCCTTCGGTGTAGCCGGGCGTGTCGGAGTTCCAGTTGACGAAGAAGCCGCGCCGTTTGTCGAGGCGGGCGGCCTTCTCGCCGAGCCCGTAGAAGTGTTCGTCAAAGCCCAGTTTCTTTGAGACGGCGACGAAGCTGCCGGCTTTGGGATCGAACTGCATTCCGGCAAGCTGGCCCTTTGAGTCGTAGGCCATCGGCCGTTTATCCGAATTGATCGGTTGATGCGTACGTGCGTCGCGAAACTCGATCAGCAGCGGCGACCGGGAAACGACCACCTCAACTTCATCGGTCGCGATGGTGACGGATCCGGAGTTTTCGCTGAGCGTCCAGCGTGGCGTTGTCCAGTCTTGCTTGGCGATGGCCCACGAGTGGTCTTTGGCAGCACGTTGTTTACCGAATATGGCTCGGACGCGAATGAGATCCGGAGCGAGAACTGTTAACTGCACTTGCGCGCCGTCGGCGCAAATTAGCGTGACCGTGCTCTCAGTTTTTTGAACGTTGGTCACGGGCGAGATCGGCTCGAGCGCGGTGATATCCTGCGCCGCAACACGACCAACGAGGCAGAGTACGACAAAGACAGAACAGACAATAACTCGCAGTCTTTTCATTCGCTTAAATGGCGAGGCGCGCAGCGCCGAGCAACCCCGCATCGTCGCCGCACTTCGCACGCTCAATCTTCACGCGGGCGGCCAGCAACGGAAAGGCGCGTTCCTCAACCTGCTGCACCATATCCTTTTCAAACAGGTCCCAACCGTTGACGACGCCACCGGCAATCACGATCATCTCCGGGTTCAGAATGTTGATAAGATTCGCCAGGCCGATGCCGAGGTAAACACCCATACGCCTGAAGATTTCGAGCGCAAGTTCATCACCTTTCAAGCCCGCCTCGAAAATTGATTGCGCTGTAAGTTCACCGCCCGCGTGCAAGAGTGAATCGGGATGACGTGGACTGGCTTCGCGCGTCATACGCACGATCGCCGTGGCCGAGGCGAACACTTCCAGACAACCGCGACTGCCACACGTGCAAGCCACACCGCCAAACGGATCGACACACATGTGACCGATCTCGGCGGCCGCGCCATCAACGCCGCGCCACAACTGGCCATCGAGAATTATGCCGCCGCCCACTCCAGTGCCGAGTGTCACACAGATGATCGTGCGGCAGCCCTGCGCTGCGCCTTGCCATAGTTCACCAACCGCCGCGGCGTTGGCGTCGTTTTCGAGGATCGCCGGCAAGCCGAGTTCGCTGGTCAACGCCGACGTGAGCGGAAAACCGTCGAGACATGGAAGATTCGGCGCCTTCACGACCGTGCCCTCCTCAGCCTTGACGGTTCCCGGTACCACCAGCGACACCGCCTTCAATCCGTCAGACGCTGCGCCACCAGCTTTCCTGTATTCACGCACAGCCTTCACGATCGCGCTGACGATCTCATTCGGGTCTGTTCCCTGCGGCGTGTTCTGCTTCGAACGAAAGTGTATCTGGCCTCGCTCGTCGACAGTGGCAACACGCAGATGCGTGCCGCCCAGGTCTGCCGCGAAGATCAAGTTTTTCGATCCGCTAGTCATCGCGTGAGATAACGCTGCGCCACTACCTCCGGCGTCTCCAGATTGCGGCCATGCTTCAGGTTCATGGCAAGCCGAATGAACTGGGCCATGGACCAAGCGAGCGGTGTGGCCGAACCGGTGCCCTCGCCGAAACGAAGCGCCGGGTCGGGCGATTCGTTGAGATCCCAGACTTGCTCCGGAATCATCAAGCCGTCGTTTGCGAATCCCGCCATGGCATCGAGTCGCTTTCGCGCCGCAGCCAGATCTCCCGCGGCGATCTCGTATTCACCGCGTTCCCCGGTGAGAAACGTCCATAGTCTCCCGACACCGTTGCGTCCATCGAAGTCCTCACCGGTACGCGTCTCGCCGTAGGTGTCGTTCGGATAGCGATACCATGCGTCGCCAGCGGGAGTCGCGACCTTGATCTTCTGATCGACCACCGCAAGCGACTGCGTGATCCGCCGGTCATGCGCCGCTTTCACACCCAGCCGCACTAGTTCCAGAAACCCGGCGTCAACAACAGTACCAACCCAACGATCGACCTCTTGCTTCCAGTTATCGGCAGTTCTCAGGTAGGTTTTGGCGGAAACTGGATCGCCGTTAACCGTTGCGATTTCAGCAGCGCAAACGAGACCCGCGATCTCTGCCGCAACGGTAGCCGGGAACATACCTGATCTCTCCTCCCAGCGATCCTGATCCGTTTGTGGCCCACGGCGCACGATGAAATCAGCCACGGGTTTGATGTGCTCGCGCCACGTTTTCGCGTCGTTGCGTTCGAGTTGATACGCGAGCACGAGCGGCAGTGCAACCTGGTCCATTTGCAGTCCATCGCCGATCGGCCGCCCATCAACCCACGAATTGCGCGGGAAACTGCCGTCCGGTTTTTGCTGCACGCGAAAGAGGTAGCCGAGCAGACGATTCGCACTCTCCCGGTCGCCGAGCGCCATGAAGCTGGTCGCCACGTGGTAAAGGTCGCGCGACCAGACCGCGTGATAACCACTGATAGTCGCCTCATCGGCATTTGGCAATCCACCACCCCACGGCACTGAAGGTGACGCGATCACAGCGCCGCGAAATGTTTTGTCCTCGAGTCCGCGCAACACCATCGCGGCCATGTTGAACTGCTGCTGGTATTTCGCTTCGACGCGCGGCAAACCCGAAACATAACGACTCCAGCCGGCTTCATATTCGCGACGCACAACAGCAAATCCGCGCGCCAGCGAAACGCGCGCGGCATTAGTCGCACTCGCGGCGTTCTCGCCAAAGCCGAGCGCGATCGTGCAGCGAAACTGCGGTCGCGGATCAGCTCGGCAATCCGACATCAGCGCTGAATTGCCGCTGTTGTTCAACGTCGGATCGTAATCAATCGAGATACGGGCGGGCACGCGACTATCAAACTGCAAATCAATGAGCACCGCATTTTGGCGCGGATCCGTGACGTAGGTTTTCGTGATCGTGTACTGGCCACTCTTCGCGGTATTAACCTGACGGAACGTCAGCGACACCGGATTCGCCAGCTCTATTCGATGACTTGTGTCGTTGAGTTCCTTTTCGACGCTTTCATCGGTATGTACGTGTAGTTGCAGCCACTTTACCTTCGGCGCGTCGATGGTCGGATAGAAGACCTCAGTCATCACACCATTCGCGAGCGTAAACCACACCTTTGAACCTAACGTCACCGCCGTGCCGAATCCGTTTTTCGCGGCGGTGGGCCAATACGTACCGTCGGCTGCGGCTGCTTGTTTACTACTTTTGATTTTGTATTCCCACGCGGCCAGTGAAACGGCGTGTGGTCCGACCGTTCCACGAAACGGCGTGTTCGAGAAGTTGATGGTCACCGCCATCTCTTCGTCTTCCGCGCGCCGCACGAATGACAAAATGCGCGACTCGTCAGAGTTCCTGACCCACTCCAGTGTTCCACGTCGCAGCGCCTTGCTGCCCCGCCGCAGCGCCATCATCTCCTTGTAGAACTTCCGAAACTCAGGCCGCCTTTCCTCGAAAGCCCAGAAGATCGGCAACTTCTCAAACAACGCCGGCGCGCCCGATTCGGTCGTGTCGCCCACTTCCATGCCGTTGTAGATCATCGGCACGCCATCCAGCGTGAACACAAACGCGGAGGCAGCGAGCGCCGCCGGTTCACCGAAACGCGCAATCGCGCGTCGCTCGTCGTGATTATCGGAAAACCGCATGTGCAGCGCGCCCCTCGGCCACTCCCGCACTTCTTTATTCCACTCATCGCGCAGTTGCGAAGCCGGCGCACGGCCTTGCAACACGTTGGTCAGCGCGCTGTGCAGCGGCCAGGAGTAATCGAGATCAAACGCTTTCACTTGCAACTCGGGTTTGTGCGCCTCAGCCAGCATCACGATGTCGGGTTTGACCTTCTCCAGTTCGACACGCGCGTTCTCCCAAAAGTCGGTCGGCACTTCACCCGCAACGTCGCAGCGAAAACCGTCCAGATCGAATTCGCGCAACCAGTACTTCAGCATGTCCGTCATGTAGCGGCGCAGTTCCTGGTTGTCGTAGTTCAAGGCGGCGATGTCGTACCAGTCGTGGGGGTAAGTGATGTTGCCTTTCGCGTCCCGTTTGTAGAACTCGGGATGCTTCATCAATACGCTGTCCCAAGACGTGTGATTGGCGACAATATCAATAATGACTTTCATTCCGCGCGCGTGCGCCTCGCGAATAAGCCGCTTCAGATCATCAGCGGCGCCGTAGTCAGGATTGATGGCGTAGTAGTCGCGCACGGCGTAAGGGCTGCCAATCGTTCCCTTCTTCTTCTCTTGACCGATGGGATGAATCGGCATGAGCCAGAGAATCGTGACGCCGAGATCTTTCAGTTCGTCAAGACGAGCGCTGATCGCGTTAAAGTTTCCCTGCTGCGAAAAAGCGCGCGGGTAGATCTCGTAGATAACGCCGTCGCGCACCCAATCGGGTACGGGCCGGGCAGGCTGGCGCTGTTGGGCCAAGACGCCCGTTGACGCGACGAGGAGAACAGGAATTAAGAGAAACCTGAACACAGATTTTTAAGAACGTTTCTCGTGCACGTCGCGCACGATCAAAACTGTCGCGGCGGCGATCAAGAGACTGATGCCTCCGAGCACCAGCGCATTGCGTGCATCGCCGCCTAGCAGGTTATTGAAAATGTTCGGTACTACGAGCGACATCACGATCTGCGGAATCACGATGAACAAGTTGAAGACACCCATGTACACGCCCATGCGCGCCGGCGGCACGGCGGTGGAAAGCATTACGTAAGGCATCGACAGTATCGACGCCCACGCAATCCCGACGCCGGCCATGCTCGCAAACAGCATCCACTTGCTGCTGATGAAAAAGACCGAGATCAGACCGACGCCGCCACAGATCAGTGCGATCAGGTGCACGGTCTTGCGACTCGTTTTGTTTGCCAACGACGGCAGCAGAAACGCGACCAAAAAGCACACGACGTTGTAGACAGCGAAACACAAACCGGCCCACTCCGTGCCTTGCGCAAACAGCGGCGACTTCTCGTTCGGCGCGCCAAAGACGTGATGCGCAACCGCGATCCCGAAAAACTGCCACATGCACGGCAACGCAAACCAGGTAAAGAACTGGACCACCGCGAGTTGCTTCATCGTCGTTGGCATCTCGGCGAGTGACGAGGCGATCTCGGTGAAACCGGCGGCAATACCTTTCTTCTCGCGCTTCAACCGTTCAAACGTTTCGAGATCTTCAGGCGGGTACTCTTTCGTCGTGATCACCGTCCACAGCACCGCCACCAGAAAAACGATCGCGCCGATCTTGAACGAGTACTCAACCGACAACGGAATGCCGGTCGCCATGATCCCCACGACGCCCAGCGAGGCAAACAAATACGGCAGCGCGTTAGCCAGCGTCTGGCCGATGCCGATGAAAAAACTCTGCATCACAAACCCGAGCGTACGCTGCTCCTCCGGCAACTTGTCCGCGACAAACGCGCGAAACGGTTCCATCGTGATGTTGATGCTCGCGTCGAGAATCCAGAGCAGCCCCGCCGCCATCCACAGCGCTGACGAATCAGGCATGAAAAACAACGCGATGCTCGCAAGAATGGCGCCGACGAGAAAGTAAGGACGGCGGCGGCCGAGACGATTCCACGTGCGATCGCTCATCGAGCCGATGATCGGCTGGATCAACAGACCAGTGATTGGACCAGCGAGCCAGAGATAAGGCAGCGAGCTTTCTTCGGCGTGCAGATATTTGTAGATCGGGCTCATGTTAGCGAGCTGCAAGCCCCAGCCAAACTGAATGCCGAGAAAGCCGAAGCTCATGTTCCAGATCTGCCCGAAGCTCAAGCGTGGTTTCTGCATCAGTCCTCCGTGAAAACAGCCACAGATCTTTTAGGCAAAGTAACTTTCAGCTTTCTGTTACTTACAACAACATCCCCGCTTACTCGCAACCGGTCGTGTAGCACCGTTCCATCCCTCAAATTCGTCTCCCAACTGATTTCCGCCTGCTTACTGTCGTTATTTATGACGACGATCACCGACCCTCTTGCGTACGCATACTGCTGTTCGGAAACGTAGAGATTGACGAGCGGCGCGCTTCTCAGTGGCTCAAGCTCACTGCGCAGTTTTATGAGCCTGCGCACGTACTCAAACAAGTCCTGCTGTTCTTTCGTCCGTCCTGTTGGAGTGAATGCTTCACTGGGAAAGTCGCCGCGCGTCGTCGGTTCGTCTGGTCCAGTCATCGCAATCTCGTCGCCGTAGTAAAGCTGCGGCACGCCACGCGTCGTCAGCAGAAACGCATTCGCCAACCTAAGCCCCGCGATAGTTGCGCCCTTCTCACTCATAAACCGGCCGTCATCATGACCGCCAAGCAACGTCACCAGAATCTCGGAATTGTTGTAGAGATAGTCTCGCGCGAGCGTCTTCGGGATCTCGTCGATCGCGTGGCCTTCAGCAAACGCGTGTCGAATCGGATAGAACAGTGGAAAGTCGAGCAGTGAATCAAGACCTGAGTCCACGCCATCGAAATGCGTACGCCCGCCCTGAAAGAAAGAAGTGTGGACCACGTCGCCATCCTTCACTTCACCAACCACTCTGAAATTCGGAAACTCGCGCTTCACCGCCGCGGTCCAGTCGCGCCAGAACTCGTTCGGCACGTACTGCCAGGTGTCCATGCGAATACCGTCGAGTCCCGTGACGCCAATCCACCACAACGTGTTCTGAATCAGGTAGCGCGATACTTCCTTGTCGTGCTGATTGAGGTCGGGCAGGAAGTCGAGAAACCAGCCTTCCATCGTTTCGCGTTTGAGTTGTTCGACCGGCCGCGGATCGTGCAGCACCCACGTTTGAAAGGAGTTCTTCAGATGCTTCGTCTTCGTACCGTTGAACCAGGTGGGTGTGGGGGTATCGTCAACCCACGGATGATACGGGCCAGTGTGGTTGACCACCTGATCCTGAATGATCTTGATCCCGGAACGATGCGCCGCTTCGACCAGCTCTTTCAGTTTCGCGAGCGTGCCGAAGTGTTCTTCAACAGTGTAGAAGTCCTGCGGGTTGTAACCATGAAACCCGGTGCTCGGCTTGCCTTCCTTCAACTCGATCTGATTGAGACGATCGTAATTGTCGTACCACGGCGTCAGCCAGATCGCCGTGACGCCGAGATCTTTCAGGTAAGGCAGGCGATCGATGACGCCCTGCAAGTCGCCACCGTGATAGTAGAACTTGTTCGTCCGATCGTGGAGTCCGCGCGATTGAGACGGATCGTTGTTTGATGGATCGCCGTCGCTGAAGCGATCGATCATGACGAGGTACAGTACGTCAGCCGGTGAGAAGCCTTGAAAACGGCCGCCGCGATTCAGCGGTGGAAGGACGTCGAATGACGCACGCGCCGGTCCAATCGTGATCGTACGTTGGCCGGGCCGCGCATTGGGCGCAATCGCAAGGTTCACAAACGCATAAGTGCCTCGTTCGTTTACCGTCGGTACACCCACAACCCGCACGTCTGGTCCAGCGACTCGAACCTGTGCGCCCTGTAGATTCCGGCCGCGGATCAGCAAGCGGACGGGATTGACAGTGCTGTTGGTCCACCAGCTTGGCGGATCCACCTTTAGAACCTCCGGCGTTTGCGCCAAGGCAAAACCCGACCAGAGATAAACACAAATGAAAAGGAGTAAGAGACGGCCGTAGAGTGTCGTCAGTTTCTTGAGACGACCTGCGATTTCGTCGGTGAGCGCACCGGCGCTGTAGCGCCAGGACCAGTTTCCTTCAGTGCTGTTCGGCAAATTCATCCGCGCTTCTGTTCCGAGTCCAAGCACGTCCTGCAACGGAACAATCGCGGTGTTCGCAACGGACGCAAACACCGCGCGGATGAAGTCCCAATGAATCTCCTTGCCGTCGCTGTTCAGATAATCGAGACAAAACCGCCGCTCGCGCTCGATCTGCTTGGCGGTGCGCGTCGAGCCTTCACCGGCGACACTCTGAAACCAGCCGGCCGTCGTGTCGTTGTCGTGCGTGCCGGTGTAAGCCACGACGTTCGCGACGTAGTTGTGCGGCAGATCGATGTTCTTCGCGTCGCCGCCAAAACCAAACTGCAAGATGCGCATGCCGGGAAAACCGAAATCGTCGCGCAACGCGACTACGTCCGGCGTGATCACGCCCAAATCTTCGGCGATGATCGGCAACTGGCCCAACGTCTTTCTGATCGCAGTGAACAATTCCCTGCCCGGTGCTTCCACCCATTGACCACGCTCTGCCGTCTTGTCGCCGCCGGGAATCTCCCAGCACGCAGCGAAACCGCGAAAGTGGTCCACGCGCGCAATGTCCACGACGTTCAAGGTCGCGCGCACGCGCTCAATCCACCACTTGAAGCCGTCCGACTCCATGCGTTCCCAGTTGTAGAGCGGATTGCCCCAGAGCTGGCCCGTGCTGCTGAAGTAATCGGGCGGCACGCCCGCCACGACCAGCGGCCGGCCATTCTTGTCGAGCTTGAACTGCTCGGGATTGGTCCAAACGTCGGCCGAGTCCTGCGCCACGAAGATCGGCAGGTCACCGACGATCTTCACGCCGTGCTCGTTGCAGTAATTCTTTAAAGTAAACCACTGCTCGAAGAACAGAAACTGGTAGAACATCTGCGCTTCGATCTCTTCGCGCAACTGTTCGCGCGCGCGCGCGAGTGCTGCGGGCGTGCGGCGCACCAGTGACGGTTCCCACTCGTTCCAGGCAACACCATTATGCGCGTCTTTCAAGGCACGGAAGAGTGCGTAATCGTCGAGCCAGCGGGCTTCGCGCTGCGCGAAAGTCTCGAAGGCGCTGCGCAAGTTCGTGTCGGTGGTTTTGGTGTAGTGTTGATACGCCTGGTGCAGGATCTGCGCTTTTGTTTTGTGAACTGAGCCGAAGTCGACGCGGTCGCTAGTGAGAGCGAGCAGGTTTTTTAAGTCTTCTTTGTCCAACAGGCCTTCGGCAACAAGGCGCTCTGGGCTAATGAGTAATGTATTCCCTGCAAACGCCGAATAGCACGCGTAAGGCGAATCTCCATAGCCAGTCGGTCCGAGCGGCAACACTTGCCACAAACTCTGTCCAGCAGCAACAAGAAAATCGACAAACTGGTAAGCCTCCGGCCCAAGATCTCCCACACCAAAACCGCCCGGCAACGATGTCGGGTGAAGCAGGATTCCACTGGACCGCGGAAAGTTCATGATGCTTTAAGCGCCACTGCTGAGTTAGGCGGCAGACTCACCCTTGCGCCACGGATTACACGGACGTTTCCGCTCAGTGGCGTGATTGAGGCGAAGGGCAAACTCACTTCCTGCTCTTTGTCTTGACGATTGATCGCGATGACTATCGTCTCGCTGTTATCCTGACGCGCAAAAACGTAAACGTTGTCGTCGTAAACGAGATCGATCAGCCGTCCGCGACGCAGCGCGGAGTGTTCTCGCCGCAGACGAATCCACGCGCGCGTCCACTCAAACATCTCGCGTTCTGCCTCGTTGCGCCCGTTCGCGTCGAAAGCCCGCGACGGGAAGTCGCGACGGTTATCCGGATCTTCCTTCCCTTCCATCGCGATCTCTTCACCATAGTAAAGCTGTGGAATTCCGCGCACGCTCAACACAAATGCGGTGTGCAATTTCGCGCCCGTCATCGTCGCGCCTTCGAGCGACAAGAAACGCGGCGTATCGTGATTGTTCGCCAGCACTGTCACCTTCGCGGGATCCGGATAAAGGGCATCGTACTTCAACTGATCGCGCAACGCGCGCACTGGCAGCTTGTTGGTAAAGACGCTGAGCGACGTATTCCACAAAGCGAAATCAAACACCGAGTCGAGCTTTGTATCGATGCCGTCCCAACCAGTATGACCGCCGATAAAGAACGCCGTCTGCGCGGCGTCGCGCTCGAACACTTCACCGACCATCCAGAGCTTCGGGTATTGACGATGCAGCGCGTTTGACCAATCGCGAATGAAAGTTCGGGGCATGTACTGAATCGTGTCCTGACGAATGCCGTCGATTCCGCTTACACCCACCCACCACAACGCATTTTGAATCTCATAGCGGGCCACTTCCGGCTCTTCCTGATTCATGTCAGGCAAGTCACCACTGAACCAACCGTCAAGAACGTTGCGCACTTCGCCATCGTTTGCGTGCGGCGAAAGCAGCACGCTGTTTTTGAACCTGTTGAGCTGATGTTTGGCGAGTGTGCCGTGAAACCAGGTCGGCAACGGTGGGTCGTTGACCCATGGATGCTGCGAGCCGACGTGATTTGCGACCTGGTCCTGAATCACTTTCAAGCCAAGCGCGTGGGCCTTCTGGACCAACTCTCGCAAAGTTGCGAGGTCACCAAAACGATCTTCCACCGCGTAATAATCGATCGCGTGATAACCGTGATAGTACGTGTTCGGGCACCACGGCTTGCCACAACGATTCACGCCGTTCCAGTTGTCGTGCCACGGAGTAAGCCATAACGCGGTGACGCCGAGATCTTTCAGGTACGGCAAATGATTGATGATGCCGCGCAGATCGCCGCCGTGAAACGCGCGTGGGTTTTGGCGATCGTTCGCTTCCGGCGGCGCGTCAGCAGGCGCGTTGTTTGCCGGATCGCCGTCGGCGAAGCGATCGATCATGATCAGGTATATGACGTCGTCGTTGGTAATCCCCTCGAAACCGCTCAGCGTATTCTCGATCGCAAACGGAACTGTGGCCCGACCGCCCGCCGTCTCAACCACCAACGAATACTTACCAGGTTTGGCAGCGGGACTGATGCTGAGGTCCGCGAACAGGTAAGTAGAGCTGGCGCTAACCGAAACTCGCGACACGCGGAGGCCGGGAACAGAGGAGGTCAAGCGGGCCCCGCCAAGGTTCCGGCCACGGATCAAAAGCCGGACCGGATTAATCGTGTGATTGGCCCACCACGAGGGCGGGTCCACTTTCGTGACTGAAGGAGCGCTTTGACCGTAGGCGGTGGCAAAGACAAAAGCAATCAGTAACGAAGAGAGGAAAGCAGCGCGTCGCAACGGTTCGACTCCAATCCTACGGTGTCCGAGGCTTCGCACTGTCGCCTGAGGCCTTGGCGGGCAGCGGTGGCAACGTCTCACGAGCCGACCCGGCCATTCCCGTGCCGGTCTGGACCGTCTCGTTCAAAGGTGTCGCACCGTGCCGGTTCGCTTCATCCAGTCGTTTGAACTCGGCGAGTTCCTTCTCGGCCTCATCCTTTCGTTTCAACCGCGAGTAAGCGAGAAAGAGTTGATAGCGTATGCCGGGATCCTTGTCGTTGAGTTCGACACCATGCTGGAGCAAGGGCAAGGCTTCATCGTAGCGCTTCAGCTTCACCAACAGCCGTCCCAGATCGTGATACGAAGGAAAGCCCTGCGGGTCGAGTTGAATCGCGCGCCGCAACAGCCGTTCGGCCTCCTCGTTTTGACCACGCTGGCTCGCGATGTAACCGAGATTCGACAGCGCATCGGGATTGTCCGGTTGTAACTTCAGCACCTTTTGAAACGCCGCGACCGCCTGGTCGTATTGTCCTTCCGCACGCGCCGAATAGCCCAACAGGAAATACAGGTTCGAATCGTTCGGAAACTTTTCCAGTGCGCGGGTGAAGATCTCACGCGCCCGCTCATACCGCTGCCCGCGAACATTCGCGACGCCGAGACGCAGGTGATAGACCAGTTGGCCCTGACTCTGCTCCAGCGCTTTCTCGTAAAACGGAATCGACTTCTCCGCCAGTCGATTCTTCAACAGTTCTTCGCCGATCATGAAGTTGACTTCGGGAAATACGGGCCGCAACTCGAGCGCTTTGCTCCAGTGCGTTAGCGCTGTTTTGGTATCACCCTGTGCAGAGGCAACCAGACCGAGCCGGTAATACGGCTCAGGCTGCGCAGGTGCTAACGTGGCAGCGGACGTCAACGCTTGTTGCGCCTCCGCCAGGCGATCCACGTTGTAGAGGGCGAGGCCGAGATTGTAGAGCACCTCGTAAGTCTGCGGCCGCAACTCATTCGTGCGTTGAAACAGCCGTACCGCTTCGGCGTACTCGTGCGCTTCCGCCAAACTCAACGCGAGCGTGAAAAGCGCGCGCGGATCATTGCCGCTGGTTTCTTCAAGACAACGCGAGAGTCCAAGCGCGTCGTTGCGTCGATCGACGTGAACGTACGCATTCGCGAGCGTGAGCAGCAACGCGCGATCGCCGGACTCACGCCTGTCGGGCTTGCACGGCGGAGTGCCTGCGGCTTTTTCCAGCAACGGCACCGCGCGTTGGTAATCTCCGCGCGCCGCGTAGAGTGCACCCAGGTTGAAGATCGCCCGCTCGTGTTTTGGATCGATCCGCAACACCTCTTCAAACTTCGCGATCGCTTCCGCAGGACGGTTGGTGCGCGCCAGCAGCACGCCGAAGTTCGACAAAGCCGAAACAAGATTCGGCTTGAACCGCAGCGCCGCTTGATACTCACGTTCGGCTTCGGCTGGTTGACCGCGCTGATCGAGAATCAACGCCAGCAGTGCGTGCGCGTCTGCGTTCTTTGCATTCGCGGCGAGAATCTTGCGCGTGACCGCTTCCGCTTCTTCGAAACGGCGCTCCTGCAACAGCGTGGTTGCTTCACTTAGCGAAGTCGTTGACTGTTTTTGTCCGTACGACGCCGAACCAAACAAGCCAAAACACAAAGAGGCACAAACCGCACATAAAATAATGCCCTTGTGCTTCTTGTGCTTCTTTGTGACTAACACTAGAAGATTAGTTTGAGGGAGAACTCCATTTGCCGGCGCCGCTGCTCGCTCGTATCACGAGCAAAATCACTCGCGTTGTTGATGTCGCCATTCGGGAACGAACGGTTCACGCGGTTCAGTACGTTATACGCTGAGAAGCGAAATTGCACGTTGAACGAGTCGCTGATCGCGCTGATGGGGAAATTCTTGAACATCGACGCATCCCAGTAGAACTGCGGCTGGCCACGGAAAACGTTGCGACCGAGCGAGCCGATGTGCGGACTATTCGGATCGCTCGGAAAGATCCTCGTCTGCGCGCATCTGAACGCAGCGCGGTTCAGTTGCAGGCCCTGGGCTTGCTGCGCATCGGTCGGACTCGGATCACCGATTAAGTCCACGCGGCCGCCATTACAGGTCACGTTGTAGACCGGACCACTCTGCCATGTAACAATGTTGTTGAGCTGGAACCCGCCGATCGCCACGTCGAGCGCCTTCGGCATGTCACCGCCCCAACGTCGACCGCGTCCGATTGGCAGGTCCCAAACATTTGAAAAAGTAAATCGATGCCTCACGTCGGTGTCGGAGCTGGCGCGTTCGAGATTGAGGCGGGTTGGATCGTCTGGACCACAATCGCGAGCGCTCGCGCCACCGGCACAGATACCGCCAGGCGAATTGTCGATCGCGTGCGCCCAGGTGTAGGACGTCAGAATCGAGAGACCTCTGACGAAACGCTTCTCCAGTTTGCTCTGCAGCGCGTTATAGCTGGAGCTCCCGATGTATCGCGTGGCAGTAATGGGATTGGTATTCGAGATATTAACGAGCACAACTTCGCGCGATCCTGGTCCGCCTTCGTCATTGCCAGTGCCGATGTTCTGAAGCACGAGCAGGTTTCGGCCCAGCGAACCGACGTACCCGACTTCCGCCAACCAGTTTCGAGCAAACTCCCACTGACCCGTCAGGTTGTACTGGTGATACAGCTCATCCTTGCGGTTCGGATCGTTGAACAGGATGAGACCGCCGGAGGTCGGCGCC
>DASXRE010000247.1:0-37287 GCA_036506775.1 Pyrinomonadaceae bacterium | reverse complement strand
GCAGGTCCGATCCGGCAGCGGTACAGCGGGCAGATTCATAAACGATCCGGCGCTCTACAACAATGCGAATGAGATTGCGATTCAGTTGAAAACGATTGCTGACGACCTGCGCGCCGGGAGAGGATCGGCGGGCAAGTTTCTGACAGACGATGAATTCTACGTGCGCATCAATCGCACCGCCGATCGGCTTGACAAGTCAGTGGACCAGATCAACCTGCTGATTGCCGAAATCAACGCCGGACACGGAACGTTGGGTAAACTGATCCGGGACGAACAGATCTATAACGACGCCCGAACGGCCATCGCACGATTCAACACCACCGCCGAACGGATCGACAACATGGTCGCCGGCGCTCAACGAGGCGAAGGCACTGTCGGGAAATTGTTGAATGACGAAACGCTTTACACGAACGTGAATCAATTGTCTTCCGAAGGCGTGAAAATGCTTTACGACTTCCGGCAGAATCCGAAGAAGTATCTGACGATCAAGTTTGAGCTGTTTTAACGAACTGTGTTTGTACGTTCCTGCATTATCCTTTTGCTTCTGGCCCAAATCGTCACGGCCCAGCACGAGCAACATCGCCACGACGCCTCGGAAAAGCTGGGCCAGGTGAACTTCACTGTCTCCTGCTTGCCGCCCGCTCAAAAGCAGTTCAATCACGCCGTAGCCTGGCTCCATTCATTCGAATATGAGGAAGCCGAAAAGGCGTTCACGGAAGTCGCAGCCACCGATCCGAAGTGTGGCATGGCTTACTGGGGCGTCGCGATGAGCAGCTATCATCCGCTTTGGGCAGCGCCTACTGCGGAGGAGTTGCAGCGCGGCTGGAACGCCATCGAGCAGGCGAAGTCAATCGGGGCACGTACACAACGCGAACGCGACTATATCGACGCGCTGGAAACCTTCTACAAAGATGCCGGCAAGCTGGACCATCGCACCCGAACGTTCGCCTATCACGAGGCGATGAGACGTATCTACCAGAACAATCCGTCGGACCAGGAGGCCGCGGTATTTTATGCGTTGACTCTCATCGCGACCGGCACGATGTCGAACGACAAGACTTACACGCGCGAAAAGGAAGCAGCGCAGATTCTCAATCGCGTCCTCGCGCGCCAGCCACAGCATCCAGGCGTCGCTCATTACCTGATTCACAGTTACGACTATCCCGCGTTGGCCCAACTCGCGCTGCCCGCCGCGCGCAGCTACGCGAAGATTGCGCCTGCGTCAGCTCATGCGCAGCACATGCCTTCGCACATCTTCATTCGTTTGGGCCTGTGGCAGGAGGCGATCCGTTCAAACCTCGACGCCGAAGCTTCCGCAAAGGCCTTTGCCCTGCGACACAAAATGACAGGCGCGTGGGACGAGCAGCTTCACGCTATGGACTATCTGGCTTATGCGTATTTGCAGGCTGGGCAGGACAAACAGGCGTGGGGCGTGCTCGATGAACTGAACCGCCTTCAGAGCGTCGAGCCGCAGACTTTCAAAGTCGCATATGCGTTTGCTGCTATTCCAGCGCGCTACGTGCTCGAACGAAAGAGATGGGACGAAGCGGCCAAACTGACCTTGCCGCAGAACACTGTGGGCATGTTTCCCTGGCAGCGTTTTCGCTGGGCAGAGGCACATATTCACTTTGCGCGTGCCATTGGTTTGGCACGCATCGGCAAGACGAGTGCGGCGCGTGAGGAAGTCGAAAAACTGGCGGCGCTGCGCGACGCGTTGGTTATCGGAAAGGGCGAGTACGATTGGGCCAAACAAGTGGAGATTGAGCGACGGATCGCTGCCGCTTGGCTGGCTTACGCGGAAGGAAGGCAAGACGAGTCGCTGAAGCTCATGCGTGCGGTCGCAGATCTTGACGATGCCACTGACAAGCATCCCGTCACGCCAGGCGCGATTCTTCCCGCGCGTGAACAACTCGGCGAACTACTGATCGAATTGAAACAACCGTCCGCTGCGTTGCAGGAGTTTGAGACTTCGTTACGAAGCGCGCCGGAACGTTTTAACGGACTTTACGGGGCCGCGCGTGCCGCGAGTCTGGCATCGGATCAGAAGAAGGCGAGAACTTATTACGAAAAACTCATCGCATTGACTCAACCGGCCGACAGCCCCGGAAACATCCGCCCCGAGATCAAGGAAGCCAAAGAGTTTCTCGCCGTGCTTTCAAAGACGAACTAACCCAAACGCGCGCACCGGAAACGTGCCGAAGCGTTTGACCTTTACCGGCACGGCAAAGAACTTGAAATTCGAATCAGGCAGATCACTGAGGCCGCAGAGGTGTTCCACGACCGGAATGTCGTGGCCGAGCAGGATTGAGTGGGCGGGCCGCGTTGAGTCAGCGGTGGAGTCGATGTTGTACGAATCGATACCAACCAGCGCCGCTTCGTTCTTCGCAAGATAAGTCGCGCCATCGGCGGTAAGAAATGGATGATTGCCGCTCGAGTATTCTTCGGTGCGCCAGTGCTTGTCCCAGCCGGTGTGAAGCAGGACTGCCTTCCCTTTCACGTTCAATCCGCCGAACACATCCGCGCCGATCTCTCTGCCCAAACCTCTCACCACAATGCCTTCCAGGTTAGCAACGGAATACAAATCGAGTTGCGCCAGATCGCGGCCGCGCGCGTACCGGTGAAACGGAGTGTCGAGATACGTGCCGGTGTTCCCGACCATCTCGATCTTGCCGATGTGAAACTCGGCGCCTTCGGCGTACTGGCTGCGGGAGTCTGCACGCGTGAGATGGTCGGTGATCACCGGTGCGGGTAAGCCTTTATAAGTGACCATTCCGTCTTCGATACTGTGACAAACATCGATCAGTTCAAAGTCTCGGGACATCGTTAGCTCCGTTTCTGGACTAACACCTGAAACCTTGACGCCATGCCGCCCGGAAGAATCATTTCCCGAGCATCGGTCGTTAACTTTAGCTTGTCTGAGTCTGTAAGTGCTCGCTCAGACTTGAGCTGAAGCACTTCCAGCAAACCGGCACTCAGCAAAAACTTGTCCTGTGAAGCAAACTCAACTACGTCAAGCCCGACACGTTGACCAGTCGCCTTTACCTGCGTCCAGTTTACGCTGCTCGTTATGTCGTAGTCGCCCGGTGCAGACAACACATCATCAACGAATCCGTGCTTTGCAAACGCGCGCAGAGTGCCGTGAGGTCTTAAAGCTGGATCGTAGAGTTCGGAAGATTCCGCGCCGTAATCCACAGTTATCACATATCCCTGTTTCAGTTTCGAAGCAACGGAAGTTAACCAATCATCAATTGCGAGGTTTATCTCGATGATTTGTCCCGGTGCGAGCTGGATTGAGTGCTCGTCAAGAAACTCAGCAAGCCTGGGTGTGGAATGTGGACCGACGCTCCAACTGAAGTTGTTGTCAGAGTCGAGGCCGACATAAAGCTCGCCTTCATTAACAACACGGTGAACCGGGAAGGCGTCGAGCAGCTCGTTGGAGAAGTACAGAGAGGGATTTGAGGGATTTGGCGTTTCGGGATCGTTGCCGATCTCACTTGCGCAATAACGCGTCGCCGCAAAAACAGCAGGAAACTCTTCAGCAAGCGTCTTCAGCACACGCTGCGCGAAACGGCCATCGCCCGCGCCACCTTCATCTATGGTCCACTCCGCCGGCCGCCCCAACTCGTCATACAACCGCGCAAAATAGCGGGCGAACGTCGCCGCAAATAGTTCGCTACGTTCTGAACTGGTGCGATAGTCGCCTTCCCTGCCCCAACGCCTCCGATCAGTTCGCCTGTAATAACCTTCAGAAGGATCGTAGAGCGCCGTCTCCA
The DNA here is from genome assembly GCA_036506775.1 of Pyrinomonadaceae bacterium. Classification (GTDB taxonomy): domain Bacteria; phylum Acidobacteriota; class Blastocatellia; order Pyrinomonadales; family Pyrinomonadaceae; genus PSRF01. Next base: position 33,514 of record DASXRE010000247.1, on the reverse strand, counting down.
TCCAGTCACGAAAAGGCATCGGACCACGGGCGCGTATCAATTCCTTTAGTCGTTCGGCTAACAACTACCGATCCGTAGGGTCCTCTTTGTCGAGTAAACGAGTGGTGTTCTCGGTAACGCTGGGTCGATTGGCGAGCTCCGCTGTAGTGGGCCGGCGCCAGGCGGACGGCGATCGTGCCGGTGGCGATGGCAAGGCGGCGTTTTGTCGCGGTGGTCCAAACTGTTGCTGCGGCGGCACGGCGACTGGTGGGGGTCCATAGACGGGTAACGGGCGCGGAGCGCCTTCCTCGAAGAGCGCCGCGTAGAGCATTCTGAACGGACCACCAACAAAACAAATGATCGCTGCCAGGGCTGCCAGAATCTGCGGGAAAGCCGCGTCGGAAAAACTCGCCAGCACTCCCAGAATCGGCACGATCACGGCTCCTGAGAGCAACAACACTGCTCCCTGTTTGACTCCTTTCCGGCGCGGCGAGATGGGCACCGGCTCGTCAGGCGAACGATATACCGGCAGCATTCCGCCAGTCGCTAACAACTGAATCACGCCATCCAGCGGAAAACCGCAACGAGAACAAAACCTGACAGCTCCGCTGAGTTGTTGCTGACCGCACTGCGGACAATGCATGAAGATCGTTCCTCACCGACAGAGTCTTACGACGTGCTAAATAATACTCTTTGCCTGCCCTCACCGGAAAAGCATTTTTAGCGAAGCCACCGCGCGACCGTGATAATCATTCGCCTTTGCGAGGGTCTCAATCAGTAAAGCAAAGAGTTGCTGTGGCTCGCCCGATGGTCCGGAAATGTACTTCGTCAACTCTGAATCTCCGGCGATCGACCTGAAGGCACGCTGTCGCGCCTCATCAACTTCCGACAGATATTCGCTTACGAGCTCAGCACTCGAAAGAGTTTCAGGCAAAGTCCACTCGAATGGATCGTCCCAAAGGTTTGCGGTCAGTCCACCGAACGTTTGCTCCAGCGCGGCAGCGCTGCGCAGCAGGTTTTCACCGATGCTGACGCCTGATGTGCCTTGATAGAGCAGATCGGGCCTCACGGAATTGACGAGTTGCTGGAGGTTGCTGATTAAGCGGGCGAACTCTCGATCGAGATGGTCCACAAGTGCACGGGGAGAGTCATGGTCCATTGAATGAACGCGGTCTATTTGGTTCGCGAGCGGCGATCTGTCTCCTCCAGCACGGTGCCGTAACTGCGGCCGCCAAAACTGAAACCGTTGCGAACGTATCCCTTCGTGCCGACGTGTGCGCCGCGCGAGGGAATGCCGCGCTTGGTGGCCACCCAGATCCGGCCGGTGCCGTCGTCGATCTCATAAGCGCCGGTGCCCAGTGCTCCGTAGCTGTTGGTGACAGTGCCGGCGATGCCGACCTCTTTCCCGCGATAGCGGCCGGGGTCGGCGTTGATTTTGGCGATGTTGGTTTGGCTGGGACAGGCAGTGAAAAGAATCGTCCCGCTGAGAAGAGCTAAGAAAACCGCGGTCTTTCTCAATGCTGGCATGGCGTCTCCTTAATGTCTGGATCTCATTTCGGGAGAGGTAGTGATGATAGCATTCTACTTCCCGAACCAACCAATGGGCCGCCCCGAAAGGTCCACCCAAACGCTCTTCACCTGCGTGTAGAGTTCGAGCGCGTGCCGGCCCATCTCGCGCCCGTAGCCCGACTGCTTGTAACCACCAAAGGGAGACGCTGCATTGAACATATTGAACGTATTAATCCACACCACTCCGGCTTTGATCTCGCGTGCAAAGCGATGCGCGCGCGTGATGTCGCGCGTCCAGATGCCGGCAGAGAGACCGTAAATCGTGTCGTTTGCCTGCTTGATCAGATCGTCTTCGTCCTTGAACGTGATCACGGACACGACTGGTCCAAAGATCTCTTCCTGCGCCACGCGCATGCTGTTCTTGACGTCGTCGAAGATCGTGGGCGTGAAGAAATAACCACGCTGCAACGAGCCTTCGAGTCGCGGCGACTCGCCGCCGACGACGACAGCCGCACCTTCGTTCCGCGCAATGTCAACGTAACCCTTGATTCGATTCAGTTGCTCCGCGGAAACTTGCGGACCCATCTGCGTCGCCTTGTCCGCCGGATCACCGACGACGATCTTTCCGGCTTTCTCACTCAACCTGGCGACGAACTCATCCTTGACAGACTCTTCGACAAACAACCGTGAACCGGCGCAACAGACCTGTCCCTGGTTGTAGAAGATTCCCATCATCGCTCCGGCGACTGCCTGATCGAGATCTGAATCCGCAAAGACAATGTTCGGCGCTTTGCCACCCAGCTCCAATGAAACCTTGGTCAGGTTCTCGGCGGCAGATTTCGCGATCAGTTTCCCGACTTCAGTCGAACCGGTGAAAGCGATCTTGTCGATGCCGGGATGTGCCGCGAGTGCGGCGCCGGCAGTTTCGCCGTAACCGGGAACAATATTCACGACGCCTTCGGGAAAACCTGCTTCCTGAATCAACTTCGCGAGTTCCATCGCACCGACCGGAGTTTGCTCGGCGGGTTTGAGAACGACAGTGTTGCCGGCAGCGAGCGCTGGTGCGAGCTTCCACGCGGCCATCAGCAACGGGAAGTTCCAGGGGATGATCTGGCCGCAAACGCCGATCGGTTCGCGCAGCGTGTAGTTGAACATCCGTCCCGGAACGGGAATGGTTTCGCCTTCGATCTTGGTGGCCCAACCGGCGAAGTACTCAAAGTTCTCCACCACTTGCGGCAAGTCAACGTAGAGTGATTCCTTGATCGGCTTGCCGTTATCGGCGGTTTCGATGCCGGCCAGCTCGGCCGCGTGTTGCTCGATTAACTGCGAGAGTTTGTAAAGCAACCGGCCACGGTCCCGCGCGCTCAGCTTCGACCACTTGCCTTCAAAAGCGCGGCGAGCAGCGGCTACGGCTTTGTCGATGTCTGCCTTGTCCGCTTCCGCAACTTCCGCGAGCGTTTCGCCAGTGGCGGGATTTGGCGTCTTGAATGTCTTTCCCGACTCAGAATCGACCCATTGACCGTCGATGAACAATTTATAAGTGCGTGCTTCCATGTGTTTCCCTTTGCTTAGAATTCTGTCGTTCCTGCGAGGAGTTGGCGCATGACGAAAGGCAGTATGCCGCCGTGATGGTAGTAGTCGACCTCGATCGGCGTGTCGATTCGCAGCGTGATCGGGACTTCCTCAACCGCACCGCTCTTGCGATGAATCACGAGTGTGATGTCCTGAAGCGGTTTGATGCCGCCTTCGATACCGAACAGATCGAAACGCTCGCTACCGTCGAGTCGCAACGTCGCCGCACTGGTGTCGTCCTTGAACTGGCACGGCAGCACACCCATGCCCACCAGATTGCTGCGATGGATTCGTTCAAAACTCTGCGCGATGACAGCCTTGACGCCGAGCAAGCACGTTCCTTTGGCCGCCCAGTCGCGCGAACTGCCAGTGCCATACTCCTGTCCCGCGATGATCACCAGCGGCACACTCTCCGACTGATATCTCATAGCCGCGTCGTAAATGCTCATTCGTTCTCCGTCAGGATTATAAATCGTCACCCCGCCTTCAACGCCGGGCACCATCAGGTTCTTGATCCGCACGTTGGCAAACGTGCCCCGAACCATCACCTCGTGATTGCCACGCCGCGCGCCATAGCTGTTGAAGTCTTTGATATCGACCCCTTGCTCCTGCAGGTACAGACCCGCGGGAGAGGAAGGCTTGATCGCGCCTGCGGGACTGATGTGATCGGTAGTAACTGAATCACCAAAGATTGCGAGCGGACGTGCACCTTTCACGGCGGACAAGGGTTCCAGCGAACTGTGGAAGTTCTCGAAGTAAGGCGGCTCGCGAATGTACGTCGATTCAGGTTCCCACTGGTAGACGTTTCCGGTGGTAGTCGGAATATCGTTCCAGCGTGGATTCTGTTCCGCGAAGTTGCTGTAAAGGCGCTGGTAAGTTTTGGGATCAAACGCCGCGCTCATCGAGTCTTTGATCTCGTCGAGCGTGGGCCAGATATCGCGCAGGTAAACGTCTTCCCCATTGTTGCCGCTGCCGATTGGTTCAGACGAAAGATCGAGATCGATGCGACCGGCGAGCGCGAACGCGACCACCAGCGGCGGACTCATCAAAAAGTTGGCTTTGATACTCTGATGTACGCGCGCTTCGAAGTTTCGATTGCCGGATAGAACAGAAACGCCCACGACATCCCGCTCGGAAACGACCTGTTCGATGGCCGGATCGAGTGGACCAGAATTTCCGATACACGTCGTGCAGCCATAGCCGACGAGATTAAAGCCGAGTTCATTCAGGTAAGTTTGCAACCCGGTGCGTTCGAGATAATCAGTCACCACTCTCGAGCCCGGCGCCAGCGAGTTCTTCACTTTCGGACTGACGGTCAAACCGCGTTCGACGGCTTTCTTCGCGAGCAATCCAGCCGCGAGCATGACGCTCGGATTTGACGTGTTCGTACACGACGTGATGGCAGCAATCAAAACATCACCATGGCCCAGCAACTCATCACCGGTCCGAAACTCGTCTTCGGGAATTTCCCGAACGATGTCGGGTGTCGGACGGTTGTTGACCATTTCCGTTTCCGTCCAGACGCTCGTGTTGATCTCGCTCACGTGATCGTCAGCTACCGACGGAATGGTTTCAGAGCCTTGTTCACCGCCGCCCGCGACATCTCGTTGCCTGTCAGCGCCGATCTTCACGTGATAGCGCGTCCACAGATCGTCTTCAGTCTTGCCGTAACCACCTTCCGTAACCGGTTTCAGCATCAACTGGTTGAACTGATCCTTTAACTTCGGCAACTCAATGCGATCCTGCGGCCGCTTTGGTCCGGCAACACTCGGAGTAATCGAGGCCAGGTCGAGATCGAGGACCACGCTGTAGTCACACTCGCCCTGAGCCGGCATGCCAAACATGCCCTGCGCCTTGTAGTACTGTCTGACGAGATCCACGTGCTCTTTTGATCGTCCGGTGGCGAGCAAGTACGTGCACGTCTCTTCGTCAACCGGGAAGAAGCCCATCGTCGCACCATACTCCGGCGCCATGTTTGCGATCGTCGCGCGATCGGTCACTGACAAACTCGCGGCGCCCGTGCCGTGAAACTCAACAAATTTTCCGACGACCTTCGCTTTGCGCATCATCTCCGTGACGCGCAGCACGAGGTCCGTCGCCGTAACACCCTCATTCAGACTGCCACTCAAATGAACCCCAACTACGTCTGGCGTCAGGAAGTAAACGGGTTGGCCCAACATCGCCGCCTCGGCTTCGATGCCGCCGACGCCCCAGCCCACAATGCCGAGACCATTGATCATCGTCGTATGCGAGTCGGTACCGACAAGCGTGTCAGGAAAGTAAACATTCTTCTCCCAAACGTTCTTCGCGAGATATTCGAGATTGACCTGATGACAGATACCGATGCCCGGCGGGATTACGCGAAAACCATCAAACGCCTGAGTGCCCCACTTGAGAAATTGATAGCGCGAGCGATTGCGTTTGAACTCCATCTCCATATTTTTCTCAAACGCATCGCGAGTGCTGGAAAAGTCAACCTGGACTGAGTGGTCAATCACGAGATCGACGGGAACGAGTGGTTCGATGATGCCGGTGTTCTTTCCGAGTCGCGCACACGCGGAACGCATAGCCGCGAGATCGACGAGCAGCGGCACGCCGGTGAAGTCCTGCAACAGGACGCGCGCGACCACGAACGGAATTTCTTCGACGCGTTTGCCGTTCGGTTGCCAATTGGCGAGTTCGCGCACGTCGTCTGCGGTGATTTTCTGGCCGTCGCAGTTGCGCAGCAGGGATTCGAGTACAACGCGGATACTGTGTGGCAGTCGCGAAATGGGGCCAACACCGGTTTTTTCAAGTTGTGGCAGCGAATGAAACCGTCCGACTGGACCAGCGGCGGAACTGAAAGTTTGCAACGAATCGAAAGGACATTCTGGCATAGTCGTGCTCAAACTCTTTCCTCGGAAAAAAGATGTAGTTTGTTGTGGTTCAAGTTGAAGTTTAGACAGGATTTTCAGAATTCACAAGACAGCATAACAGTCCTGCTAATCCTGAAATCGTCGCTTCAGCTTTGCGCGATGCTGCGAAAGTCATTATAGTTTGCACTAACTTCCCCCACAGTTTGCATACTAAGGAGACCCCGCATGGCGAAGAAGGGCGAAGACTTCGATTATTTGGCCAACGACCCGGACTATGTCCCTGACCCGGAGATCGAGGAATTCATGGAACTCGAGATCTCTCGAGCGCCAAAAGATCCGGAGTTGCTTGCGCATCGGCTGCGTAACAACACCGCCGCCTCGCCACGTGACGCCGGCGGAGATCTGGATGCAGCCTGGGAAGACGTCAACGACAGCGGGTCGGAAACTGTGGCGGGCGACAATCCAACGCCCGATCAATCACTTGTGGAAGAGAACGCTTCCGCAATGGGAGTGAGTTACGAAGACAACGAAGAACTTGAGTTTCTCGACAAGATTGAAAAGCGCGATCGCGACCGTTACGAACTCGATGAAAACTCAAAGGCTTCAGAAGACATGATCTGATCTTCAGAAGAGCTTCTGGCTGTCGAGCATGATCGTCACCGGGCCATCGTTGACTAACTCGACCAGCATCATCTTGCGAAAACTGCCCGTGGCCACATACGCGACCAGTTTCCTGCTGCTCTCCACAAAATATTCATAAAGCGGCTCGGCCACCTCGGGCGGGGCGGCGTCGCTCCACGACGGCCGCAGTCCGCGACGCACGTCGCCATACAACGTAAACTGCGAAACGACGAGCAGACCCCCTTCGATCTCTTTCAGTGAAACATTCATGCGGCCTTCGGTGTCGTCAAAGATTCGCAACGAGGCGATCTTCGGTGCGAGGTAGTCTGCCTCTGCTTTCGTATCATCGTGGGCCACACCCAACAACACTACGAGACCCCTTCCGATCTCGCCGACAATCTCACCATCAACGCTAACGCTGGCGCGCGTGACACGCTGAACGACGGCTCGCATTACTTTTTTGGAGGTTGTGAGGGGCGGATTTCGACTCGGCTGGGCAAGGTGCGCTGCGGATAGTTCAGCAAATCCATCACAACCTGCGCGATGTCGCCGGGTTGCAGTTGCCAACTCTTTTCCGGGCTTGGTTCGTCGCCGCCGAACTCGGTGTTGACGGAACCCGGCATGATGTAGCTCACCTTGATGCCGTCGTGACGTACTTCCTGCATCAACGCTTCACTAAATCCGTTCAGGCCAAACTTGGAGGCGTTGTAAGCGGCCATGCGTGGATGTGCGTTGACGCCCGCAAGTGAAGAGATGTTGATGATGTAACCGCCGCCGCGTTGCTTCATCAGTGGAATTGCTTCGTGACAGCAATAAAACACGCCGCAGAGATTGGTTTCGATCACGGCACGGAAGTCGTCGCTGCTGGTTGATTCAACGAGCGCGAAGATGCCGATGCCGGCGTTGTTGACGAGAATGTCGACGCCGCCGAGTGCGTTGACGGTTTTTGAGAAGAACGACTTGACCTGCGCTTCGTCGCGAACGTCGCAAACGAAGCCAATGCAGCGACCGGGACCGCTTTCGCTCAACTCGGTCGCGACCTGTTTGATCTCGGCTTCGTTGCGGGCGCTGATCGAGACGTTTACACCGGCGCTGAGGAGTGCCTGGGCGATGGCGCGGCCGATGCCCTTTGTGCCACCGGTGACGATCGCTGTGGCGTTTGCGAGCTTCATCCTTGTAACTTCGCGCGGAGCCGCTCGTTCACGACCTTCGGGTTGGCCTTTCCTTTCGAAGCCTTGATCACCTGTCCGACGAAGAACCCGAACAACGCCTCTTTGCCGCCACGATAACTCGCAACCTGATCCGGATTCGCGGCTATCACTTCGTCGATGAGCGCGTCGATCTCCCCGGTGTCGCTCATCTGGACCAGCCCTTGCTCCTGAATGATCGTGAGCGCGCCTTTGCCGCTCTTGAACATCTCCACGAGTACGTCTTTCGCTTGTTTGCCACTGATCTTCTCTTCGTCGATCAGCCGCACCAGCGTGCCCAACTCCTCAGGCGACACGGGCGACTCAGCCGCCGTTTGGCCTGATGCTTCGAGTTCACGCAACAATTCTGACCGGATCCAGTTGGCGGCGCCGCGCGGATTTCCCGATGATTTCGCAGCGGTTTCATAGTAATCCGCGAGCGAACGTTCCGAGACGAGTTGCGACGCATCCGCAAAACTCAACCCGTAAGTTTCCGCAAAACGCTTGAGCCGCTGCTCGGGCAACTCCGGCATCGCCTGCCGCACTTTATCGATAAACTGTTCTGAAACGATCAGCGGCGGCAGATCGGGTTCCGGAAAATAACGGTAATCATGCGCCTCTTCTTTCGAACGCATGACGCGCGTCTCCATCGCTCGGTCGTCCCACAATCGCGTCTCCTGCGTGATGCGGCCGCCCGACTCGAGCACCTGGATGTGTCGCGCGACTTCAAACTCAATCGCGCGTTGCATGAAACGAACTGAGTTCAGATTCTTCAGTTCGACCTTCGTGCCAAACTTTTCGGCGCCCGTACGCCGCACTGAGACGTTCGCCTCGCAACGAAGATTTCCCTTCTCCATGTCGGCCTCGGAAGCGCCAACCCATTGCAGCGCACGCCGCACGTGGTTCACGTAATCGTAAGCTTCCCACGAGGTACGGAAATCCGGCTCGGTCACGATCTCAGCCAACGGTACTCCCGCACGATTCAGATCGATGTAGGAATAACGATCGACTTCCGGCAAACCTTCATGCACGTTCTTGCCGGCGTCTTCTTCCAGATGCAGCCGCGTGATGCGAATCTTCTTCGGCTTCCACTCGATGGGATGACCGGCCGAGTCGCGCTCGGCAGTCATGACTTCGAGTTCGCCATTTGCGGAGAACGGCTGATCGTATTGCGAGATTTGATAGCCCTTCGGAAGGTCGGGATAGAAGTAGTTCTTGCGTGCGAAGATCGATTGCTGATTGATGTGCAGGCCCAGCGCGAGGGCCGCGCGTGCGCCGAGCTCGACGGCGCGCCGGTTCAACACCGGCAGCGCACCCGGCAAGCCAAGGCAGGTCGGACAAGTGTTCGCGTTGGGCTCATCTCCGAAACGCGTCGCACAACCACAGAAGATCTTCGACTCAGTGCTCAGTTGAGCGTGAATCTCGAGACCGATAATTGTTTCCCAAACCATGTTCTTCTACGGACGCAGCCAGCCAGGATACGCGCCGGCCCGGCGTGCTTCTTCTTCAAACTCTTTCCAGCGCACCTGAAGCGCCGCGCCTTGCATCGACAGATCATTCAACTGTGTCGTCAATGTTTGACGTTCATAACTGTAGTCGTAATTCTGAAACGGCATCGTCAAGAAGTTCGGTTGCACGAAACGATTGAACCGGCGGCGATTAAATGGCGACGGAAGGATCTGAAATCCGGGGTTCAAAAGATTTCCCGCTGCGAACGGATAGATCGGGGTGAACTGGTTGAACGAATAGCTCACCGGCAACTCGTTCAATCGCTGCCGCACGAAGTCGATCTGCGCCTCGTTAGCCGCCATATCGGTGCGCAAAACAGTTGCACGCTCGCGCCAGTAGGCCTCGTCTGCTTCTTCCCGCCCGCGCCGGTTACGTAACTGCTCCTGAGTGCGCTCTGTAACCGCCGCCACCTCTTGCCGCTGCGTCTCGACTGAAGGCAGGCCCAACTCCTTACGTCGCTTTTCGTAGGCCTTCTCACTTGCGATACGCGCGCGGCGGTATTCCTCGAGATCCGCGTTCGTGATCGATCGCCGTGCGCTTGTTTGAGTCTGCGGAGCGGCGTTGACCTGATTTGGTCTACTCGAATGCAGCACGAACGAGCCTCTCGGGGCGCCGTTCGCTCGCTCAGTCGCGTCGACGTTGATCGTGCGCAACTGAATTGTCACTTGAATGCCGGGGCTCGTCTCGTAAGTCAGCATCGAGCCGGTGACCGTAAACTCGTCCGGTATTTCGACGCGCCGCCCGTCCCGCATGACAATGGTGTACGCGTTAGCTGAAACTGCGCCAAAAGCCAGAGTCAAAGCCACTACAAGGACCCGACCCGTAAAAGCGCCTTTACGTCGAATCATGGTGCACCTCTAGTTGAAACAGTTTGGGCCGACAGTATACCACTTGCCCCCGTAAAAAAGCTTTGCAGGGGCAGCACTCAGTGCAAGCGGGTTAGGTTGAACCGAGCGTCTCCTTGGAGTGCGGGGACTCGTCACCGCTTTGGCCAAAGCGCCGACGAGTCGGCGCACTCCAAGGCGGCGTCCTGTGGAAAAAGCTTTAGTAGTTCAAACGGGGGTGGCCACAGAATGCCACCCCAACAAATCAGGACACGCGACGGCGTCGGTGGGGACGCTGCAGATTTCCTGCAAAAAACTTTGCAAATCGGCCCGCCTCTCTGGTATACATGCGGCGCACCAAACGGACCACCACGCAGGGTCGAAGGCGGATGCCCCGGCTTTCCCAACGCAGGGCACAGTTGCCGCTCGGTTCTCAACTTTTGACATAGGAGCGGGTCACAAATGGCAAAGACTATTTGCAAGATTTTGGGAGTCGTTTTCTTGTTGGTGGGTGTAATCGGCTTTGCTAAGCCGGATTTGCTCAGCGCGCACTTAACGCCGCCGCAGAACGTCGTTCATATCGTTTCCGGCGTTATCGCACTCTATTTTGGCTTTGCCGGGACTCTCTCGGGGGCAAAGATGTTCGCCCTCATTTTTGGTGTTGTCTACCTGGCACTCGGTATTTTGGGAATGGCACTCGGCGCTGCACCCGATCGCATGTGGATGGTCGGACCGCTGCACCTGGGCCAGGCCGATCATGGCATTCACATCCTGCTCGGCGTCATCTTTCTTGCCGGCGGGTTGTTTACAAAACGAACCTAGAGCTCGCTTTCAGGTTGCAAGGACGAATTCTGTAAGAGACGCACTCGCGTCCGTGAACTCGCACACCTTGCAACCTGATCCTCTTTCCAATCCCTGCAATCGGTGCTCAAAACCTGAATTTGATCCCGCCTCGTCCCAGCGCGCCCGGCGCGAGAAATCCATTCTCGTAATACGTCTCGTCAAACAGGTTCTCCACGCCGCCGAATAGCGTCCACGTCCAACGCTCGCCCGCGCGCCGTTCGTAACTCGCAAACAGATCCACTTTGGTGTAACCGTCAAATCTCAAGTCGGCGCTGCGAAACGGAAAGTTGTTCTCAAACACCGGCGCGATGTATGAGCCAGTTCGATTCACATCGACATTGAGCAACAACGCCCTGATCCTTTGCGTTAACGTGAAGCCAACGAGGTGTTTGGGGATTACATATTCGGTTGTCAGTCCCCGGCCGGGCACGAACCGATCACTGTTCGTGAAAGTGTACGACGCGCAGATCCATTCCCTTCCACGGTGCGGCCTGCAAGTAACTCTCGACGCCACGCGCGAGTCCGCCGGGCCGGTTCACGAAACCACTGAACCGTCCCACGCCCAAGGGATCAACGATGAACCCCGTAAACGCGATGGCACGTTGCAATCGTGTATAGAACCAGGTGGCGCCAAACAACACGCGATCGCTCGCGAGTCGTTGATCAAAACCTCCATCCACACTGATCGACTGTTCGGCGCGTAGCGTTGGATCGCCGAAGCGAACCAGTCCCGCACCGGAAAACGTTCCTTCACCAAAGCGTTCGAAGAGTGACGGCGCACGAAAACCGTTACCGACGTGTGCTCGCAACTTCGTGCCGCTGCTCTCGATGAGATACGAGACCGATCCATCTCCGGTAATCGAACTCTCCGCCTCACGTCCCTGGAGAAAACCAGGTCGATCGGCGCTGCGGATGCGATACCATTGCCCGCGCGCTCCGAACGAAAACCGCAAACGATCGTGCAGAAACGACAACTGGTCCTGGCCGAAAACCGCAAACGTGCGCTGGCGATCCGTCGTGTTGTTGAATGCGGTGAACGACGGTTGCGAACTCTGAAACAGCGATTCACGTTCGAACTCAAATCCCGCCGTGGCCAGATTCGACCGCGCCAGGCGAAGGTTCACGCGCGCGTCGACCGTATCGGTAGTGCCGCGATTTACGTTGAGAAACTCAAAATCACCAAACGGCACAAACGAAGCAAAGCGCGGATCGACTTCCGGGCCGTTGTAGTTTCGCCTGTTGCTCGACACTCGCTGATAAGCAACTGTGTACGACACGCGATCCGAAACGATTTGCGAGAATCGGCCGGAGCCGACGAGCAGCCGGTTACGGCGCCCCTGATCGGGATTGTTGAAGTCGGGTTGAAACGTGACGCCCGCAATCGCCGGCGGAAAGAGTTCTGAGCTCGTGAAAGCGCCCGGCAACGCAAACGGGCTATCGTTCAAGCGTGCATTTGCGATCGTGCCGTAGAAATTGCCCGCGATCGTGATCGACGGCGACGGATTGAACTGCGCGCGGCCGGCAAAGCTCGTGTTTCCGTACGCATCATCACCGTCAATTCCCTTCCTCACGTCCAGACGATTCACGCCGAGGTTGAAGCCAAACTTTTTTCCACCACCCGAGGCTTGAAGTCGTTCGCGATAGGTCGCCAAGCTGCCACCTTCGAAGCCACCGCTGAAGTGAAAACCGGGCGAGCCAACGTCCGGAATCATGTTAATGACGCCGCCGATTGCGTGGGTGCCGTAGATTGAAGAACCGGCGCCGCGCAGTATCTCGACTCGATCGAGGGCAACCGGCACGAGATCTGAAACGAGTGACAACGCGGAGCCGTTGATGTCGCTCGCGTCACGAACGCGCAATCCGTCGAGCAGCAGCGCGGTGTCGAAGTTTCGCTGGCCACGAAGACGCAGCGTCGTGAGCGAGCCGGGCGAGCCCTGCTGCTGGACGCGCAATCCGGGAGTGCCGCGCAAGGCTTCGCTGAGCGTCAACTCATGTTTCGCTTCGATCTCGGTGGCGTCGAGTGTCGAGACGACTTTGGAAACTTCGTCGGCGCGTTGGGCTGTGCCGGTCGCGGTGACAACTACATTTGCGTTAATAGCCGCGACCCTGAGCTCGACCGGAACTGTTTTACTCTCACCGCGATCAAGTTGAATCTGTTCCGAAGTAAAAACGGAAAAGCCGTTGGCTCTGATCTCCAGCAGATAAGCTCCGGGTTTCACGCTCCTGAAGTCGAAAGAGCCGGATTGATTGGTGACAGTTGTGACTTGAATGCCCGACTCAAAGGTGAGGACCACCTGCGCGCCGGAGACTTTTGCCCCGCGCTCGTCGGTTACGGTGCCCTTTATCGAGCTGGTGCTTTGAGCAAACACAGTGGTCGTGAGTAGAAATACGAGAACAATCGCTATGGCTTTCATTTTAGCTTCTCCTGCCTGCCAAAGATTCGTGGACCGGCGTAACGCGTGGCGCGTTGGTTACCGGGTGAGCGTCAACCAGAACGGTGACTGCAAAAACTTCGCGGAGCAACTCCGGCGTCAAGACAGCTTTTGGTGGTCCAGCTTCGAGCACCTTGCTGTTTTTCATCAGCAAAATATGATCGGCAAACTGGGCCGCGAGATTGATGTCGTGCGTCACCACCAGCGCCGCGGCCTGCTGCTGGTCGCAACGATTTCTGACTAACGCCAGCAGAGTCGCCTGGTGCGACAGGTCGAGATTTGCGGTCGGTTCGTCGAGTAAAAGAAACGCGGCCTCGGTAGCAAGCGCTCTCGCCAGCACCGCGCGTTGTCGCTCGCCACCGGACAACTCGTTCATCAGTCGCCCGCTCAACTCACTTAGTTCCGTTTCCCCCAAAACCTCCTGGACGACACTCAGATCGCGCTCCGTTTCCCAACCCCAGCCCGCGTTGCTGGCCCATGCGAAACGTCCCCCGAGGACAAACTCGAGCACCGTCACCGGAAAACGAAGTTCCGCCTCCTGGGCCACAACCGCGATGCGCCTGCCAAGGCCGCGGCGGCTGAATCTTTCGATCGGTTCACCGTCCAGTAGAACGACGCCGGCAGAGCGGCGCACCTGTCCGTTCAGCGCGCGCAGCAACGTCGATTTACCGGCGCCGTTCGGTCCAATGATCCCTGTGATCTTCCCGGCGTTGAGTGTGAGCGACACGTCGGCCACGGCAACGCGTTCGTCGTATTTGATTGTCACGTCGGTAGCTTCGAGCAACTAGCCTCCACTTGTAGGGGCGGCACTCCGTGGCCGCCCCAAATGCGCGCGAGGGGCGGCCACGGAGTGCCGCCCCTACAGTCACCCGCGCTTCAAAAGATAGATAAACAGCGGCGCGCCGATGAGCGCGGTGATCGCTCCCACGGGAAGCTCCCGCGGCGCGATGATCGTGCGGGCTACCGTATCGGCCACGATCACAAACAACCCACCACCGAGGGCAGCCGCGGGAATGCTGATCCGGTTGTCACTGCCTAGCGAGAGCCGCACCAGATGCGGCACTACCAAACCGACGTAACCAACCGAACCACTCGCGGCAACTGCGCTGCCAACCAGCAGACTCGCCACCACGAACACGATGATTCGCACCCGCCCGACTTCCACGCCGAGGTCAAATGCGTCGCGTTCACCAAGCATCAAGAGGTTCAGCGAACGCGCGTTCAGCGTTAACGCGCCCGCTCCGATAAAGACGATCGCAATCACCACGGGCAGCAGCGATTTGGTTGGTCCTGACAGATCGCCGAGCAGCCAGAAATTGAAGGATCGGATGCGCGTCGCATCCATCAACGTGGTGACAAACACGATCACCGACGAAAGAAATGTCGTGACGATCACTCCCGCGAGTATCAGACGCTCAGGCGTTGCGCCCGCGCGTCCGCGTGCGAGTTGATAGACGGTGAGGGTTGCGACCAGCGCACCGGCAAACGCGAGCATCGGCCGGCTCCATTCGTACGCGCCGAAGAACACGAGGGCGATCATCGTTCCGACGGCGGCGCCGTTCGAGACACCGAGCAGGTAAGGCTCGGCAAGCGGGTTGCGCAGCAGCGCCTGATAACTCGCACCCGCAGTCGCCAGCGAACCGCCGACTGCCGCCGCCAACAAGATCCGTGGCAAGCGAATTTGAAACAGAATGTCGTACTGATCGCGCGCCAGTCCGCACGGTGCCGTGCCAACGGAAAAGATCGCGCAAAGCGAGGCGCGCGCCGGGAGTGGTTCACTGCCGATCAACGACATGAGCACGATCGCGGCGACGAGTGCGACGGCCAGCACGCCGCACGCGATCAACGTCTTTCGCAGCGTGATACGCGTCGTCATTGCTTGAATGCTTCCGGATGAAGTGCTCTGGCCATCTCTTCGAGACCGTCGACCGCGCGCGGTCCAGGGCGCACCAAATGATCGTCATTGATCTTGTAAACACGTCCCGCCTGAACTGCCGGAGAGTTGCGCAGAGCTTCGGCGACATTTGAATTCGCCACGCCCATCGAACCCCGGGTCGGCAGGATGATCGCGTCGGGCTTCGCGGCGAGCGCTGATTCGGTGCTGTATTTCGGCCATGCGCCGGGCACGTCGGCAGTGACGGAGATTGCGCCGGCGCGGCGCATGAGATCCGTTACAAAACTGTCGTGACCCGCGGTGTAAAGTGGCTCGGCTGATAGCTGATAAAAGACGCGAACAGGTTTCGCCTGCTTCACCGCCTGTTCGACAGCGCTGGTTCGTTCGCGCAGTTTCTGGACCAGGGCATTCGCTTGTTGCTCATGACCTGCAATTCGACCGATCTGCTCGATAGATCGAAATACGCCGTCGAGATCGTGCGGATCAGTCACGAACACCGGGATGTTTTGGTTTTGTAGCTGCTGGGTGAATACTTCGAGCTGCGATGCCGTGGAAACGATCACCACTTGTGGTTTGAGGGCGATCATCCGTTCGAGACTCGGATGAAGCGTATCACCAACCTTGGCGACATTCTTCGCCTCCGGCGGATAGTCGCAATACGTCGTGTTGCCCACTAGACGATCGCCGGCGCCCACAGCGAACATTATCTCGGTGAGGTTAGGCGCGAGTGTGATCACTCGATCGACTCGCGCCGGCAGTGTCACGCTTCGCCCGATATCGTCAGTGATCTGTTGAGTAGCAGCAGGAGTGTTTGAATCATTCGCGGGAGCGCAGGCCAGTGCCGTCGCAAGCAAAAGCGCGGCCGCCAGGCTGAGGAATCGTCTGAATTGAAATCGTCGTGGTAACAAGAAAGTCCCGCTGACCTCCGGTTTCGCGAAAGGAAACAGGCATCAGCGGGACTTGAAAGGGAAACCCGTGTGCGGCCTGAACACCTTGCGCGAGTGTTGAAGGGCTGCTAAGCGTTTGGGCAGGTCTCCTGGCTTTGAGAAACCATCGGCTTCTCATCACAGTGGCGCGACCGCGCGGGATTCACACCCGCTTCCCTATTCTCCCCTGATCCGGGGCACCCAGACGCTTATCTCTTACAAAGATCGGTCCAACGCGCCGGACACTAACACGCACGTCTTCGGGTGTCAACTCGATCTGCATTCAGGTACTGACGCAGTCAGACTTAGTACCTCCTTGGAGTGCGGGGACTTGTCACCGCTTTGGCCTGGCGATGTCGCAGGCGATAGTACTGGACCAAAGCGGCGACGAGTCGCCGCACTCCAAGGAGGCGTCCGGTGGAACAAGCTTTTGTAATTCCAAACTGCATCACTGCCTGCATTCATCCATGTTAAGATTCGTCCACGATGATCAAGACTGTCGAATGGACTAAAGACGGCGTACGCATGCTCGATCAGCGTCTGTTGCCGGCGCAGGAAACATATTTAATGTTGCGCTCCTATGAGGAAGTCGCGGAAGCCATCAAGAAGATGGTGATTCGTGGCGCGCCGGCGATCGGTGTCGCAGCGGCCATGGGCATTGCGTTGGGCGCAAGCCAGTCAGTCGGCACTTCGGTCGCGGATCTCGAGGATGATTTGCTGTACATCTGCGACGAGATGGGAAAGACCCGCCCGACGGCGGTGAATCTTTTCTGGGCCATCAAGCGGATGCGCGCGACGTTTCAGCGGGCTAAGGAAAAACACGATGTTGAGGAAGTGAAGAAAATACTCGTTGCCGAGGCGCTCAAGATTTTCGAGGAAGATATCACCGCGAATCGGGCCATCGGGCGGCACGGTGGGCCATTGATTCCCGACGGCGCGACCGTACTCACGCACTGCAACGCCGGAGCTTTGGCCACCGCTGGCGATTATGGAACTGCGCTCGGCGTTATTCGCGGCGCGCGTGACGCGGGAAAACGCGTTGCGGTCATCGCGGATGAAACGCGACCATTTCTTCAGGGAGTGCGCCTCACTGCCTGGGAACTGGCGAAGGACGACATACCAGTCACGGTTATTACCGACAACATGGCCGGTCACGTGATGAAGAGTGGAAAGGTCGATGCCGTCGTGGTCGGCGCGGATCGCATCGCCGGCAACGGTGACACGGCCAACAAGATCGGGACGTACATGGTTGCCGTGCTGGCGCGTGAACACAAAATTCCGTTCTACGTCGCGGCTCCGTTAACGACGCTCGATCTGTCGTTGAAGTCAGGTGAAGAGATTCCGATTGAAGAGCGTGACGAGAAAGAAGTGACGCACATTCGTGAGTATCAGCTCGCGCCGGACGGCGTCGGCGTTCACAATCCCGCGTTCGACGTAACGCCGAATCATCTGATCACAGCAATAATCACGGATAAAGGCGTGGCCCGCCCTCCATACACCGACAGTCTGAAGCAGCTTTTTGCAGAGGACTAACCCTGGCTGGTAGCGAAGCGGCTGGATTTCCACCAATCAATCGTGCGCTTCAATCCTTCGCGCAGATCGACTTTCGATTCGTAACCGAGAAGTTTGCGCGCTCGCGTGATGTCGGCGAGGCTGTGCCGAACGTCGCCCACACGCACATCCGCGTATTCAGCGGTGACCTCATGTTTCCCCGTCAACTCTTTCAGCACCGAGAGCAGTTGATTCAACGTAACTCGTTCGCCGTTTGCGATGTTGATGACCTTCCCGGCTGCATCTTTGGCACTTGCGGCATTCAGATTCGCGGCGACAACGTTGTCGATGTAAGTGAAATCCCGCGACTGTTCGCCGTCCCCGAAAATCACCGGCTGTTCGTTGCCGAGCAAGGCACTGATGAAACGAGAAACAACGCCCGAGTACTGAGAGGTCGGATCCTGCCGCGGCCCAAACACGTTGAAGTAACGCAATGAGACCGTCTCCAGGTTGTAGACTCTCGTAAACACTTGACAGTAATACTCGCCGACCAGCTTCGCGACCGCGTAAGGCGACAACGGATCGGGCGGCATGTGTTCGGTCTTGGGCAGCTTCGGCTGATCGCCGTAAGCAGAACTCGATGCGGCGTACACCACGCGTTTGACTCCTTGATCGCGCGCCGCAAGCAAGAGTGAGAAAGTTCCGTCCACCGAAGCGACGTGCGTCTGGCGCGGCTCTTCAACCGATCGCGGCACTGACGGAATCGCAGCTTCGTGAAAAATCAGCTCCACATCTTCGAGTACTTTCGACAGCAACTTCTCATCGGCGACGCTGCCTTCAACGAAATCGAAATCGCCGCCAATCTCCTCAAGGTTTTCGCGATGTCCGGTGGAAAGATCGTCGAGTATTCTGACTCGTGCGCCGCTCGACGCCAGCGCAGATGCGATATGAGAACCTATGAAACCCGCGCCACCTGTGACGACAACTATTCCCGTTAACGGCATCGTTTATCGGCCTACACCCACGTATTCGAAACCCAGTTCTCTCATGTCTTCAGGATCGTAGATGTTGCGCAGGTCGGCAACTTTCGGCGTGGCCATTAAATCACGAATGCGGGCCAGATCGAGCGCGCGAAATTGATTCCACTCGGTAACGAACACCAGCGCATCCGTGCCGGTCACCGCTGCATACTCGTCGTCGGCATATTCAATATCGGGCAACAACTTCATCGCTTCGCTCACAGCTACCGGATCGTACGCACGCACTTTAGCGCCGTCATCGAGCAGGCTGCGAATGATTCCCACCGCCGGCGCCTCACGCATATCGTCAGTTTCGGGCTTGAACGCGAGGCCCAGCACCGCGATCGTCTTGCCCTGAAGCTTGCCAACCAGATTTTTGATCTTGGTGAGCATCCGTTCGCCCTGACGCTGGTTTACTTCAATCACTGCATCAACGATGAGAGAAGCACAGTCGTACTGTTGGGCCACTGACGACAGGGCGCGCGTGTCTTTCGGGAAACAGGAGCCGCCGAAGCCTGGACCAGGATGAAGAAACTTGCTGCCGATTCGCTTGTCCATGCCGATCGCGCGGGCCACGTCGTGTACGTCACAACCAATCCTGTCGCACAGGTTGGCGATCTCATTGATGAAGGAAACTTTGGTGGCGAGAAAAGCATTCGCGGCGTACTTCGTTAGCTCGGCTGCCTCGAGTGAAGTGATCACAAATGGCGCTTCGATCAGGTAAAGCGGACGATAGAGGTCCTTCATGATCGCAATCGCCTCTTCGTCGCGACTGCCAATAACCACGCGATCCGGACGCATGAAGTCATTGATGGCCGCGCCTTCGCGCAAAAACTCCGGATTGGAAACGACACCAAACGTCGCCTTCGTCTTCTTTCGTTCAGCGATCAATTTACGAATGTGCTCACCGGTGCCGATCGGCACGGTTGATTTAGTAACGATCACCTTGTAACCGTTCATGTAATCCGCGATGGAACCGGCCGCAGCTTCGACGAAACTGAGATCGGGAGAGCCATCGGGCTTGGGAGGCGTGCCAACCGCGAGAAAAATAACAAGTGCCTGCTCGACGGCCTGGCGAACGTCGGTAGTGAATCGCAGGCGTCCGGCCTGACTGTTCTTGGCGACCAGATGCTCGAGTCCCGGTTCGTAGATCGGCATGACGCCATTGAGCAGCCGGTCGATTTTTTCCTTGTCAACGTCGACGCAGGTGACATCCACACCAAATTCGGCGAAGCACGCACCAGTGACGAGTCCTACATAGCCAGTACCAATGACAGCAATATGCATCGAGAAACGTATCCTACCCGGAGTTAGCCACGAAAAAGCACAAGAAGCACAAACCGGAGAAACCCATTGTGCATTTTGTGCCTCTTTGTGGCTTTTAAGGCAAAGTGACTCTTAACACTATCGGAGCTTACAAAATCTTGCGGGCCACGCGCAGTTATCGCGTGACCCGCAAGGTCAATTCATGGTGACCGCAGCGCTGGTAACCAGAGCCACAGTATTTTTACTCAAGCCAGACGAAACTTACTTGGTCGGGCTGACTACAGTAACGCTGCCACCGAAGTTAAGGTCGTTGTTGTGGAACGCCGCGTAAAGCACACCCGCAACCGCACCACCGATAGCCAGCAGCAACACAGCCAACGCGCCGCCACTCAAACCATCATCATCATCGCCCTGCGGATTCGGCACACCCGCGGTAGCACTCTCACCAGCCGCAACCTGCTTGGTCGCGCCGCCAGTCTTGAACTGGGCCACACCAGCCTGAGTCGCAACTGTCGTGCGGCCACGGAGCGAGCTCACCGTAAAGGTAGTAGCTTGCGAGCCGTCGACCACAACCGTTCCGTCTTTGGTTGTTAGATTAACCGTGGTCCCGGCCACAGTTGACACCTGAGCACTGCCGGTTTCGAGCATGGCAGTAATGCTGTTGTCGCCGAAGCTGAGGTGAAGATTGCTGTTCGGAGCGAGTTCAACTCGTCCAACCTTGCTAATGTTCACTGATGCACTGCTCTGAGCCGCGGTGTTGATTGTCGAATCCGTGAAAACCGTGCCACCGGAAATCACTTTCTGGCCGTTTACGGTCACTTGTCCCGACACCGACAACTCACCTGACGCCTTGGCGCCTGGCGCAGCCAAGACCACCATTGAGTAAACACTCAAAACGGCAACCGCCACAGCAGTCGCGATGGACTTGCGGCTCCAAGATTTGCTAATCATTAACTTTCCTCCCGTATTTGTAAAACACAAGGTCTTTATTGCGTACCGCGACGGCCTAACAGTCGTGGGAAACTATCGTCTGTGGATGCAAACCCGCAAAGTTCTTAATTGACAGAAATTACGCGTTGAAAAGCCCAGTAACGCTTGAGATTTATTACACTAATAAAAGCCCTCTGTCAACAATCATTTGCGCGGAGTTTGCCACAAAACTGTGTCAACGCCGCAGAACTCTGGAAGGCCCGGAGTCTATCACAGGTTGGACCAGAATTCGCTACGTTTTTCCGCTACTCACCGCTGGTTTTTCTCTGGTTTGGCGGGCCCGGTCTTGCTCGATAACGCCTTTTCCGTCATTTCGGCCTGCTCGTACGGATCGAGACGGGCAAAAAGATAGAACAATTCCCCGGACCGGACCACCCCGAGGAAACGGAAGGTGTTCCTGACGACCTCACCCGTCTTCAGTCCGATAGGCGAGGGCGGGCTTGGTCCAAAAATCAGCCGCAACTCGCCCGCCGAGACGGCCTCCAGCTCCGGCAAGTAGTCGTTGTCCGACTCCCGAGCCAGGCGAATGGCCATCTGGCGCAGCGCCTTTATGCGATTGGAATTGTGACGGTAATAGGTCGGACTGACTTCCCGGCGGCTGACGCGATCGTCAACCACTTCCTGCTCGTTTCGCAAATAGCCGAGGTACGCCCGGACCACTGGACCAAATTCATCATCCGAACGCTGCGGGACCGGTTTCGCTTTAACGGTGGGAAGCGCACACAGCACGACAAAGACAGCGACGATTAGAAGAGCCGGTAATCTTCCCCTGAGAGTGGCCATGATTTTGCCGCCTGCTCGCGTGTGTCCTATTTTTCTTGTTGGCCGCGAATTATAGCAGCCATTCAGTTAACTAAATTGCACCTGTCTTTCGGCAATGTTACATTGATCTTCGTTTTCCGTTAAGCGCGATGTCTGCGTCAAATCCTCAATCTCCTGCATCCAGTTCGAATGTCGCTCTCGGTGTCTGTGGCGGGATTGCCGCGTACAAAGCCGTGGAGGTGTTGCGCGAACTGCAAAAGGCGGGCTGCAACGTGCGCGTCGCAATGACCAAACGCGCCTGCGAATTTATACAACCGCTCACCTTCCGCGCGCTTTCCGGATCTCACGTGATCGTTGACGACTATGCGCCTGATAATCCCGATCCGATCGCGCACATCACCTTTTCCCAGACCGCGGATCTGCTGATAGTGGCGCCCGCGACGGCTAACATCATTGCCAAGTTTGCCAACGGTGTCGCCGATGACTTCCTGACGTCAACCTATCTCGCCTGCACCGCGCCAGTTCTGATTGCGCCCGCGATGAACACCACGATGTGGCAACACCCCGCCACGCAACGCAACCTGCAACAACTGCGAGCGGATGGAGTGCAAATCATCGAACCCGACGCCGGCGAGATGGCCTGCAAGACGATCGGTCCAGGACGGTTGAGTGAACCCGACCGAATCGTTGCCGCTGCGCTCGAGATCCTGAACGCGCAACAGAAAAAGGACCTGGCCGGCGAACGCTTCCTGATCACGGTCGGTGCGACGCGCGAAGAGATCGATCCGGTGCGGTTCATCTCGAACCGTTCATCGGGCAGAATGGGTTTTGCAGTGGCGGAGGCAGCATTGAAGCGTGGCGGCGAAGTCACGGTCGTTGCTGGAATAACAACCGTCGATCCTCCTCATGGCGTCAGAGTTGTCCGGGCATTCTCAGCCGCGGAGATGGACGAAGCAGTGGCGCGCGAAAGCCGCAACGCCTCCGTCTTCATCGGCGCGGCCGCGATCACCGATTATCGTCCGGCGCAACGAGCCGAACAAAAGATCAAGAAGTCAGAGGAATCTTTGACACTCACACTCGAACGAACGCCCGACGTGCTGTCGAACGTCGCCGCTTCACGAACGAATGGAATGCTGGTAGTCGGCTTTGCCGCGGAGACTGAAAACGTCATCGACAACGCGCGCGAGAAGTTGCGGAGTAAAAAACTCGACGCGATTGTTGCCAACGATGTCACGCGTAGTGATTCGGGTTTCGATTCGAGGACGAATGCGATTACCATACTCACCGCCCAGAACAACGATCCGATTGAACTGCCGACGCTTTCGAAAAGCGAAGCAGCAAACCGGATTCTCGATTGCATAGTCAGTCTTCGATCAACATGGAAGCGTCTCCCGAACTCGAGCAACTCATAAACGAAACCAAAAAGCAGCTTCAACACCTGCGCGCCCTCGGTGTCGAGGGTATCCGTTTGGATCTCACTGCACCTGACCCACCCAAAGAACGGCCCGTCCAGATAAAGCAAACACCGAGCGTTCTGTTCGAAGAGCTGGCGCCGGCGCCGCAAACACTCTCTCGTTCAACCGAGACGTTTGAGCAGATTCACGCCGAGATCGGCGACTGCACCCGCTGTCCGCTGCATCTCGAACGCACGCACGTGGTCCATACCGAAGGCAATCGCAACGCTCGTTTGATGTTTGTCGGCGAAGCGCCGGGCGCAGATGAAGACATGCAGGCACGCCCGTTTGTCGGCCGCGCCGGACAATTACTCACGAAGATAATCGAAGCCATCGGGTTGAAACGTGAAGAAGTATTAATTGGCAACGTCAACCGTTGCCGCCCACCCGGCAATCGTGCGCCAATGCCTGACGAGGCGGCAACGTGCAAGCCGTTTCTCGAGCGCGAGATCGCAGCGGCGCAGCCGCAAGTAATCGTCGTGCTCGGCAACACAGCATTGAAGAATCTGCTGGACAGCCGCGAGGGCATCACCCGCGCCCGCGGTCGTTTTCACGAGTACAAAGGCATCAAGGTGATGCCGACGTTTCATCCGGCCTACCTGCTTCGCGATCCATCCAAAAAACGCGAAACGTGGGAAGACTTGAAGAAGGTCCGGGACTATCTCGATGCCACGCCACAAAGAAGCACTTGAGACGCAAAGAATGACCGAGCAGAGCGACGGGTCTGCTACAGCCGTTGCCACCGCTCCGGTGCCTCCGGTGCCTGTTTGTGGTCCACGGTTTGTCGAAGTGGCTGTGCCCGTGCACGTCGCCCAGACGTTCACGTACCGACTCACACCAGAACAAAGCACCGATGCAAAACCGGGCGCGCGCATCGTCGTCCCGTTCGGGCGCAAACTCGTAACTGCTTACATCGTCGCGCTTCACGACGAATTGCCGCCGAACTTCACTTTAGCCGAAGAGGAAATAAAAGAAGTGGAGCGCGTGGTTGACACGGTTCCGGTCTGCACGCCTGAGATATTGCAGTTGGCGCACTGGGTGGCGGAATACTATGCGTCGCCGATCGGCGAAGTACTCAAGGCCACGCTGCCGCCTGGAATAAATCCACCGCCACAACGTGCCAAAGGTTCGGTTGTGAAGCCGAAACTGCGAAGGTTTGTTAGAGCCACGGATTTGCAGCTCGAAAAAATGACGGCCAGGCAGCAAAGCGTAATGACGACGCTTCGGCAAAACGGATCAATGCCGCTGCAAGCGTTGCTAAAAGAAGCCGCCGCCGGCTCGGCCACAGTTTCTTCGCTGGAAAAGAAAGGAATGGTCGAGATCTTCGACGAAGCCGTGCGCCGCGATCCTCTGGCTCACACCGAATCGTTACCGGCTGAAGACTACACACTGACCGCGGCTCAGAGTGCCGTCCTCGAAAAAATTCAGGATCAGGTCGATCAAGAAACCTACGGCGCGTTTTTGCTGCATGGCGTGACCGGCAGCGGCAAGACCGAAATCTACATCCGCGCGATGCGCGCGGCACTTGCTCGCGGTCGCTCCGCGATGATGCTCGTTCCGGAGATCGCCCTCACGCCGGTCTTCTCGCGTCGCTTGCGTAGTCACTTCGGCGACCGAGTCGCAATCTTTCACTCGTCCCTTCAGCGAGGCGAAAGATTTGATGAGTGGACGCGCGTAAAAAGCGGTGAGGCACGCGTTGTAATCGGTACGCGTTCGGCCGTCTTCGCGCCGGTGCAGAATCTCGGGCTGATTGTCGTCGATGAAGAACACGAGTCGACCTACCGCCAACAGGAATCTCCTTATTACAACGCACGCGATACGGCCATCGTGCGCGCGCAAAAAGAGTCCGCAACAGTCGTTCTCGGTTCAGCAACCCCATCGCTCGAGTCGTTTCATAATGCCCGTGCCGGAAAGTACCGATTGTTGACGTTGCCACAGCGAATAGCTGCCCGGCCGATGGCCCAAGCCAGCATAATCGACATGCGCAACGTGTTTCTGCGTCACGGCAAGCCGCGCGTTTTTTCTGACGAGTTGCTGGAAGCGATCCGGGAGACGCACGAACGAAACGAGCAATCGATCATCATGCTCAACCGGCGCGGCTATTCAAGCTTTATTCTTTGCCGCTCGTGCGGCGAAACCATTCAGTGTCCTAACTGCGACGTGACGCTCACCTATCATCGCAGTGAGCGCGTGATCGTCTGCCACTACTGCAATCACCGCAAGGCCGTCCCCAAAGTTTGCCCATCGTGTGGCAAGAAGTACATCTACTACGTTGGCGAAGGCACAGAACAGTTGGAAGAACTGCTCATTCAACTCTTCCCTGCTCTTCGCGTGGCGCGCATCGATCGCGACACCACCGCGCGCCGGCGGATCTTTGAACAGTCACTCGCGGATTTCAGTGCCGGGAAGATCGATACGCTCGTCGGCACGCAGATGCTCGCCAAGGGTCACGATTTTCCGAATGTGACTCTGGTCGGCGTGGTTTCAGTCGATGCCGGACTCGCGCTGCCTGACTTTCGTTCCGCGGAACGAACGTTTCAATTGATCACGCAAGTGGCCGGGCGTGCCGGGCGTGGCGATCGGCCGGGCAAGGTGTTGATTCAAACTTACCATCCTTATCACTACGCGCTGCGTCACGCCTGCGCGCAGGATTACGAAGGTTTTTACAACGAAGAAATTCAGTATCGACAGAACCACTCGTATCCGCCGTTTGTGGCGCTCGCGAGTCTGCTGGTCCATGGAGCGGACTTGGGCCGCGTGCGCAATGATAGCCTTGAACTACGCAAGCAGCTCGACGCCGCCAACGAGCAGCGACGGTGCCGCATACTCGGTCCCGCGCCCGCGCCGCTGGCGCGGCTCAAAGGCGAACATCGCTTCCAGCTCCTGCTCAAATCGCGCAGCCGCCGCCATCTCCGTGAAGTTGCGGATGCAGCGCTCAAATCCGTTTCTCAGAGCGGCGTCAACCTACGTTCCGTGAACCTTGAGATCGACCCGGTATCAATCATGTAGCCAGTGGTAAGTACCTCCTTGGAGTGCGGGGACTTGTCACCGCCTTGGCCAAAGCGCCGCCAAGTCGGCGCACTCCAAGGAGCCGCCCAATTTGAACTGACCCATTTCCGAGCTACTGTGCCTTTTGTGCTTCTTTGTGGCACACTTCGGCGCCATGAGACTTTCAGAACTTGCGCAATTGACCGGCGCGCGTGTTGAAGGAGCAACCGCCGACGTAGAAATCCTCGGCGCCGCCGGACTCGACGAAGCAGCCGAAGGACACGTCACTTTTCTCGCGAATCCGCGTTACACGCCACGCGTCAACACCACCCGAGCATCCGCGATCTATCTCAGCGAAGACGCGAAAACAGATCGCAGCATAGCGATTCTGCGCGTGAAAGATCCTTATCTCGCTTACACGCGGGCCTTGCGCATCTTTCATCCTGAGCCGCAGCTTGAGCCACATATTCATCCGTCCGCCGTCATCGATGCGTCCGCACGCGTCGCCACTCACGTGGCTATCGGTGCTGGCACGGTAATCGGCCGCAACGTTGAGATCGCGGAAGGTGTCTGTATTCATCCGAACGTGACGATCTATGACGACGTCACCCTCGGTAAAGACTCGACCATTCACTCCGGCGTCGCTGTTCGCGAGCGCACCGTGATCGGCGAACGCGTGATCATTCACAACAACGCGGTCATCGGTTGCGATGGTTTTGGTTACGCGAAGGATGAACAGAAACGCTGGTTGAAGATTCCGCAAACCGGACGCGTCGTGATTGAAGACGACGTCGAGATCGGCGCCGGGACGACGATCGATCGCGCCTCAGTGGGTGAGAGCCGGATTGGACGCGGCACAAAACTCGACAACCTGGTTCAGATCGGTCATTCGTGTACGGTTGGCGAGGATTCGTTACTCTGCGCGCAGGTCGGGCTGGCGGGAAGTTCGCATATTGGCAACCGTGTGATTCTGGCTGGACAAGCGGGCGTCGCGGGACATTTGACGATTGGTGATGACGTGGTGCTGACGGCGAAGAGCGCGACGAGTCACGACATTCCGGACGGGAAAGTCATTTCGGGTATTCCGGCG
The DNA here is from genome assembly GCA_036506775.1 of Pyrinomonadaceae bacterium. Classification (GTDB taxonomy): domain Bacteria; phylum Acidobacteriota; class Blastocatellia; order Pyrinomonadales; family Pyrinomonadaceae; genus PSRF01. Next base: position 6,303 of record DASXRE010000247.1, on the reverse strand, counting down.
TTTGATAACAAAGACTGGCTGAGATCCACCGCAGCGTTCCGGCGACTGGGAGAGATCCAGCGTCGCGTTCGCGAGCTTGAGCGCTTGATAAAAGAAAAACCCGTTAAGTAATCGCGCCGCCGTCAACGATTACGACTTCCCCGTTCATGAAACTGTTCCGTTCGCTGACCATGAACGCGGCGTATTCAGCAAGCTCTTCCGGGCGGCCGAGGCGGCCGGCTGAAGTCCAGAAGTCGTGCATCTGAAGCAGTCGATCCGGTAAAGCCTGTGCCAGATCCGTATCGAATATTCCCGCCGCAATCGCGTTGACGCGCACGCCAAACGTCGCTGCCTCACGCGACAGACATTTCGTGAAACCAATCATGGCCGCTTTTGACGTCGCGTAATGAACCGCGGTCGGCAACGCTCGCATCGCACCGATGGACGTGATGTTGAGGATGATTCCCTTCCGCTGGCGAATCATCTGCTTGTAGATCGGTTTGGTAACCGCAAAAAGACTGTCGACGTTGGTGTGAATCACGTCGTCCCACGCGCGGTCGGTCGTGGTGGCAAAGTTGTCGCCGCGGTTGATGGCGGCGTTGTTAACGAGGATGTCGATTCCGCCCCACTTCTCGACCAGTTCGCGGGTCATCTTCTTCATCCCCACGCGATCTACGACGGACACTTTCGCGTTGAAAGCGCGGCGTCCGTGAGCTTCGATCTTGCGGTCCATCTCAGCGGCCAGATCGTCGCGCGTGTTGTAGCTGAAAGCCACGTCCGCGCCTTCGCGGGCAAAGATCTCGCACATGGCCGCACCAATGCCGCGCGTTCCACCAGTGATGAACGCGCGTTTTCCCTCAAGCAAAAGGCTCACTTAGCTATTTTTCTCCTGAATTAAACCGGGGATTAGTTTAAATGACGGCAGATTAAAGCGTGAAAAGCTCAGGGCAGTCAATTCGTGCCAGCAGGGCGGAAAGTGAATGCTGCACGAAGTCGATGCAGATCTCGCTGTAAAAGAGTCCCTGCCGCACACCGCCAAAGGCGAAGTCCGGGTTGGGAAGAATGGCTCGATCCCGCTCCTGCACGATCAATCGATCGAGAAATTCATATCCGCGGGTGAACGAATGGTAATAAGCATTGTAGCGCTGCTCATCACCCACCCCGGCGGCTACGGAGAGTGCCGCAGCCACGCCTTCGAGATAGACCGCCGTGGTGTAACCAGGCGTATCGGACTGGTGGTTATTGATAAAGGCGCCAGTCTTTTGTTGCTGATAATCCAGTAGCCAATCTGCCACTTCGAAAACCAGATCAGCAAAGGCTTGCTGTTTGGTGACTTGCCACCACTTCGCAAAAGCTTGGAGCAGCCAGGTGACTTGGCCGAAGTGACGTTTGTAACGAAAACGGTGGCGATAGTATCGGAAGCTTCGCTGTAGTCGGTCGAAATCAATCTCGGTGGCGTTTTCTTCACAGGCGACTGCGAGGGCGAGAAGCACCTGTCCCGGAAAGTAGTCTTGAAAAGGCTCGAGAGATGGATCGGCACTTTCGTGCGTCAGGATTCGTCCGTGAGGAAGCTCGATGCAGCTCCACAATTTGGCCGCCAGATTGGTGATCAAAGAACGACGTGGGTCCTCGTGTGGCAGATTGCAGAGCGCCAACAATAAGAACGACAGCTCGGCTACTGAAGGTGTTTCTTCGTCGAAGCGCAGCCACAGATCGTTCGCTGCGCCGGACACGTGCGTTATGAGCGCGTCGATTACCGCACCGGCTGCGTTTTTCAGATCGTTGCCGCCGCGAACGCGTGAGGCACGAGCGAGCACCCACGCGCCATACGCCTGCCTTGCCGGATCGATTCGCTCGTAAAGTCTGTTCTGAAAAGGATGGTAACGGGAATAGAACGTGCCGTCTTCTTTGAGGTGCTGAAGCAAATAGTGCAGATGGAGAGCCGTGTGGCGTGCAATCAGCTCGTTTGCCGACAAGAGGTCCTGCGGTGACGGGAATCCGCCGACGGTGGGCCACACGCCTTCATCGTCTGCCAACCAGGTGGCGCAATCAAACCGGCACCAGTAATACGGCGGCGCATCGAGTCCGGCCTTTTCGACCACCGCTTTCGCGAAACTCACGCGATCGTAATTCCAGGCGCCAGCAACAAACGGCAGCAGCAGTCCAAGTTGCTGGCCCTGATAAACCATCAGCGCCTGCTCGCCGTGGCGATAGTAATTAACGATCTCTTCGGGAGACGCTTGTCCCAGTTCAAGCGGTTCGAAGAGCAGCGAAACACTCACCGCGACGGCACCCGGATCCGCCGGCGTCTCACCGGCAAATCTCTCGTCGCAGATGGCAGCTTCCACCGATCGCTTGAGATCGTCGTCGGGATCACGGACCACAGAGCCCATGCAGCCACGCAACTGACCATCGATGTAAACCGTGACGTAGCAGGATTCGACATTCTTCGGAAGCAGGTCAGCATTCAATGGCGCGGTGGCCGACGCACGGTTGAACAAGCGCGCCAGGACGAGGTCGCGGGCGCGTGCCGCAAGCAGACCGCAAATATTCTTGTCCTTGTGCCAGGGAAGTTCACCTGTTGCCGGAACGCCGGTAGGCTGCCAGATCACTTCCGGCTCAACGACTTTCACCACCTCGTGACGAAAGAGTTCGTACGGTTCGAACGAAACGAGCTGCGCATTCTTTATTCGCGCATGTTGAAATTGCTGCCACTCGTTAACGATGCCCGGCATCCGTGGTAACGCGCCGCCCATCTTTTCCCTGCGCTCCAGACTTCTCACCACGATGCCGTAACGATCGTTGTCGAGCTGGCCCGGGTCGCAAGGTTCCAGGGCGCTGAAGAACGTAACCGCAACCCCACTCTGCCCGAGTATCTTCAGGCCTTCTTCACCAGCGGGAAGTTGCGCAGCAGTGCTCAACGCAGCCATCACGACGTCTTCGGCAGCGGAACTGCGAGTTTCGGGCGGGAAGTGCCAGAAACCGCCGCGAGCAAAACGTTGATGAATGTCAGATCGCGAACGAATGCTCACCCACGCGCCGCCGGACGAATCGTAGTCCTGGTCCAGGTGCAAAGGAGGCTTCAGCAATTTGCCCGAAGACAAGTATTCGGAGATCACTACCCTTGCGAGCTCAGCCGGATGAATACGTTCGGGTGCCCGCTCGCCATGCCACTCAAACGCGGGAAACCACTTTGACGGATTCGCCGGCGGCTGTTCTTCACCCTCCATCTGCGAAATGAAGTCGTCCCAGATGTCGTAGAGCGCCTCCATGTGATAACCGCGCTCCTGCATCGACGCATAACCGCCGTACCATCCGAACCGCACGAGACAAACACCACCTTCAACGCGCAGGCCGGCTTCTTCCAGCCGCGCAGTGCCCTCCTCCATCGACATTCCCGAACTCACCGAATCGTCGAGCAGGATCACTGGTTCACGGGGATCAATCACGCCTTCGATCAGTTTTAGCGATCCGTGTTCCTTTCGCTCCTTTCGCACGAGGAGTCCGCGGTACCTGTCGTCCTGGAGAATGCATGATTGAAGAATCGGAACACCCGTCAAACCGTAAGTAGCTATCTGGCGGCCGTCGAATCGCTTGAGCAGTTGCAGCAAACACTTGCCGGCCAGTTCAGCTCCTCGAGTGGAGAGTGTGACGGCGAGCGAATCGAGCATCCAGCGCGCTGAGGAACCGTCCCGTGAAAGAATCGGCTGACTAGGCGAGCGATAAAGGATGCCACGCTGCCGCAGCAAGTCGAGCAACTCGCTGCGCGCTGACTGGAAGCTTTCGGGAAATGATGCGAGCGTGACAGAAAGCGGTTCGCGCAACATCGTGTTAAGACCTAGAAGTACGCGTTCTCCGGTAGCGCAATGCTGAGGTAGCGATTGTCGAGCTGGACCATGAAATCGCGTTCAACGAACTCTGCGAGCGCGGCTTCTACCCATGGCGCACCGTCGAACTCGGTGGCGATCTCCTTCGCGCTGTGAGCGTCGGCGCAATACTCGTAAAGCTGCGCATAACGATCCGAATAGGTCGTCACGTGAGGCGAACAGTTGCGTCCGTCTTCAATGAGGATCGTGGCCCATGCTTTTCGATAGCGCAGATACGGCTTTGGACGCTGGCGCCAGCGGTATTGCCAGATGCCGACCTTCTCGAAGATCTCGTCGTATTCACTGTCCTCGAGCGTGTTACCCATTTCATGTTCGAAGTAATAGGAGACGCGATTGAGATCGAAACGGTCCTTCGGAAACAGGTAGTCGTAACAAGGTGACGGAACGAGGCGGCTGATCGACTGCGACTCAGGCTCGGTATACATCGGCGAGCCACGGTCGGCTCGCGCCTTGGCGATGGCCCACGGAGCTTGCAGGTGATGAATCTTCGGGATCACGTCGCACTGCGTGCGGTAATCTTCGGCCGTCTCACCCGGAAAGCGCAGCAGAATGTTGTAAAGGTTATTGATGCCGTAGTACGTAGACCATTTAATCAACTCGAGATTGCGCATGCCGGTCGTGTGTTTGCGCATGAGCTTGAGAATGTGGGTCGACAAGCTCTCAACGCCCGGTTGAATGGAGAACAGGCCGCCTTTGCGCATCAGCTTGAGTTGCGCCCGGCTGAGGCTCGGCCGCACTTCGTAATGGAGACGTATGTCGGTGTTGGCGTTTGCGAGTTGCGTGAACAGCTTGTCGATGTACTCGGGCGCGATGATGTTATCGATGGCGTTGAAGTCGAGAATGCCATAGCGGCGCGAGAGATCGTCGAGTTGCTCGATGACGTTGTCGACGTTCTTCGATCGAAACTCCATACCGGCGCGATTAAGTCCGCAAAACGTGCAATGGTTCTTCACTCCCCACCAGCAGCCGCGCGCCGTTTCGATGGGTAACAGGACCTCCTGCGCCTGATCGTAGTTGTTGTAACCGCCTTCCTTTCGAGCGTAGAAATACTCGTCAAAGTCGGGCACCGGAGTCTTGTTCATGTCACTGAGGTTCGGGGCGCGTCCTGCGTAGACGACTCGATCATTGTCGCGCCACATGATTCCCGGCATGCCGTGCATCGATTGCTTGCTGTACATACGGCGAATCACTTTCGGCAATGTCTCATCGGCGTCGCCGCAGTGAATGAAGTCCACTTGCGGACAGCCCTTCATGATCTCCCCGGCGATGTCGTCCTCGAAAGTCGCCCCGCCAAAGATGATTGGAATCTCGGGGTGGCGTTGTTTCAACGCACGGGCTATGGCAATGCTCGCCAGAGTTTGCTGAAAGACGACCGAGAACCCGATCACACCGAATCTGGTCCAATCGATGCTGTTGACGCAGAAGTCGATAAACGCCGGCGCGGCTTTCTCGCGGATCTCGCAGAGGTCAGCGATCGAGCATCCTGCCTGGTTGCAGATCGATTCGAGATTGTCACCGTAGATCTCGAAGTAATCTTCGTTTCTGGCAAAGTCACCAAACGCGGCTTTGGTCCAGAGCCACTCGCCGACCATGCAGGGATAGACATCGGAAAGCGCTTCATTGATGCGCCAGCCGATGAAGTTTCCGAAGTACATAAAGAGCGAGAACGTTTGCACGGGAATGCCTTCGCGCTCGAGTGTGGGCTTGAGCAGCGCGAGCTGAAACGACGGGAAGCGCGCCGAAAGAGTCGGCATGCTGACGAGTGCAACGGGTTTGAGTGAATCTCCGCTCATACTGCAGAAAGACCGACGAGACGGTGAAGCGGGGACAGGGAGAAGCAGAGACGAGGAGACAGCCTCCGCATCTCCGCATCTTCCCGTCTTGATCCTGGTGCGTAGATCACACCTGACTCCCGCCGATTAGGTCGGGGCAAAGTCCACGTGGTTCAACCGTTAAGCGTGGCGCCTTTCGCTTAGTAGCCCTTCTTCTTTGGATAGTCCGGCGCAACTTCCGGAATTGGCCGTGGTGTTTTCTGCGGCGCCACTTCGGGAACTGGTCGCGACGGCGCAACCTCAGGTATTGGCTTCTTTTCCGGTGCAATCTCCGGTATGGGCCGTGGCGCTTTCTCCGGTGCTATTTCGGGCACCGGCCGCGATGGCGCGATTTCGGGTTGAACTTCAGGTCTTACTTCGGGACGGATCGAGGGCTTACCTTTCGAGCGGCCTTTCAGGACGAATTCAGTTACGACGCGGCCCTCTTCTTCGACCAACTCCAATGTGTCTAGTTCTCTCATGGATTTCTCCCACGGACGTGAGCGTTGGGTTTCAAGTGAGGCCAGCAACGCGAAGATTAGCCGTTGCGGCAGAAGGTTTCGAGTTACGAGGGAACCGGCGCAGCGTAATGCCAACTCCGTTATCTGTCAACAAAAATCAGTGGC
>DASXRE010000246.1:0-4334 GCA_036506775.1 Pyrinomonadaceae bacterium | reverse complement strand
TGTCACCGCTTTGGTCTGCGGCTTCCCGCTAAACGTTTGGACCAAAGCGGTGACAAGTCCCCGCACTCCAAGGAGGTAACCTAATACTTTGCCACGCGCGGATCGACGTCTTCAGACCATGCGGTGATCCCGCCTTTGAGGTTGATCAGACGGCCCTGGAACCCCGCCCGTTTCAGGGCCTCGATCGCTTTCGCACTTCGCACCCCGCCCTTGCAATGCACGATCGTATCAACCTCGGGATTGATTTCGTTCATCCGCGTCACGACGTGGCCTAACGGAATCAGCTTCGTTCCCGGAATACGTGCGATCTCGAATTCGTGTGGTTCACGCACGTCGACGATCTGAATCTTGTCTCCACGCAAACGACGCGCATTGAGTTCACCCGCCGTGATCTCTTCGAGCTTTGAATCAGGTGGCGGAAGCTGATGCGGCGCCACACCGCAGAACTCCTCGTAATCGATCAGCTTTGTGATCGTCGGGTTTTCGCCGCAAACCGGACACTTCGGATCTTTCCTCAGTTTGAACTCGCGAAATTTCATGGGCCAGGCGTCGAACAACAGCAGCCGATTGATCAGCAGATCCTCCGCGCCGAGAATGATCTTGATTGTTTCGTTCGCCTGAATCGCTCCGACGATGCCCGGCAAAACACCAAGCACGCCACCTTCCGCGCACGAAGGCACCAAACCCGGCGGGGGCGGCTCCGGATACAAGCAGCGGTAACACGCTCCCTTCTCGGCCCAGAACACACTCGCTTGTCCTTCGAAACGGAAGATCGAACCATAAACGTTCGGCTTATGACTCAACACGCAAGCGTCGTTGACCAGATAGCGCGTGGGAAAGTTGTCAGTGCCGTCGACAATGATGTCGTAGTTGCGAAAGAGCTGCATTGCGTTGTGACTGGTCAAACGCGACTCGTGTGTCTCAATTTCGATGTGCGGATTGATGTCGCGCAGACGATCACGCGCCGACTCAATCTTGCGCCGGCCGAGATCCTTGGTGCCGTGAATGATCTGCCGCTGAAGGTTTGATTCTTCGACCACGTCGAAATCAACGATGCCGATTCGTCCGACGCCTGCCGCCGCGAGATACATTCCAACGGGGGCGCCAAGGCCGCCAGTGCCAATCATCAACACACTCGAAGCTTTTAGTTTGCGCTGCCCCTGCATGCCGACTTCCGGCATGATCAGGTGACGGCTGTAGCGCAGGATCTCTTCATGGGACAACTCCGGCAACGTCTGGCCCACTTCTGACTCGATTACTGCGCCTCCGGCAATCGACGGTACGATCATGATCGTGTCGCCGTCTTTCACGGGCGTGTTCGGCCCTGACGCGTGGCGAATGTCTTCGTCGTTGAGATAGACGTTGACGAAGTTGCGCAGCGCGTTTTGATCGTTGAAGAGATGGCGGCGCAGCGCTGAGTGCGTCGAAGTGAGCAGGTCGAGCGCCTCGCCCGCGGTCCTTGCGTCAACAACGATTTGCGACTGGCCACCCGCGAACTGTCGCAACGGCGCCGGAATGGTGATGGTTACTGGCATTGGATTTCCTCCTGGTTGAAACGCGAACGATCGGGCTCCTGCTCCCACGAGAACAGGTCGTTGGCCGCATTCGCGCTGGTCGAGACGATGATGTACGAGTAAGTGGGCCAGGCGTGCTCAAGGTCGTATTGCGAAGGCACTGCCGGCGAATCCGGATGCGAATGATAGAACCCGACGACTTCCAGATCCCGCTCGCGCGCGTACTGTTCGCCGCGCAGCAGCTCTTCGGGTGTGATCAGAAAACGGTTTCGTTTGGCGCTCTCTTCGCGTGCGTTTGAGATCGGGTAGGTTTCGGTAACGAGCTTGCTGTCAGACGTGAAGCGTCCGAGCAGCAGACCACAGCATTCATACGGATAGTCACGCACGCCATGCTCGCGAATTTCGGTTAACTGCTTTTCAGCGATCGTGATCATGCGGAGAGTGCCTGCTCGATGTCGGCGATGATGTCGTCGATGCTTTCGATTCCTACTGAAATGCGCACGAGGCCGTCGATGATTCCGAGCTCCTGTCTTCTCGCGGGAACGAGATCGCGGTGCGAAGCCGTGGCCGGATGCAACACGCTGGTAAAGACATCACCCAGACTCGTGGAGCGCACACACAACTGCAAGGCGTCCATGAAGCGAAACGCGGCGTCGCGCGTACCGTCGCGTAGCTCGATCGAAACGAGTGCGCCGATATTTGGATAGTGAACTCTGGAAATGCGCGCGTGCTCGCTGAGGTGACTCGCGAGCCGGCGCGCGTTTTCACACTGACGCTCCATTCGCACGGCCAGCGTCTTCAAACCACGCAGAATCTCGTGTGCTTCCCACACACCGAGCACGCCGCCGACGAGCTTCATCACACTCACGAGTGCCGGACGGTCCATCTCGTCGCGTGACACAACGATTCCGCCCATTGTGTCAGCGTGTCCGCCAAGATACTTCGTCGCACTATGCACCACCATATCGGCGCCCAGCTTCAACGGCTGGCAAAGATAAGGTGAGGCAAACGTATTGTCGATGATCAGTCGCGCGCTCTGTTCGCGCGCGATTTCCGCGGCCACTTTGATGTCGCAAACCTTCAGCAACGGGTTGGAGATCGTTTCGGCAACGAGCACCTGTGGCCGGACCTCGCGCGCCTTTTCGCGCACGGCCGGGAGATCACTGAAATCCGTCGTAAATGTTTTCACGCCAAACGAAGTGAAGACGTTTTGCAGCAGACTCGTTGTCGCGCCGTACAGATCCTGCGAAGCAAGTACAGTTGAACCCGCTTTCAGATCGCACGCGATCAAGGCTGCATGGACCGCGGCCATGCCAGTGGCATACGCGCAGGCGACGGCGCCTTCCTCGATCTCGCGCATCGCTTCTTCGAGCCCGGCCGTAGTGGGATTGCCGTAGCGCGTGTAAATGTAGCCGGTCTTCTCGCCGCCGAAGACCTGATCGATCTCCTCCATCGAGCCATAAGTGAACGTCGCGCTCGCGTAGATCGGTGTCGCGACCGGTTGGCCCTCGGGCGGTGCTTGTCGTTCACCGGCGTGTACGAGTTGCGTAGTGATGTGGCGCTTTTTTGTTTGGTCTGTCATCAAACTCACAGGTAACGATCGCCGCCGTCGCAAAGCACTGTGACAACCACGGCAGGCGGCCGTAGCGACGCTGTCAATCTCCAGGCAGCAAGGACGTTGGCTCCGGAGCTCGGGCCAACGAACAATCCTTCTTCACGGGCTAATCGCTGCGTCATTAATAACGCATCTTCGGTCGATACTTCCAGCGTCTCCGAGGCTAGTGACTCGTCGTAAATGCCGGGTTTGATGGCCGTGGGCATGTGCTTGAGGCCTTCGAGGCCATGCAACGGCGACTCCGGTTGCACTGCGACGGCCGTGAGCGACGGATTCAGTTCGCGCAGGCGGCGCACAACACCGACGAAAGTTCCCGACGTTCCCAAGCCCGTGATGAAGTGGGTGATACGGCCTTCGGTCTGTTCCCAGATCTCGCTGGCGGTTGTTTCGTAGTGCGCGAGCCAGTTGGCGTCGTTGTTGTACTGATCGGGGTAGAAATACTTCTCGGGATCGCTCGCGTAGATTTCGCGCACGATGAGTTGAGCGCCGTCGGTTGAAAGCATCGGATCGGTTTCGATGATCTCGACGCCGTATTGGCTCAGGATCTGTTTGCGTTTGGTGCTCGCGTTCCTTGGCAAACAAACTGTCACCGGATAACCGCGCGAGGCGCCGATCATCGCGTAGGCGATTCCGGTGTTGCCGCTGGTCGCGTCGAGAATCGTCATTCCGGGCCGGAGCCTGCCGCTCCGTTCTCCTTCGAGAATCATCGAGAGGGCCGCTCGATCCTTTACTGAACCGCCTGGGTTGAGATGTTCGGCTTTGGCGAAGACCGGGATTTCAGTGTTGAGTAGACGAAGCCGAAGGAGCGGTGTGTGACCGATGCTCGCTTCGATGGTACCGGGCACGATACCTAATCCGTATTCTTCTAAAATTGACGATTGCGCGCTCATTGTTATTACGAAAACAAACTGGAGCAAAAAGAAAACCGGCCGCGCTTTTGAAAAGTGCGACCGGTGACGCCGTTAAAATTGCTGGTGGTTAGCTCATCCGCCTCTCACGCCTGCAAACGGCCGCTCGGTCGCGCTGCAATAGCAGCAGCAACAGTTACAGTAGAGACAACAGGCGCAGGCCTTGAACATGACTGAAAAACGATACGCCTCGGATCAATTGCATGTCAAGAACAGGCGTTAAGAGAGGCAGCCATTCATCACGGGCTTGGGAACGTCGGGAACTTTCGTCGGTGTTGTGCGCCGCCTGCGCGAACT
>DASXRE010000245.1:0-30428 GCA_036506775.1 Pyrinomonadaceae bacterium | reverse complement strand
GGCGCGGGACCAGGCACACGCGTGAGCCAGTTAGCATCGCCATCCTTTGACGGGTTCTTGAAAGACGTGTTTGTGCCGCTGTGTTCGGGTGGAACGGTCTGCGCGCCTGAAAGCCGCGACATAATTCTGGATGCGTGGAGTCTCGCTGACTGGCTGGACGTCGAGCAGGTTGAGGTGCTGCATTGCGTTCCGTCGCTGTTTCGCTCCTTGCTGAACGAGAAACTGAACAGCCGTTACTTCGAAGCGATGAAGTGTATCGTCATGACCGGCGAGCCGTTGTATCCGGCGGACGTGAAGCGCTGGCTGGACGTCTTCGGTGATCGAATCAGGCTCTTCAATATCTATGGGACCACAGAGACGAGTCTTTCAAAGTTTGTCTACGAGATTAAGCCCGAAGATGTGGACCGGCCGTCGATCCCGGTGGGTAAGCCGATCGATGGCTCCACGGGAATGGTCATCGATTCGCGGGGAGAACTTTGCGGGCTCGGTGCTGTCGGCGAAATCTATATTCGCACGCCGTATCGCTCGCACGGTTATTACCTCGCTCCTGAGTTGACGCGTGAAGTCTTTATTCAGAATCCCTTCAGCGATGATCCCACAGACATCGTCCATAAGACTGGCGATTATGGCCGGCTGCTCAAAGGTGGAGACCTGGAACATCTGGGCCGTCGCGATCAGCAAGTCCAGATTCGTGGCGTAAGAGTCGAGCTCGGCGAGATCGAGAACTTGTTGCGCGCGCATGAGGCTGTGGCAGATGTGGCCGTTATCGATCGTGACGACGCGGAGGGGAACAAGTTTTTGGTGGCTTATTTAATACTGAACAACGGCACGGGCAGCGAGCCGCTGCGCCGTTATTTGGCCGACCATTTACCATCGACGATGCTGCCATCGGCGTTTGTTGAGTTGGACCAGCTACCGCGCACACTTAATGGGAAGATCGATCGCAAAGCCTTACCGGCGCTGGAAGCGCTCCAGGCTGAACAGGGACAGGAAAACGGCAAGCTGACACCGATCGAGGAGATTGTGGCGGGTATCTGGTGCGAGGTATTGCGCCTGCCGGCGATCAAACGCAACGGAAATTTTTTCAATCTCGGTGGTCACTCGTTGCTGGTCACCCAAGTGCTGGCCCGTATTCGGGATTATTTGAAGATTGAGCTTCCGGTCAGGAGTCTTTTCGAGTCGCCGACGCTGGAAGAGTTTTCCCAGCTAATCCAGGAACAGATCAGCCAGGGGCAAAATGAACTGACGAGCATTGCGACCATTACAAGGGTTCCGCGTGACGGTGAATTACCGCTCTCGTTTTCGCAACAGCGGATGTGGTTTTTCGAGCAACTGTCCAGTGGCACGAGCGCCTTCAACATCGCGTTGGGAGTGCGGTTTAAAGGAGCATTGAACGTGGCGGCACTGGAGCAGACGTTCAGTGAGATCATCCGCAGACACGAAGGCCTGCGCACAGTGTTTCCGGAGTCAAATGGGCGCCCGGTTCAGGTAATTCAGCCGCCGGCTCGCTTTAAGTTGCCGATGACTGATTTGAGCGCGTTGCCAGTCGAAGAAGGTGAATCGCAGGCCGCGCGCATGGCGCAGGAAGAAACGGTGCGGCGATTTGATCTGACGCAGGGACCGCTGGTGCGGCCGACGCTGCTACGGATGAACGATCGCGAACATATCATCATCTGCACGATGAACCACATGATCGGCGACGGGCAGTCGTTGGAAGTGATAATTGCGGAGATGAGCCAGCTCTATTCAACGTTCACTCACGGGCAGTCTTCTTCACTGCCTGAGATGAGCGTGCAGTATGTTGACTATGCGGCATGGCAACGGCAGTGGTTGCAGGGAGAAGAGCTGGAGAAGCGGTTGAGTTACTGGCGGAAGCAGTTGGCAGACGCGCCGGAGCGACTGAACCTGCCGTTGGCGCGTCCACGTCCCAAAGTCCAGCAGTTTGGAGGCGCCAGCCTGGAATTGAAGCTATCGCCGGAGTTGACGGAAGCGCTTCGAGAGTTGAGCCGTCGCGAAGGTATGACATTGTACATGACCATGCTTTCGGCGTACGTGTTACTGCTCAACCAGTACACGGATGACGACGACATCGTAGTCGGCTCTGTGCATGCGAACCGCGAGCGAGTCGAAGCCGAAAAGGTGATCGGCATTCTCGCCAATACGCTCATCTTGCGCGTGGACTTGTCGGGAGCGACAACCTTCAGAGATGTGATGAGGCGCGTGAGGCAGGTTTGCCTTGACGCCTACACCTATCAAGTTTCTCCCGAGCTGCTTCGTGAAGACCTGGCGAAGCGAGGCGAGGAGCGCGAACGGTTGTTTGACGTCTGGTTTCAGTTTGAAAGACAGCCGAAGGAAGAACTGGACATGAATGGTCTGGAAACCAGTTGGTATGTCGAAGGAAAGGAAGTCACCAGATTCGAACTGTCATTGTCCCTGGGCGACGTCGATAACCAAATAATGGGAAAGATTGACTACGACGATCGGATCTTCAACGCTCAGACGACGGTCCAAATGCTGCAAGATTACGTTCAGCTACTCGCGTTGATGACGGCTGACCCGGAAAAGACGCTGGCGACGATCTCGCTCGTCAATACCTCCAACGTGGTTGCAAACCTCGAACTCTAAGCCACCTCCAGGCCACCAAACACAGAAGGCGAAGGTCATGATTAAAACGGGTCTGTTGGATCCGGAACATAGCGTTCCGTTTGTCATCGAGTACGAATCCAGTAATGGGCGGCCTGAACCCGGCTTGCTTACGTCCTGGTATCAAGAAAACAACGAACTCATCGAGCAAAAGTTGCTGGAGCACGGCGCGATCCTCTTTCGCGGGTTCGATATCAATACTCCAGCCGCGTTCGCCCGGCTAACCCGATCAATCGCACCGGGATTGTTGGATTGTCTGGACGATAATGGCCCACGCACCAAGATCACGTCGGGCATTTACACCTCAACTGAATATCCAGCCGAATATCAACTCTCAATGCACAGCGAGTATGCCTACTCTCACAAGTTTCCGAGCCGTCTCTACTTTTGTTGCATCGTGGAGCCCGGCAAAGGCGGTGAAACTCCGCTCGCCGACAACCGGAGGATCCTCAAAAAACTCGATCCGGATATCGTTCAGGAATTCAAGACCAAACGCATTAAGTACTTGCGGAACCTGCACGGCGGCAATGGCTTCGGATTATCGTGGCAGGCAGCCTTTCAAACAACGGATAAGTCGGTGGTGGAAGCTTACTGCCGCAACATGTTGATCGATTACGAATGGAAAGCCGATGGCGGGTTGAGGCTGGAAAACACTTTCGAGAGCGTCACCACTCATCCACGCACTGGTGAGGAGGTCTGGTTTAACCAGGCCCCACAATTCCACCCCTCCGACTATCCCACTGATATTTACGAGTCACTGATCAACTCGTATCGCGGCAAGGAGGACGAGCTACCTCAGACTTCTCTCTTCGGCGATAACAGTCCGATAGATATCTCAAAGTTGAGGCACATCCGGGAAACGATGTTCAAAGAAGCGACCGTGTCTCGCTGGCGACAGGGTGATGTCGTGATGTTGGACAATGTGCTGGTTTGTCACGGGCGAATGCCTTTCTCTGGGCCACGAAAAATCTTATTGGCAATGACTGGCAACTAGTATGAGCTACGTGAGCGTGCAAGAGATGTTTAGCCGGATGGCGGCGGAGTTCGGGCCGCAAGCGGCGATCGAGCGTGGTGGACGGCAGGTTACGTACGCAACCCTGGAAGCGGAGTCTAACCGGCTGGCAAACTTCCTGCTCGAAGGCGGCGCCGGCAAAGGCACGATGGTTGGTCTACTGAGTGAGGATCCGGTCTCGATCGTCACTGGCATTCTCGGAGTGCTCAAAGCGGGTGCTGTGTTTGTGCCACTGGATCCGACGTTTCCCGATGGACGGCTGCAGGTGATGAGTGAGCAGGTCGAGCCGCAGTGGTACATCAGTGACACCAGGCACTTCGGGAAACTCGACCAGCTTCGTGCGGGCAAGCATGGTGCCGGCAAGTTTGTTTGCCTCGACGAGAGCGACTACTTGCTTTACGACCGGCTCGAGAATCCGACTCTGGCGAGTGATCCCGAAGCCCCCTGCTCGATCTATTTCACCTCCGGCTCGACTGGAAAACCGAAAGCGATCCTTGGGCGGTTGAAAGGGATCGATCACTTCATGCGTTGGGAGATCGAGGCTGTGGGCGCGGGACCAGGCACACGCGTGAGCCAGTTAGCATCGCCATCCTTTGACGGGTTCTTGAAAGACGTGTTTGTGCCGCTGTGTTCGGGTGGAACGGTCTGCGCGCCCGAGAGTAGAGACGTCATTCTGGATGCCGAAAGATTGGCCGACTGGCTGGATATCGAGCAGGTTGAGGTGCTGCATTGTGTTCCGTCAGTGTTCCGCTCGTTGCTGAACGAGAGACTCGACAGCCGTTACTTCGCAGCCCTGAGATATGTAGTGCTGACGGGTGAACCGTTGTATCCGGCTGACGTGAAGCGTTGGATCGAAACGTTCGGTGAGCGGACCAAACTGCTGAATATCTACGGAACCACAGAGACGAGTCTTTCGAAGCTTGCTTATGAAGTAAAACCGGAGGACGTGGAGCGACCTTCGATTCCGGTGGGCAAACCGATCAAGGGTTCCGCGGTGATGCTGGTAGATTCAGCGGGCAAACCCTGTCGCCCGGGAACAGTAGGTGAGATATACATTCGCACGCCGTATCGCTCTTTTGGTTACTACGGTGATCCGGAACTTACCAACAACGTGTTGGTCCAGAATCCATTCAGCAAAGACCCTGGCGATCTCATCCATAAGACCGGCGACTACGGCAGGCTACTCGAAGATGGCAACCTGGAACATCTTGGACGGCGTGACCAACAGGTCCAGATTCGCGGTGTCAGAGTTGAGCTGGGCGAGATCGAGAATCTGCTGCGCTCCCATTCTGCGGTAGCGGACGTTGCAGTAGTTGATCGCGATGATGCTGAGGGCAACAAGTTTCTGGTGGCCTACCTGACGTTGACGAACGGGACCGGTAGTGATGATTTGCGTGAGTATCTCGCTGAGCGATTGCCGCCGACGATGTTGCCGTCGGCTTTCGTCGAGCTGGAGCAACTACCGCGTACGTTGAATGGCAAGATAGATCGAAAAGCGCTGCCCGCGTTGGCACTGATTCAAACCGAGCGCGAGAAGTCAGAAGCCGGGACGTTCACGCCGATCGAAGAGATCCTGGCGGGCATCTGGTGTGAAGTGTTGCGCTTGCCGGGAGTCAGTCGCGAGGGAAATTTCTTTAACCTTGGCGGCCACTCACTGCTTGCCACTCAGGTAATTCACAGGATTCGGGACACCTTCAAGATAGAGCTGCCGGTCCGCAGCGTCTTTGAATCTCCGACTGTCGCTCAACTCGCTGCGCTGATTCAAGCAAAGATTGGTGAGGGCAATCCAAGCGCGGCGGTGCCGATCGAAGCAGTCCCGCGCGATGGCAAATTGCCACTCTCGTTTGCTCAGCAGCGCCTGTGGTTTCAGGAGGAACTCGCGCGTGGCACCTCCACTTTCCATATCGATCTGGGGATGAGGTTGGATGGTCCCTTGAACTGGCACGCGCTCGAGCAGACCTTTAATGAGATCAACCGCAGACACGAGAATCTCCGGACGTCTTTTCCAGTCATAGACGGAGAACTGGTACAAATCATTCACCCGTTCTCGAGACTATCGCTGCCGACGGTAGACCTCAGCCACCTGGTTGAGGCTGAACACGAAGCGATTGATGTGAAACTCGCCAGGACAGCACTGGACCAACCGTTCGATCTTGAGACTGGACCACTGGTGCGGCTCGCCGTGATCCGCCATTCAGATCGAGAACACACGGTGCTGTGCGTGTTACACCACATCGTTAGTGATGGATGGTCCCGCGGGATACTGATCAGAGAAGTTTCAGCCCTTTACCAGGCATTTAGTCGCGGCGAGGCGTCGCCCCTGCCGGAACTAAAAGTGCAGTACGGCGACTTCGCGGTCTGGCAAAGAGAACAACTGCAAGGCGAGACACTCGAGCGCGAGCTGACATTCTGGAAAGAAGAATTGGCGAGCGCGCCTCCATTGCTTGACTTGCCCACCGATCGCCCACGGCCGCCGGTGCAGACTTATCGCGGGGCGGCTGAGTTGTTCACTTTATCGCCAGAGCTTTCCCAACGGCTGAAAGCGTTGAATCAGAAGCAGGGCACGACGATGTTCATGTTGTTGCTCGCTGTCTTTCAGGCGCTACTTCATCGTTACACCAATGAGAACGACATTGTAGTCGGTACGACTATAGCCAACCGCGAAAGGTCGGAAATTGAGCCGCTGATCGGCTTTTTCGTGAACATGCTGGCGCTGCGCGCAAATTGCTCGGGTAATCCAGCATTCCTTGAGCTGCTCGATCAGGTGCGGGAAACGACACTGCGAGCCTACGCGCACCAGACAGCCCCTTTTGAGAAACTGGTCCAGGAGCTGCGTCCGAAGCGGAATCCCGGCTACTTGCCACTCTTCCAGGCAGTCCTCAGTTTTCACAATCAACCAACCTTGACGGAGATGACGCTTTCCGGTGTGACACTGAGTGTTCCGCAAAGGGAAGTCACTACTTCGCAAATTGATCTGTTGTTCGATCTGTACGAGGGCGCTGAGGGTCTGCAAGGCGCAGTGCAATACAACGCGGATCTTTTTGAGCGCACAACCATTGTGCGGATGATTGGTCACTTTCAAATTCTGCTGGGCGCAATCGCCGCGGATCCCGCGCAACGACTCTCAGATTTGCCGCTGCTCAGCGTCGAGGAAACGGAGCAACTCGCTGCCTGGAATCAAACAGCAACTTCAGCTCGACAAGATACGTGCATCCAGCAACTGATCGAAGCCCAGGTAAACGCTACGCCCGATGCGATTGCGGCCTCATTCCGTGGCGAGCTTCTGACTTACGCCGAACTCAATCGCAGAGCCAACCAGCTCGCGTATCATTTGCGATTAGAAGGAGTGAAGCCCGGCGATCTCGTGGCGATCTGTCTGGAGCATTCGTTTGCGGAGTTGATCGCGATCCTGGGAGTGCTAAAGGCAGGCGCCGGTTATGTCGCGATGGATCCGGAGCACCCGACACAACGCACCTCGTTCGTACTCGCGGATGCAAACGTTGTGACGATGTTGACTGAAGAAAAACTGGAGCGCGACTCGTTCGCCATTTCGCAACAGCCGGACGTGGGCGATTCAGTTGAAGTAAGTCCGGACACTGTGGCTTACGTCATTTACACCTCCGGCTCAACTGGAGAACCCAAGGGAGTAGCGATTTCGCATGGCGCTCTCGTTAATTACGTTACCTGGGCCAGGGACGTTTACTTGCAAAACGACAACCTGGCATTCGCGCTCTACTCCTCGCTGGCCTTCGATCTAACAGTGACGTCGATCTACGTCCCGCTAATCACGGGAAATAAGGTCGCGATCTTCAGGCGCGAGGCGAAGGATGCGCTGCTGGAAGAGATTCTGGCCGACGGGCAGGTGGGAATTTGCAAACTGACACCGAGCCATCTGAGCCTGATTAAAGACGTCGATAATCGCCAAAGTAGCGTCAAGCGTTTGATCGTTGGCGGTGAGGCTCTGGGAACTCAATTGACACATCAAGTGCGCGAAAGTTTCGGTGGTGACGTGGAGATATTCAACGAATATGGGCCGACCGAGGCGACAGTCGGGTGCATGATTTACCAGTATGACCCGGTAAACGACACGCGCGCGAATGTACCCATCGGCCGGCCGGCGGCTAATGTAAGTCTCTACGTACTGGATAGGTATCTGCAACCTCTTCCCACGAATGTGACGGGAGAATTGTTTATCGCAAGTCCTGGTCTGGCCCAAGGCTACCTCGCACGGCCAGCGCTTACGGCAGAGAGGTTCATACCGAATCCATTCGCGCCGGGACAGAGAATGTATCGCACCGGCGATCTGTGCCGCCTTCTCTGGTCAGGCGATCTCGAGTATCTCGGCAGGCAGGATGAACAAGTGAAGTTCCACGGTTACCGGATCGAACTTAATGAGATTCGTTACGCCCTGAAGAAGCATCCGCTAATCAGAGACAGCGCGGTAGTGATTAGTGAAGACAAGCACGGTCAAAAGGCAATGATCGCTTACTACGTTTCGCGGCAGGAATTAGAAGTTGCGCAACTGCGCGAGTTCCTCGCGGAGCTACTCATTGCTGATACGATCCCCAACTTCTTTGTTCATCTCAACAAACTGCCGCTGACTCTGAACGGTAAGATCAACTATGAGGCTCTCCCTTCACTGGAAGAGGCCAAGCAGAAATTGCCGCGCACTTATACTCCGCCACGGACGCCGCAGGAAGTGAGCCTTGCTGCAATCTGGACGGAGGTCTTGTCACTCGAACACGTCGGCAGCGAGGAGAACTTCTTTGACCTCGGAGGGCATTCGCTCGTCGCGGCCCAAATCATTCATCGGATAAACCAGACATTCGACGTCGATCTGCCGATGCGTGTGATATTTGATGAGCCGACTATTGCCGGCCTGGCATTGTCAATCGAAGAAGCGCTTATAGAAAAGCTGGAGGCAGTTTCATCATGATCAGTCACGACACCTTTAGCGGTAACGGCAATCATCAATCGACCGCGAAGCTCTCACGCAGGCCCAAGAAGGGTCATTTGAATATCATTGGAATCTCCACCGGTTACCACGATTCGGCGTGTAGTTTGGTGCAGGATGGAATCCTGGTAGCCGCCGCCCAGGAAGAACGATTCTCACGGGTCAAGAATGACAGGTCCTTTCCCGTTCGCGCTTTTCTTTACTGCCTTCAGGAGGGCGGAATCACAATCGCAGACGTGGATTGTGTTGGCTATTACGAAGATCCCTGCCTGAAATTAGGTCGGCAGATCTGGATGGGGTTCATGCCAAATCTTCCGGCGGCACGCCGGGATTCAATCCTCGATCGGCTGTCGCGAAAGCAACCGCCACAACTGATTGCAGAAGTCATTGGTTACGACGGACGACTAGAGATATTCGATCACCATCTCTCTCATGCCGCCAGCAGTTATTACTTTTCCGGTTTTGAAGAGGCCGCCATTCTGACGGTTGATGGCGTCGGTGATTGGGCCACTACTACCTACGGGTTTGGCAAAGGTCCTCACATTGAACGTTTCGAACAGGTAGATTTCCCGGACTCGCTCGGATTCTTCTACAGCGCCCTCACTGGCTATCTCGGATTCGAAGTCAACGAAGGCGAGTACAAAGTAATGGGCCTGGCGCCTTACGGCGAGCCCGAATACGCCGATCAAATTCGCAAGTTGATCGAGGTGACGTCCGAAGGGCAGTACCGCCTCAATATGAAATACTTCGGTTTTCTCACTGAAGACTGCATGTACACGGACGAACTGATCGCACTGCTGGGCCATCCTCCTCGGGAGCCGGAATCGGAGCTCACTCAATTCCACATGGACGTCGCGAAAAGCGTGCAGGTAGTGCTCGAAGAGATATTGCTCGAAAAGACGCGCTATCTGCACACCAGGTTTCCGAGCGAAAACTTGTGCATGGCCGGTGGGGTGGCGTTGAACGTTGTGGCGAACGGCCGATGCCTTAGAGAAGGTCCGTTCAAGCGACTGTTCGTGCAACCCGCGGCCGGTGATGCTGGTGGTTCTGTGGGGGCAGCGGCCCTGGCCCATGTTCGAATGACAGGCAGTTCACCACTCGTCAAGAAGTTGGAGCACGTTTACCTTGGGCCCGCCAATTCAGTATCCGACGCTTACAGATTCCTCAAAGTATCTTCCGCCAAGTTCCAGGACTTTCGCGGCAAGGAGGAGGAGCTGATCAGTTACACGGTTGATTGTCTGATCGAAGGAAAGGTAGTTGGCTGGTCTCAGGGACGGATGGAATTTGGGCCTCGAGCATTAGGTGCGCGATCGATTCTTGCGGATCCCCGCCGGCCGGAGATGCGCGATCGCATAAACGCGCTGGTGAAGATGAGAGAAGCCTTTCGGCCATTTGCTCCGGCTGTATTGGAGTCGGAATATCAGAACCATTTCTCCCTCGATCATGCGTCCCCATTCATGCTGGAGACCTGCGACGTAATTTCACCGATCGACCTTCCAGCCATTACCCACATTGACGGCTCAGCGCGTATTCAGACAGTCAATGGTGATTCCAATCCTCGTTTTGCCAAACTACTCGAGTTGTTCTATCAGCGGACTGGGTGTCCGATTATCCTGAACACGTCATTCAACATGCGAGGCGAGCCGATCGTCTGTACCCCGATCGACGCAGTCAGGTGTTTCAGCCGTTCGCATATTGATCTACTTGTGGTTGAAGACTTCGTGCTCGATCGATCGGGTATTCCGTCTTTTTGGGAGGGCATGGAGCACTTCGCCGGCAAGACAGCGGCGGATGCGGACCGCATGGTTGAACACTCGGTCTATACAATGCTCTAAATCATCGGAAAGAGAGTTCATGCTACATGGAACGCTTACCTGAATCTTTGAAATCCTTTGCCGATCGCATTGCGCGAGCCGCAGCTTCCGAGGAGGCGGACCAGATGGTTCGCATGCTGCGGGTTGCCGGTTTGACGGGAGCACCGGATGCCGTGGCTGATACTCCTACTACCGTCTACGCGAGCGAGCCGGGAGTGCCGCCGAAGCAGTCAAGGCATATTGGAATTTGGGAGCGAAGGACAGAAAACGGTAAGACTTCCTTTGTTCGGCGACTCGAAAACATGGAAGAGTGGCATTTTTGGGCTAACGTCGGCCGCATTGAGGCCAAGGGCGCCAAACTGCGAGTGCTCTTCATAGGTGAATCGGTCGCCCGCGGGTATCTCTACGATCCGGGTTTCACGCCGGCGCTAGCCTTACAGATGATTCTCGACGAGCAGTTTGGCAAGGATCAGGTTGAAGTTATCGATCTGGCTCGGACCAATCTGGCCTACGAGGTAAGAGAACTCTCTCTAGCTGCTCTCCAGCTTGAGCCGGATATTGCCATCATCTTCGCCGGCAACAACTGGGGTGCAAAGACCTCGTTGCCGACGTTCATCGATATCGCTGACGTGGATAAGGCGATCTCGACAGACGGTATGGCAGGAGTAAAGCGCCTTTGCGACCAGTACATCAGCAGGACAGTCAGGTCGATGGTCAGCGAGATAGCCTCGGAGTACAAGAGAAGCGGCATCCCACTCGTTTGGATCGTTCCCGAGTTCAACCTCGCCGATTGGCGCGAACCATTTACGAATGCTCCATACCTGCCGGACAACCAAAACCGCGAGTGGATTACCCTGATTAAAGAAGCTCGCAGGGCTTTCAACGATGGCGATATGGTCAATGCTGAGAAGTTCGCGTCGAAAGTAGTCGAGATTGATCAGGGCACCTGCGCAGCGGGATATTACATTCTCGCGGATTGCCGTCGATTGGCGAACGACACTGAAAGTGAAAAGAAGTATCTGGAACTGGCCCGCGACGCGCAAACCTGGGACTCTTCCATCATGTACATCCCCAAGCCTAGCGCGATATCACAGCAGATTCTGCGGGAAGAATTGCCGAAGCACGACTGTCAAATAGTCGATTTGCCTGCGCTTTTTAAGGAGTATTTGAAGGGTGAAATACCGGGCATGCGTATCTTCCTCGATTATTGCCACATGACCACCGAAGGAATTCAGCTTGCGATGGGTGCAGCCGCCTCATGTGTGTTGCGCGCATTAAAAGGAACTGAGCAACCTTGGTACACCCTGGTGGGCGAACACATCGCCCCGTCGTCAGAGGTCGAAGCGGAGGCCTCATTCCTCGCTGCGATCCACGACGCTCACCGATACCAGGGGTATGAAATGGTGCAACATTTCTGTGCGCGAGCAGTCAAGCATTCGCCGCACGTCGCGGAGCTAATGCTCAATTACATAGAACTTCAGGTTCTCAATAAAGCTCCGCTGCGCATGAGTGAGGCCGAACTGCGAATCTTTCGCCTGGGATCGGCGCTGGTTAATCGCTATCTATTTCCCAATAACGACAAACGGCTCGACAAGCTGCTACTCACAGCGATTGTCAATGCGCTCGAAGAAAGTGGAATCGCAGCTCAGGAGCGGCTCGAACAACTCTACCGCGAGGAACATAGTACAAGGGTTGGTGAGACCAATTTGCTTCATCCGTACTATTACCTGTCGGCCGGCCAGCCGCACGAGTTCGAAGCGCTCATGTGGCCCCTGGCGCGTGTGGATTACGACCCACGCTATTACAGGGCTTACTGGCCCGACTCGAAGTTTGTGTTTGTTGGTGAAGCGGGCTATCCGGTCAGCCTTTCGCTGACGTGCCGGATGCCAAGACTCTCCCTGAATGAAGGAAAGATTCAGGTGGAGTGCAACGGAAAGCCGCAGGTTGAAATAGCGATTACCAGGGAGTGGAGTTCATGGAATATTACTGTTCCGGGAGAGGCTGTGTACGACGGCGTTAATGAACTGGAGGTGCATTGGCCCATACCCGACTTTCGGACCGATGAGGCGCTCAGTGAAGTGGTCATAAACATGTGTCAGAAGAGATATCCGGAATATTATCCCATCTTCGGCGAAATACATTCATTCATCGCATCAAGCGTAGCGGAAGTCGCCGAAAGCCCTCACGAGTTGGTCGAAGTCGCAGTTTCTCAAGCGGTGGCTTGATTTTCTAACCACACTTTTCCCAACCTTTGCCGAGAGAGTTTAGGACGTGGATCGCCCGCCTGAGTCTTTGAAACCTTTCGCCGACCGTATCGCGCGAGCTGCTGCTTCCGATAATGCAGCAGAAATAGTTCGTCTGCTCACGCTCTCTGGCCTCATGACAAGCTCGGCCAAAGAGCCCGCCTCACCAAATTCGGTTCCGACTGCCTACGTATGCGACACATCCGTGCCACCAACGGAGTCTCGACACGTCGGCGTTTGGGAGCGCAGAACAGAAAATGGCAAGAACTGTTTTGTTCGCCGTTTGGAAATGATGGATGAGTGGCACTTCTGGGCTAACCTCGGCCGCATCGACCCGAAGGGATCAAAACGGCGCGTGTTGTTCATGGGTGAGTCAGTTGCCCGTGGCTATCTCTACGATCCGAGTTTTACTCCAGCGATGGCGTTGCAGATGATTCTGGAAGAGCAGTTTGGCAAGGACCAGATTGAAGTGATCGATCTGGCGCGAACTAACCTCGCCTACGAGGTGAGGGAACTCGCACTTGCGGCTCTTCAGCTCGAGCCCGATATCGCAATCGTATTCGGCGGGAACAACTGGGGCGTCGCGCCGCCGACGTTTCAGGATATTGCGGAGACGGACAGAGCGGTATCGAGCGCAGGTATGGCCGGTCTGAAGCGGAGTTGCGATGAATATCTTGCGATCAGAAGCAGAGGCATCGTTGCCGACATTGGCTCAGCTTACAAAAGCAGAGGAATTCCTCTCATTTGGATCATTCCCGAATTCAATTTGGCCGACTGGCGTGAGCCGTCAATGAATGCGCCACACCTGCCCGGAGATCTCAACCGGGAATGGCTCAAACTACACGACGAGGCGCAGCAGGCGCTCCGCGAAGGCGATCACGTCACGGCGGAGACGCTCGCACGGAAGATGGTTGAGATCGATCAGGGCGTCTGCGTGACGGGATATTACTTGCTGGCGGAGTGTGCGCGCCGTGCGAAGGATCTCGAAGGCCAACGGAATTATCTGGGGCTGGCTCGCGACGCAGCGGCTTGGGATTCGTCGATGACCTACACACCTAAGCCCTACCGTGTGACACAAGAAGCTATTCGCGACTTAATGCACGAATACGACTATCAAACAGTCGATCTGCCGGCGCTCTTCAAGCAGTATCTGGACGACGAACTACCAGGACGGCGTCTGTTCCTGGACTATTGCCACCTGACGACCGAAGGTATTGCAGTGGCCATGAGTGCGGCTGCGTCATGTGTCTTGCGTTCGCTGAAAGGCATCGACCTGCCCTGGTACGCGCTCGCAGGCGATCACGTCGCGCCAGCGCCGGAGACGGAAGCGGAAGCGTCGTTCATGGCGGCGATTCACAACGCTCACCGTTGGCAATCGTATGAGTTGGTTCGTTACTTCTGCGCTCGCGCGTTGAAATTCTCGCCACATGTCGGGGAGTTGATGCTCAATTACGTCGAGCTACAGACGTGCAACGCGGCTCCGGACCGCATGAGTGAAGCAGAACAGCAGATCTTTCGTTTGGGATTACCATTAATTCATCGTTACCTGCTGCGCCAACACGATAAACGGCTCGACACTGTCTTACTCAAAGCGATTGTCGATGCACTCGAGGAGATTGGTATCGAGGCTCGCGAGCGTCTGGAGCGACTGCGCCGCGACGAACACAGCGTCAGGCTGCGCGACATCGATCTGTTGGATCCGTTCTATTGTTCCGCGGCCGGCCAGCCGCAGGAGTTCGAAGGATTGACCTGGTCCACCTCCCACACGGGTTTTTGTCACCGCTATTACCGCGCCTTCTGGCCTCACTCGCGCTTCGTCTTCGTTGGCGAAACAGATTACGCCGTCAATCTCTGCCTAACCTGCCGTCTTCCGCGGCCCACGTCTCAGGACAGAAAGATCTCAATCGAGTTAAACGGAAAGCACGAGATCGAGTTCGACCTCAACGCTCAATGGAGCACCTGGGAATTGACGGTTCCGGGCGAGGACGTTGTCGAGGGGTTAAACGAAGTGCTAGTCCGCTGGCCCATTCCCGAGTTCCGCGGTGACGAGGATCTCGGCAAGATCACCAGCGATCTTTGTGAGCACAGGTTTCCGCAGTTTTATCCCATCTTTGGCGAAATACATTCGTTCACTGCGTCGAGCGCTGCGCAAGTCGCTGAAACTCCCGACGCATTAGTGGAAGTTGCCGCAGTCTCTCAGGCAGTCGGCTGATCTGTAGGGGCGGCACTCCGTGGCCGCCCCTCAGCCAACCGATCCCAACGCCGACGCAACAGTTCCCACGGGGCGGCCACGGAGAGCCGCCCCTACAACCAGGAAAAATCAGATGGCTTCGAAACTCGATTGTGTAGTCATCGGGTATAACGAGATCCCCTTTGACCGATATGAAAGTTTTCTCCGCAAGTACGGAGAGAACACTGAAGCTTATCGCGATCTGAAGTTCAGTTTCGTCGATCTTGGCGGCAAGAAGCTCGACTACGTCGGACTGATGAATCACGTCAATTCGCTGGCCCACGGCACAAATGGCGCCATCGAGGAGACCTACAAATCCGGCGATATTCCGAATCTTGCCGCCGCTTACCTCACCACCTTTTTGCGACGCAGAGGTCTGCAAACGCAGTACATCAACCTTTTTCAGTATGAGAAACAGCGCCTGATCGACTTCCTCGCCGAGGATCCGCTGTGCGTGGCGATTACGACTACGTTCTACGTCGTCAATTTGCCGGTCAATGAAATGGTGGAGTTCATCCGCCAGCACAACAGCAAAGTGAAGATCGTCGTTGGTGGACCTTTAATCTCGAATCATCATCGCAATTATCGCGGCGATGAGTTTGCGACGGCGGTTGAAGATATTGGCGCTGATATCTACGTGATTGAAGGACAGGGCGAGCTGACGCTGTCGCGCGTCGTGAGTTGTCTGAAGAAAGGCGAGGATCTTGGGTCGATTCCGAATCTCGCTTACTTTGAAAACGGCAAGCTCCAGCACACGAAAGTTGTCGTCGAAAATAATTCACTGGACGAGAACATGGTCGACTGGGGCAGGTTTCCCGAGCAGGAGCTGGGACCAACGATTCAGACTCGAACCGCTCGCAGTTGTGCGTTCAAATGCTCCTTTTGCAACTATCCGACGAGGGCCGGCGCGCTGACGCTGGCGAGTCTCGACACGATCGAAAAAGAGCTCGACTCGATGCAGCGGCTCGGAAACGTGACCAACGCCGTCTTCATCGACGACACCTTCAACGTTCCGTTTCCGCGTTTCAAAGAGATCTGCCGGATGATGATCCGTAAGAAATACAACCTCAACTGGTTCTCCTATTTTCGCTGTAGCAACTCGGATGAAGAGGCGATCGATCTGATGGCCCAGAGTGGTTGCAAGGGCGTGTTTCTCGGCGTCGAATCGGGTTCGCCGACAATCCTCACGAACATGAACAAGTCGGCGACGGTCGAGAAGTATCAGAAGGGAATCGAGTGGTTGCGCCAGTACGGCATCCTGACGTTTGCGTCGATGATCACTGGCTTTCCGGGCGAGACTGACGTGACGGTGCAGGAGTCGATCGACTTCATCCGCGAGACAAGGCCCGACTACTACCGCTCGCAAATGTGGTACTGCGAACCCGGGACGCCGATTCAGAACCGGCGCGAGGAGTTCAGGATCCAGGGCGAGGGTTTCGTCTGGAACCATTCGACCATGGACAGTCTCGACGCGATGGACCACATCGATCGCATGTTCCTGGCGATTAAGGAATCGCTTTGGCTGCCGCAGTGGTCCTTCGACTTCTGGATCATTCCCTATCTGATCGGCAAAGGTATTTCGCTCACGCAGTTCAAACAGTTCATGAGCGAGGCGCACAATATGTTGACACTGGAGATCGCCTCTCTTCCTGAGGAGCAAAAACGTTTCCGTCAGCAAAGACATCTCGCGAACATGATCGCCGAAGCTAAAGACTGGCCGCAGTCTTCATCAGTCACGCTCCCACCCGTTGAGGCACAGCATGCAATCTCTGCCTGAGTCGTTGAAGTCCTTCGCGAATCGAATCGCGAACGTCGCGGTTTCCGACGATGCGGCTCAAATGGTCCGCCTGCTTCGCGTGTCGGGTCTATTTGGAGATCAGCGAAACCCGGCCGATGGAACGTCCGGCGGTGTGAGCGCGGGAGATCTGGACACCGCTCTCGGTGGTGCGCCGGCCGGAAGTTACGACCAGAGCGTGGGGATATGGGCCCCCAAAGTCGTTAACGGCAAAGTTTCTTTCGTGCGCCGCATAGAGACAATGCCCGAATGGAGTTACTGGGCCGATGTCGCCCGGATTGAGCCGAAGAGCGAAAAGCTTCGTGTCTTGTTGATCGGAGAGTCGGTGGCGCGGGGATATCTCTACGATCCGGTTTTTAATCCGGCGATCGCACTGCAAAAGATCCTTGAATCACAGTTCGGCGATGGGAACGTAGAAGTCATCGATCTGGCGCGAACCAATCTCGGCTTCGAAATTCTCGAACTCGCAATCAGCGCGCTGCAAATGGAGCCGGACGTTGCGGTGATCTTCGCCGGTAATAACTGGAAGATATCGGATCCGCTGCCGTCAGAGGTTGCCGAAATCGATGAAGCAATCGCGAAGCACGGGATCGCTGGAGCAAAACGGGTTATGGACGCCCAAACAGCGACGACCGCGAGACGCATCGTGCGCGAGGTCTCGGCCGGCTACCAGAGCAAAGGCGTTCCGCTCGTCTGGATCATTCCGGAATTCAATCTGCGCGATTGGCGCGATCCAATAACGAATGCACCGTACGTACCTGATGGTCTGAATAAAAAGTGGCTCGACTTGCTGGAAGACGCTCAGAGCGCCCTGCATGATCAGGATTTCGCAGGAGCCACACTGTTGGCGGAAAGGATGATTGAAATTGACGAGGGCGTCTGCGCCGCAGGCTTTTATATTCTAGCGGAGTGCAGCCGGCGGGCGAATGATGTTGAGGGCGAGCGGAAGTATCTGACACTGGCTCGAGACGCCACCAGTTGGGACTTATCGACGGAAACGATACCTCGGCCATATTCCTGCATGCAGGAAGCGGTGCGCGAGGAAACAAGCAAACACCCCATTCAAGTTATCGACCTCCCGCTGCTGTTCAAAGAGTATCTCGAGGGTGAAATAGCTGATCGGCGTTTGTTCCTCGACTATTGCCATCTGAGCGCCGAAGGAATTCGCGTGGCGATGAGCGCCGCCGCGGCGTGCGTGCTGCGAGCGGTGAAGCGAGTGGATCGCTCCTGGTACGGGTTGCTGGATGATCGCGTGGCGCCTTCGTCTGAGACGGAAGCTGAAGCGTCCTTTCTGGCCGCGATCACGAACGCTCATTGTTCGCAGCCACACGAACTGGTCCACTATTTCACTTTACGCGCGCTCAATTGCTCGCGACACGTCGGCCAGTGGATGCTCAATTACATTGAGCTTCAGACGCAAAGTTCGGTGCCCATGCGAATGAGTGAAGCAGAGGAGCAGATGTGGACGGCGGGATCGCCTCTGATGAGAAGCCTGTTGCGCTTGAACAAGAAGCGGTTGGATAGATCACTGCTAAAGGTGATTGTCGATGCGCTTGAGGAGGTTGGTATCGAAGGCCGAGAGCGGGTCGAGCGGATCTGCCGCGAGGAACACAGCGTAACTCGAGGCGATACGAATCTGTTGGATTATTACTACTGCTCGGCGGCGGATCAAACTCAGGAATTAATATGGCTGATTCGGACCGATAAGAGATACAGGCCTGACGCCGAGTTCTACCGCGCTTACTGGCCCGAGTCGAGATTCATCTTTGTGGGTGAGGCTGGTTGCGCGGTTCGCCTCTGCCTGACCTGCCGCTTGCCGCAACTCACGTCGTGCGAAGCTGCGATCGGGATACGGCTCAACGGAAAGCCGCAAGTCGAGATCGTCGCTGGTTCCAGGTGGAGCACCTGGGACATGGACCTTCCGGGCGAAGCCGTGGACACCGGTTTGAATGAGATCGCGATTAGCTGGCCCATGCCGGAGCTCGACAGCGGCGAGGCGCTGGAAAAAGCGCGACTGAAATTACTCGAGCGAAAATTTCCTGATTTCTTCCCGGTCTTCGGCGAAATACATTCGTTCAGCGCTTCCGACGGGCGCCAGGTCTCAAGCCATTTGCCTGTTGCGCAGACCGAATCCTCTCTGGTCCAGGTCGCCTAGCGTTTCAAGAGCACCAATCGTCCCTCACGTCACTTAGGGAAAACACATGTCAGAAACAGACGACATCCTTGCACGTCGAAGAGCAGAACTCGCGTCGCGCCGTGAAGCGCTCTCGACGCTGATGCAACAAGAACTCGACCGGTTACTCAATAAAACTGTTGCTGAAGACGGCCCAGCGAGAATGATTCCGGCGCGGCCGGCCGGCGAACCGGCGCCACTTTCTTTCGCGCAAGAGCGGTTATGGTTCTTGTATCAGTTAGAGCCGGAGAGCACCGCCTACAACGTTTCCCTTCCGCTGCGGATAACCGGCTGCCTCAATCTGCCGGCACTCAGCCAGAGTATCAACGAGGCCGTGAGGCGGCACGAGTCGCTCAGGACCACTTTTGCAACTGTCGCTGGAAAGCCGGTTCAGATCGTCAGGCCAGCGCGACATCACGATCTCCCGATAATTGACCTTACCTCTTTGCCCAAGTCGCAACGGCAAGAGGTCGTGCGCAAGCTGGTCGATGAAGGCAGCCGGCGGCGTTTTGACCTTACTGATGGACCGCTGTTTCAAGCGGCTCTGTTCCGCGTGGCGAAAGAAGAGCATGTGCTGATGGGGCTCGTGCATCACATCATCATCGATGAGTGGTCGAAGGAGCTTCTGGTTCGTGAAGTCGGAGAGATCTACCAGGCATTCGATCTCGGGCAGGCGTCATCACTGCCTGAGTTACCGATACAGTACGCAGACTTTGCTCACTGGCATCGCGAATCACTCCGCGACGAAGTGCTGGAGAGCGAAATCTCATATTGGCGCAAGCAGTTGGACGGCAGTCCGGAGATGTTGAATCTTCCGGTGGATCGTCCGCGACCTCCAGTGATGACCTACGAGGGCGATGCTCTGTCCATCGTCGTCCCGGAGGCGCTCACAGAAAAACTAAGAGAGCTGGCACGCTCGGCCGGAACCTCGCTCTTCATGACTTTGCTGGCCTCGTTTCAAATGCTGCTCGCGCGATACACGGGCCAGGACGACATTGTGGTCGCGACTCCAGTTGCCGGCCGACGCTCTGTTGACACAGAGGATCTCATCGGATTCTTCGTCAACACTTTGCTGATCCGGACCAGGTTTGTGGAAAACCCGCGCGTTAGCGACGTGATCGAGCGTGTGCGCGAAGTAGTTTTGGAAGCACAAACGCATCAGGATCTGCCGTTTGAAAAACTGGTTGAGGAACTGCATCCGGAGCGAAGCCTCAGTCACGGACCATTGTTCGAAGTGATGTTCGTGTTCACGAGCAAACCGAGGACATCGGTGGAGGTTCAGGAGATCAGTATCAGCCTGCTCGAGATGAACTCCGGCACAGAGAAGTTTGGCCTCACCTTTGAGCTCGCCGAAGGAAATCACGAAATCAACGGACTCGTTAGCTACCGCACGGACCTGTTTGACCGAACGACGATCGAGCGTTTCTGCCGTCACTGGCAACGTTTGCTCGAAGCAATGGTGACCGAGCCGGATCAATTGCTAGCCAGCGTGGAGCTATTGAACGATGAGGAGCAGGCACAGATCCTGACGAAATGGAACGACACTGCCGTCCGCTGGACCGAGTCTTCACTGCTGAGCTTGTTTGAGAAACAGGTTGAGGTCACGCCGGAAAGGACCGCGGTCCAGTTTGCCGATCAGTATCTGAGCTACGAACAACTGAACGCGCGTGCGAATCAGTTGGCTCATCATCTACGTGGTCCTGGCGCTGGTCCCGATGGCCGTGTGGGCATCTATCTCGAACCGGGTATTGAGATGGTGACCGCCGTATTGGGTGTGTTGAAAGCCGGAGCCGCGTACGTTCCGCTCGATCCTTCATACCCGGCTGAGCGTCTCAGTCTCATGCTCTCGAATGCTCGTTGTCTTGCGCTGCTTACGAACGAAGAACTCGTCGCGCGTTTTCCCGAGACTGAGGCCAGAGTCCTCGTTCTCGAGCGAGAGTGGGGAGAGATCGCGCGCGAAAGCAGCGCAAATCCGCAAGTGCAGATCGATCCTGACAATCTCGCCTACGTCATCTATACGTCCGGCTCGACCGGCGTGCCCAAAGGCGTTGCGATGACGCATCGCGCCTTGAGTAATCTGGTCTATTGGCACACGCGTGAGTTCACGCAACCGGCAAGAACACTGCAATTCGCTTCGCTGAGCTTCGACGTTTCTTTCCAGGACATCATGACGACGTGGTGTTCAGGCGGAACGCTGCTGCTGGTGACCAACGAGCAGCGGCACGACGCGACTCGCATGTCAGCTTTTCTCGCGGCGGAGCAAGTCGAGCGAGTCGATCTTCCCTTTGTCTACGTGCAGCACCTGGCGGAAGTGTATGAGCGGGACGCTTCGATACCGGCGAGTCTGCGCGAGATCATTTCGGCCGGCGAGCAGTTGGAGTGCACACCGGAAATCAAGCAACTCTGCGAACGGCTGCAAGGCAACCTTTACAATCAGTATGGCCCAGCAGAGACGCACGTCGTCACGCAGCAGGAGCTGAGTGGATCGCCAGGCGAATGGCCCACGCTCCCGCCGATCGGACGGCCGATCGCGAATTCCGCGATCTACATTCTGGGCCACGGTCTGCAACCCACGCCAATCGGAGTGGCGGGAGAGTTGTTCATTGGCGGCGCGAACGTTTCGCGTGGCTATCTCTACCGTCCGGATCTAACCGCCGAACGATTCATTCCCAGTCCATTCGACGACGGCTCGGGTGAGCGCCTTTATCGCACCGGCGATCTCGCGCGCTACCGGCCTGACGGCACGATTGAGTTTCTCGGTCGCATCGACACGCAGGTCAAGATTCGCGGTTTTCGCATCGAGCTGGGCGAGATCGAAGCGACGTTGAGAAAGCATCCGCAGGTGCTTCACGCAGTCGTCGTGCTCCATCAGGAGAGCCCACATCAAAAGTGGCTTGTCGCGTATGTAGTCGGGAAGGAAGACCTCGCGCCAAACATTGCTGAGCTGAAGACCTGGCTGAAGGAACGTCTGCCAGCCTACATGGCGCCTTCCGACTGGATCATGCTCGACGAACTGCCGCGCACGCCCAGCGGAAAGATCAATCGTACCGCCTTGCCCGCGCCAGACGGCGACAACGCAGTCGAGAGTACGGCTTTCTCTGCACCGCAAACGCTGATTGAAGAATTACTCGCGGCGATCTGGCAGCAGGTACTGAATCTCGAGCGCGTTTCCCGAAACGATAACTTCTTCTGGTTAGGTGGACACTCGCTGTTGGCGACGCGCATCACCTCTCGTATTCGCGACACGTTCCACGTTGACTTGCCGGTACGCTCTCTTTTCGAGTCGCCGACGATAATGGAGTTGGCCCAACGCATCGAGCAATTGACGCAATCGGGCTCTACGCTCGCGGCGCCACCAATACGACGCCGGCCGGCGGATGAACCGCTGGTTCTGTCGCACGCGCAGGAGCGGCTGTGGTTTCTGGACCAGCTTACACCCGGCAGCAATGCTTACAACTTGCCGATCGCGATGCATATCAGCGCTGAGCTCAACGTGCTCGCGTTGGAGCAGGCGCTGGCTGAAGTTGCGCGGCGGCATGAAGTGTTGCGCACCACGATCAAAGTTGTCGCTGGTCAACCGCGGCCGGTGACTGGATCAATAGATTCCGTCAGGCTGTCGGTTGTGGATCTCGCGCCTTTGAGCAGCGAAGAGCAAGAGGTTCAGGCGGCGCGATTAAGCGATGACGACGCGCTGCGTCCATTCGATCTCTCCACGGGACCGTTGCTGCGCATGACGTTGATTCGCTTCAGCGCCGACCGCTACCTGCTGTTGACGAACATGCATCACATCGTCAGCGACGGCTGGTCCATGGAAGTGCTGCTGCACGAGATGGAGACTCTCTACCGCAACTTCTCGGTCGGTTCGCCATCGTCTCTGGCTGAAGTCGAAGTCCAGTATGCCGACTACGCGCGCTGGCAACGTGAATGGTTGCAAGGCGACGTTCTGCCAGCGCAGATCGATTACTGGAAACGTGAATTGGCAGGCGCACCAACGTTGCTGGAGCTACAACCGGATCACGCGCCCGTTGTCGCTCGCACCGGTCTGGCGGCGAATTGTCCCGTGGTCTTCTCACCGGAAGTTTCGCACTCATTGCGTGATTTCAGCCGTCGCGAAGGATCGACTCTGTTCATGACGTTGATGGCGGGGTTCCACGCTTTGCTGCGGCGGTACACAGATCAGACAGACATTCTGGTTGGCACTCCAATCGCCGGTCGAAGTCGCGCCGAACTTGAGCCACTGATCGGATTCTTCGTCAATATGGTTGTAATCAAGACCAACTTCGACGATGACCCGAGCTTTAAGGATCTACTCGAACAGGTCGGGGAAGCTGCGCTGGGCGCCTACTCTCATCAGGACGTGCCATTCGAGAAACTCATTGAAGAGCTGCAACCCGAGCGCGCCATCGGTCGCAATCCGATCTTCCAAATCGTGTTCGCGTTGCAAAACGTCGAACAGCCGACTATGCAAATGGAAGGCGTGAGCGCGCCAGTCGGTGTCCCGCCCCGTCCGGAGACGAAGTTCGATCTCGAACTCTATCTTCAGGACACGCCGAGCGGCCTCAAAGGCTCATTCGTCTACAACCTGGATCTGTTCGAGCCGGGTTTTGTCGAGCGAATGGTCCAACGTTTTCAACGATTGATGGAAAAGGTTGTGGCGCAGCCGAGCGCGGCATTGTCGGCACTCTCGTTGCTCGAGGAAATGGAGTATCGGCAAATCGTTGAGGAGTGGAACGACACGGCCGTGGCATTGCCGGAAGTCAGCATTCATCAGCTTTTCGAGCAGCAAGTGGAACAACATCCCGAAGCGATCGCGGTGGAGTCTGAGGACGAGCAGCTTACCTATTGCGACTTGAATCAGCGCGCGAATCGACTGGCGCGCCGGCTGCAACGCGAGAGAGTTGGACCGGAAGCTTTTGTCGGTGTGATGGTAGAGCGATCGGCCGAGCTAATCGTGGCCTTGCTGGGAATCGCTAAGGCGGGTGGCGTTTACGTGCCGCTCAACTTCACCGATCCAGAGAAGCGCATCGAGTTTATTTTGCGAGACGCCGGTGTGACGGCGCTGGTCACGACGAAGCAAACTGCGGCCACACTTCCGGAAAACGATCTGGCCCTGGTTGACATCGACGAAGTCACCAACGACTCCTCTGAAAACCTGAAAACCGGCGTTAATGGCGACAACCTCGCTTACCTGATGTACACCTCCGGCTCAACCGGCGTGCCAAAAGGCGTCGGCATCACGCATCGAAACGTGCTGCGGCTGGTAAGGGGTGCCAACTATGCCGACTTAAACTCAGACCAGGTTTTCCTCCAGTTTGCACCCGTCTCGTTCGATGCCTCAACCTTTGAAATCTGGGGCGCACTGCTGAACGGCGCGCGCCTCGTTGTGTTTCCACCGCATCTGCCATCGCTTGCGGAGCTGTCAGATTTCGTCAACAGAATGCAGGTGACAACGTTGTGGTTGACCGGTGGACTGTTCCACCAGCTAGTCGATAGCGATGTCGCGAGAATGCGCACACTCAAGCAATTGTTGGCCGGCGGTGAAGCGCTCTCGCCTGTTCACGTGAACAGAGCTTTGGACCAACTGAACGGTTGTCGATTGATCAATGGCTACGGGCCAACGGAGACGACGACGTTCGCGTGTTGCTATCCCATTGCTCGTGATTTTCCCGGACCTTCAGTTCCCATCGGTCGTCCGATTTCCAATACCACCGCGTACGTGCTGAACGCAATGCAACCGGCAGGCGTTGGCGAACGTGGTGAACTGTTCATTGGCGGCGAAGGTCTTGGACGAGGTTATCACAAGCGGCCAGACCTCACAGCCGAACGCTTCATGCCTGATCCCTATGCCGATCGCCCAGGCCGGCGGCTGTACCGCACTGGTGACGCCGCTCGCTACCTGGACCAGGGGCTCATCCGCTTTCTTGGCCGCGTGGACGATCAGATCAAACTCAGCGGGTTCCGAATAGAACCGGGCGAGATCGAGAGTGTACTGACCGAACACCCGGCGGTGTCGAAGGCCCTCGTGATGGTGAAGGAAGCCGCTACTGGTGATCGACGCCTGGTCGCTTACTTTGTGAGTAATGGTGGACCAGCAGCGAACAACCCGGCAGTGAGCAACGAAGAGCTGAAGCGTCATTTGCGCGAGCGGCTACCCGGGTTCATGGTGCCGACAGTCTGGATTCGTTTGGACGAGTTGCCGCTAACACCAAACGGCAAGGTCGATCGCGCGGCGCTGCCGGATCCGGATCGCGCACGGCCGGAGTCGGCGTCCTCGTTGGAGGCGCCGCGAACGCAGACGGAACAAATTCTGGCGGGAATCTGGGAACAAGTGCTCGGGATCGAGCGAATTGGCCGAGACGACAACTTCTTCTCGCTCGGCGGCTATTCGCTACTGGCGATGCGAATCATCTCGCGCATTCGCGAGAGCTTTCAGATCGAGTTGCCGGTTCGCAGCATTTTCGAGTGGCCGATACTCGCGCAGTTGGCCGAGCGCATTGAAGAGGCGATGCGTTCCGGTAATACTCTGGTAACACCGCCGCTGGAACGAGTGACCACGCTCGAACAGTTACCGCTCTCGTATGCGCAGCAGCGTTTGTGGTTCCTCGATCAACTGATTCCCAACAACAACGCCTACAACATTCCCGTTGGTTTCCGTCTGCGCGGCCAACTCAATATTGCTACGCTCCAGCAGAGCCTTAACGAGACAGTCAAACGCCACGAATCGCTGCGTACAAATTTCGTCGATCTGGACGGAGAACCGATTCAGGTCATCGCACCAAGCCGCGTGCAGGATCTTCCGATCGTCGATCTGGAGACGTTCGGCGCGGCTGAGCGCGAATCCGTGGTTCAACGACTGGCTCTCGCAGAAGGGCAGCGTCCGTTTAATCTGGCCTCGGATCCACTCTTCCGCACCATCCTTTTCCGTCCCGGCGAGGAGGAGCACGTGCTGTTGGTGGTGATGCATCACATCATCTCCGATGCTGGTCCATCAACGTGTTGCTGCGCGACGTGCCACGCGTTTACACGGCGCTGGCTTACGGCCGGCCTTCAGTGCTGCCCGAGCTGCCAATACAGTATGCCGACTTCGCCAGTTGGCAGCGTAACTGGTTGCAAGGCGAGATTCTCGAGCAAGAACTCTCCTGGTGGCGCAATCAGTTGGACGGTATCCCGCCGGAACTGAACCTTCCGGCCGATCGTCCGCGTCCGTCAGTCTTGTCGATGAAGGGAGACGCCGTTCTCCTGGAAGTGCCGCAGCCGTTAGCTGAAAGACTGCGGGCTTTAAGTCAGGCAGAGGGAAGCACGCTTTTCATCACTCTGTTGGCATCATTCCAGATGTTGCTCGCACGCTACAGCGGCCAGGATGATATTCCTGTGGGAACACCAGTCGCGGGACGACGCTGGGTTGAGACTGAGGACCTTATCGGATTCTTCGTCAGCACACTCGTGATGCGTGCGCGATTGCACGGTAATCCGAGCATTCGTGAAGTGCTGCGACGCGTGCGCGAGGTGACTCTCGAGGCGCAAACACATCAGGACGTTCCGTTTGAAAAGCTGGTGGAAGAACTACGACCTGAACGCACTCTGAGCCACGGGCCTCTTTTCCAGACGATGTTCGTATTTCATAACGATCCGCGAACAGCGCCTGTCGAAGACGGCCTGACATTCTCCAGCTTCGAGCTCAACTACGGAACTGAGAAGAACGACTTAACGCTACAGGTAATTGAACGGCCTGACAGACTGGTCGCCTCACTGGGCTACAGCACTGACCTGTTTGACGAGAGCACGATCAGACGCATGACAGCGCACTGGCAGCGGATACTCGAAACTATAGCCACCGATCCGGAGCAGTCGCTGCAAGAGATCGAGTTACTGAGTGTTGACGAGCGCCGTCAGATGCTCACCGAGTGGAACGCCACCGAACATGACTTTCCTGAGAATCTCTGTGTGCAGGAATTGTTTGAACGGCAAGTTGAGTCAACGCCCGACGCTGCTGCGGTGAGCTTTGAAGATCAGAAGTTGTCGTACGCGGAGTTGCACCGTCGAGCAAACCAGTTAGCCCATTATCTGCGCAAGGCTGGCGTCGGAGTTGAAACCCCGGTCGCGATCTATCTCGAGCGTTCCGTGGACATGATCGTGGCTTTACTCGGCGTCCTCAAAGCCGGCGGCGCGTACGTGCCGTTGGAAACGACGCATCCGAAAGGGCGGGTGCAGTTCATGCTTGACGATGCACAACCGCGCGTCATCCTGGCGCAGCAACGAACCGCACACATGCTGCCCGAGCATACGGCGCAAGTGATCTGTCTCGATTCCGATTGGTCCAGCATCGCAGCGGAACCCGATGAAGCGCCAATTATAAACACGACGCCCGACAATCTGGCCTACGTCATTTACACCTCCGGTTCGACGGGGGGCGCACGCGGTGTCATGGTCCAGCACCGGTCGCTGATCAACCTGGCAGCCTCGCTACACAGGAACGTTTATTCGGGCCGGCAGTCGCAAATGAGAGTCAGCGTTAACGCGCCGTTGATGTTCGACTCGTCCGTCAAACAACTGATCCAACTGCTTCACGGCCACGAACTCCGCATCATCCCGGAAGACGTTCGCATCGACGGCGACGCCCTGGCCGAATATCTCAAGCGGTACGAAATCGACGTGCTTGATTGCACGCCGTCACAATTGAGACTGCTGTTGCCAACGGGCCTCTTCGCAAACGACTCCCAAGCGCCTTCATTGGTGCTCGTAGGTGGCGAAGCAATTGACGATGAGACATGGCAACTGCTCGGTGCTAACACGCAGACGACCTTCTTCAACGTTTATGGCCCAACGGAGTGCACCGTTGACACGACGGTGCAGCGCATCGAGCCTTCGTCAACTGAAGTCCTCATCGGGCGTCCACTCGACAACGTGCAAACCTGGCTGGTCGATACAAACTATCAGCCCGTGCCGCTCGGCGTCTCTGCTGAACTGATCATCGGTGGCGCCGGTGTAGCTCGTGGATATCTCGCGGAGCCGGATCTGACTGCGGAAAAGTTTGTGCCGGATTCGTTCAGCGGCAAACCAGGAGCGCGGCTGTATCGCTCGGGCGATCGTGTGCGTTATAGAGCGGGTGGCGAGATCAGTTTTCTTGGTCGCCTGGATAATCAGGTCAAGATTCGTGGACACCGCATCGAGCCTGGAGAAATCGAAACCGCCCTGCGGAAAGATCCGCAGGTTCGCGAAGCCGTTGTGGTCGAAAAAGAAGAGTCGCGCGGAGAGAAGCGCCTGGTCGCCTACATCGTGGCTGGACAGCAAACGGGGCAGCAAGCAAGCCTGTCGTTAAGCGCGTTGCAGCGGAGCCTTAGAGAGCAACTTCCCGATTACATGATGCCGACCGGCTGGGTCCTGATCGACGAAATCCCGTTGACTCCCAACGGCAAGGTCGATCGCGCAGCGTTGCCTGAACCGGGCCGAACGCGCGTTGATACGGGTCAAAGCTTTGTCGCGCCGCCGACATTGATCGAAGAAGCCCTCGCCGCGATCTGGCGACAAGTGCTGAATCTCGATCAGATCAACAGCAACGATAACTTCTTCTGGTTAGGCGGCCACTCGTTGCTGGCGACGCGAATCGTTTCGCGGATTCGCGAGAGTTTTCAGATCGAACTCCCGGTTCGCAGTCTCTTCGAGTCACCGACCCTGATGGAAATGTCGCAGCGTATCGAGTCGGTGATGCGATCCGGCTCCAGCATGGCCGCACCGGCAATCAAGCCAATGCCCGACGACGGAGAGATACCATTGTCGTTTGCGCAGCAGCGGTTGTGGTTCTTGAACCAGTTGATGCCGGGCAGCAATGCGTACAACTTGCCGGCCGAGATGGTTATCGACGCGCAGGTAAACGTTGGCGCATTTCAGCAGGTGTTGAGTGAAGTGATGCGCCGTCACGAAGCATTGCGCACTACTTTTGCGCTCGTCGGAAATCAGCCGGTGCAGCGTATCCATCCGCCGGCGGCCCTGGAGTTACCGCTGGTTGACTTGCGCGGTCTGAATCCTGAGGAGCAACACCTGGTCGCTGAGCGTTTGCGAGAGGAGTCATCTCTGCGGCCATTTGATCTGCAAGCCGGGCCGTTGGTGCGGACCAGCTTGATCAGGGTAGACGAACAGGAATCTCTGTTTCTGCTGAACATGCACCACATCGTCAGTGACGGTTGGTCCATGGGCGTGCTGCTCCACGAAGTGGAGACTCTTTACAGGTCATTCAAGCAAGGCTTGCCTTCGCCGTTGACTGAACTGGAAGTGCAGTATGCCGACTATGCGCAATGGCAACGCGAGTGGCTGCAAGGTGAAAGACTGAAGGAGGAGGTCGGCTTCTGGAGACAACAACTCGACGGTGCGCCAACGCTCCTCGAGTTGGAGACGGATCGTCCACGTCAGTTGATGCGTACATTCCGCGGCGCTCAACACCCGGTAGTCTTCTCGCCAGAAGTAACTCAGTGGATGAGAGAGTTTCACCGGCATGAGGGCGTCACGCTTTTCATGACGCTGATGGCGGGCTTCCACGCTCTCTTGTGGCGCTACACGGGCCAGAATGACATCCTCGTTGGCACACCGATCGCAGGCCGCGGTTGGGTTGAGCTTGAACCGATGATCGGATTCCTTGTCAACATGGTTCCGATCAGGACAAGCTTCAGAAACGTTCCTTCCTTTAGAGATCTGGTTACTCAGGTGAGAGATGCATCACTGGCTGCATACACCCATCAGGACCTGCCTTTCGACAAGTTGGTAGAGGAATTGCAGCCGAAGCGCTCACCCGGACGCAACCCGATCTTTCAGACGATCCTCGCGTTTCAGAATGCGGGGCCGCAATTGTCGATGGGCAAGGCGAGCCTGCCGGCTGGCGCGCCGATGAGCGCAGATATCAAGTTCGATTTGGAGGTCCATCTACGTGACACGCCAGACGGCGTGACCGGCTGGTTTGTCTATAGCGCTGAATTGTTCGACCCGGCTTTTATCTCGCGCATGGTCTACCACTTTCAAAGATTGTTCGAGAAGGCCATGCTGGAACCGGACAGCGACCTGTCAACACTGTCGCTGTTGGATGAAGCAGAGTATCGCCAGGTCGTTGAGGGTTGGAACGACACGGCTGTTCCGGTTCCCGAGGGTTGTATTCACCAGATCTTTGAACGGGAGGTTGACCAACGCCCGGACAAGATCGCGATTGAGACTTTGCAGGAGCAGATCAGTTATCGCGCATTGAATCAGCAGTCCAACAAGCTTGCGCGACGTCTACAACGGGAAGGAGTTGCAGCAGAAGTTTTTGTCGGCGTGATGCTGGAGCGGTCTCCGGAGTTGATCGTTTCGTTGTTGGCTATCGGCAAAGCGGGCGGTGTTTACGTACCGATCAATCTGTCAGATCCGCCGAAGCGTACGCAGTTCATTCTGGATGACGCAGGTGTGAAGGTGATAGTGACGACGAAGACGCAAGCTGCGGCCTTGGCGGACAAGAGTCTTACGTTCGTTTACGTTGATGAAGTAAGCGAGGCGGTCGCTGAAAATATCGATGCCAATGTCTCCCCCGACAACCTGGCTTA
>DASXRE010000244.1:0-7755 GCA_036506775.1 Pyrinomonadaceae bacterium | reverse complement strand
CGAAGCGATCCTCAGCGGCAAGAAAGACGTCAGCGTTCTGATCAATGAAAAAGTCGGCGAGATCAAAGCGACGATTATCGAGCGCGACGGAGAGATCTGGATGATCAAGGATTGTCCAGTCCACGGTCACTTCGAAGACATGATGGCCATCGACGCTCGTTTTCTGACCCACATCGAGGCGATGTTCCCCGGTCGCGACATCGACGCCCATAACGACGAGAAACTTCATAACCATGGTTCGAGCACTGTTAAGTATGGCCGCGGCGCCGTGCTGACAGTTGATCTCACCAACCGCTGCAACATGATGTGCGATCCGTGCTTCATGGACGCCAACCAGGTTGGGTTTGTTCATGAACTGAGCATGGAGGAGATCAAAGAGATCCTCGACAACGCGATCACCATCAAGCCGCGCCGGCAGATGTCAGTGCAGTTCTCCGGCGGTGAGCCGTCGATTTCGCCACACTTCATCGAAGCCATTCGCTATTCGCGCCAGGTTGGTTACAACAGCGTGCAGGCGGCGACTAACGGAATCGAGTTCGCGAAGAGTAAAGAATTCTGCCACGAGGCTGCTAAAGCGGGACTGCGTTACGTCTATCTTCAGTTCGACGGTATCGGCAACGACGCCAACAGCCATCGGCAGGTCGGTAACCTGTTCGACGTGAAGATGAGAGCGATTAACAACCTGCACGAAGCGGGTGTCGAGATCGTGCTCGTCACCACACTCGTGAACGGCATCAACAACGATCAGGTTGGCTCGATCGTGCGCTTCGCTTTGGACAACCCGAAGAAGATTGCGTTCCTTTCGTTTCAGCCGGTTTCGTTCACTGGCCGTGACGAAGAGATCACTGAGCAGCGCCGTTTGCAACAGCGCTACACGCTCTCGCATCTCGCGCACGACGTGAAGGACCAGGTTGGCATCACAGAGCCGACGCGCGACTGGTTCCCGCTTTCATTGATGGGCGCCTTCGCTGATTTCGCGGACCTGGTCCACGGACCGGAAGCCGAGTGGGGTCAGGTTTCCTGTGGTTGCCATCCGAACTGCGGCGTCGGTACCGCGGTGATGATCGACAAGGAAACCAAAGAGATGAGCCCGGTGCCGGAGTTCCTGAACATTCCGGGCCTCGTCAAGGACATGCAAAAGATCACTGACGCTGCGCGCGGCAAGTGGATGTCGAACTTGATGATGGGCCTCGCTCTGCTGAAGCACTACAACCCGTACAAGTCGCCTACACAGTTCACGCTTTACGAGCTCTTCAAGAAGTTTGACAAGTCGTTTGGCCTGACCGGCAAGGATTACGGCAGGGTCAGTGGCGATCGTACTGAGCAGGACATTGCGGCGCGGCGCTCCGATCGTTGGAACTTCCTGTTCATCGCGGGAATGTGGTTCCAGGATCTTTTCAATTACGACTTCCGCCGCACCGAGATGTGCATCATCCCGTACGGCACGCAGGAAGGCGAGATCTCATTCTGCGCCTACAACACGGGTATCGGCTGGCGAAACATCATCGAGAACATGCACCAGAACGCGACCGTTGCGAAGTGGTATCAAGAGCATGGCCGGCACGAGATCTTCGCAGGCGGCAAGGATGTTGAACTCACGGACAAGACTCACGGCTTAATCTTGAATGAAGTCGACTTGGCGCGGCCGAACAAGCCCCAGATGGAGGGACCAAAGACGGCGCACGAGGAAGCCGTCATGATGCGTAAGCTTTACCAGGAAATGGTATTGAAACAGCAATTGCAGACGAAGGAAGCCGACAAGCCGGTGCAGATCAAGGGTCTGAGCCGGAAGAAGGAAGAAGCAGCCGAAGCCGTGCTGGTCTAGGCCTTCGACCTAGTTTCGTCTATTTCAGGGGCGGCACTCCGTGGCCGCCCCTCTTTCTGCGTGATTTGGGCGGCCACGGAGTGCCGCCCTTACAGTTCAGTCATGTGAACTTGACCGGGGCGGCTTCAGACGTGTTAAATAGCTCTCCTGCAAAAAGGAGCCAAGAAAGGGAAAGCAGAGAAAGAATGGCAATAGTTACTGTTAATCAGGGTGAATCGATCGAAAGCGCATTGCGGCGCTTCAAGCGCAAGGTCATGACCGAGGAGATCATCAAGGACGCCAAGAAGCACGCCTTTTTTATACCGCCCGGTCAGAAGGCCAAACTAAAATCAGCCCTGGCCCGCAAGCGAAATAAGAAAAAAGGCAGAATGCGCATCCCGCGCGATTAGGTTTTACTTCCCGGCACACACCACGGCCGCACTCTTATCTCACCAGTCGTCTTAACCAGGATTCAAAACCGGACGCTCCTGAGTGAGCGAGCCAGCCGAAACTGGAGTGTGCAACGGGCGCGCCGAGTGAACGAGTATGACGCGGATCTTGATCACGAACGATGACGGCATCCATTCTGACGGGCTAATCAAACTCGAAGAAGCCCTGAAGCAACTGGGCGACGTCTTTGTTGTCGCTCCCGCTTCGGAAATGAGCGGCGCGTCTCATAGTCTCACGCTCGCTCGACCGCTGCGTATCAGACAACTCGACGAGCGTCACTGGGCCATCGACGGCACGCCGACCGATTGCGTCACACTCGCGCTCAACAAAATCCTTACCGAAGCAGAACGCCCGCACATCTGCGTTTCCGGAATCAATCA
Source organism: Pyrinomonadaceae bacterium (assembly GCA_036506775.1). GTDB lineage: Bacteria > Acidobacteriota > Blastocatellia > Pyrinomonadales > Pyrinomonadaceae > PSRF01. The sequence continues at coordinate 5,121 of DASXRE010000244.1, read as the reverse complement.
CGGCGGCAATCTCGGCGATGATGCTACTTATTCCGGCACCGTCGCGGGCGCACTCGAAGCGGCGATCCTCGGCGTTCCCGGACTCGCGCTGAGTCTCGTGGCGCGCGACAACTTCGATTTCAAAGAGGCCGCGGCTTTTGCAGTCACCGCCACGCGCAAAGTGCTGGAGGAAGGATTACCTGAAGGTACGCTGCTCAACATCAATCTGCCGCCGGGCGAGATCAAGGGCGTGAAGGTCACGCGGCAGGGAATCAAGAACGCCCGGCCCGTAATCACAGAACATATCGATCCACGCGGCAAGCCTTACTTCTGGATCGGCGAAGAGTATTTCAATGTCAACTCGGTCGAGGGTACTGACTATCACGCTGTCGCCGCAGGCTACGTTTCCGTGACGCCGTTGCGCAGCGACATGACCGACCACAACGCACTTACGGCGCTTGAGACGTGGAATTACCTGAAGGACTTCGAATTAATCCACAAGAGTTAAATCAGTACAATACTCTTCAGGTGCAGTCAGCAAACAAACAACTCCATGCTTTCCGCCAGGAGTATTCGATTCCGCGGGAGCGAATGGTGGCGCGCCTGCGCGATCACTACGGCATTCGAGATCCAAACGTGCTCGAAGCAATGCGCAGTGTGCCGCGTCACTTCTTTGTGCCCGAGGCCTTGCAAAGCCGCGCCTACGGCGACCACGCGCTACCGATCAGCGCGAACCAGACCATTTCACAGCCCTTCATTGTTGCCCGCATGACCGAGCTGCTCGAGCTCGACAGCAACAGTCGTGTGCTCGAGATTGGAGCCGGTTCTGGATATCAAACCGCGGTGCTCGCTTACATCGCGGCTCAGGTCTACGCGATCGAACGCATCGGCGATCTCGCCCGCGAAGCGCAAAGCAGGATTCGTCAACTCGAAATCTACAACGCTACCGTAAAGTGTTTCGACGGTACGCTCGGTTGGGCCGCGCACGCGCCTTACGACGCCATTCTCGTTGCCGCCGGTGGTCCAACAGTGCCGGAGCCTTTGATCGTGCAACTGAAAGTTGGTGGCCGTCTCATAGTTCCGGTTGGCGAATCGCGCGAAGCGCAACGATTGATACGAGTAGTGAAAACAGAAACAGGCCATCGCGAAGAGGATCACGGTGGCTGCGCCTTTGTCCCACTAATCGGCCAGCATGGCTGGTCCGACCGCTAGATTCAAAATATGGTTGCGAAAATTATTGGCATCTTGTCGAGCTTTATCATTGCGACGATTTCGAAGCTCGGCTACACAGGCGTCATTCTGCTGATGGCGATTGAATCGGCGTGCATTCCGTTGCCGTCGGAGATCATCATGCCGTTCTCCGGCTATCTCGTTTCGCGAGGCGAAATGAATTTGTGGTTGGTCGGTGTGGCAGGCGCGGTTGGCTGTGTGCTTGGTTCACTGGTCGCTTACTGGGTCGGGATGTATGGCGGACGGCCGGTGATCGAGAAGTATGGCCGTTACATTCTGCTGTCGCGACACGATCTCGATCTCGCGGATCGCTGGTTTGCGAAGTACGGCGAGGTCATCGTTTTTGTGAGCCGGTTGCTGCCGGCGATTCGCACGTTTATTGCTTTTCCCGCGGGCGTCGCGCGCATGAACCTCACGCGCTTCGTGATCTACACGTTTGCCGGATCGTTACCGTGGTGTCTTGGTTTGGCTTACGTCGGACAAAAACTGGGCGAGCAGTGGGACAAGGATGATACGTTGAAGACGTGGTTCCACCGGTTTGATTTTGTGATCGGAATTATCGGTGTGTTGGCTGTTAGCTGGTGGATCTGGCGCCATATCAAACACTCGCGTGTTCCTTCCCCAAGCTCCGAACCTGAATGAGCAAACCGTACGATGCGATCGTCGTTGGCGCTGGACCAAATGGACTTGCCGCAGCAATTGAATTAGCGAGACGAGGCAAGCGCGTTTGCATTTACGAGGCCAACGAAAGCATCGGCGGCAGTGCGCGTTCCGCCGCGTTGACTCTACCGGGTTTTGTCCACGACACCTGCTCCGCCGTTCATCCGCTCGCCGTCGGTTCTCCGTTTTTCAAGACTCTCTCACTGGCGCAATACGGTCTGGAGTTTATCTATCCACCTGCGGCAGTGGCGCATCCTTTTGACGACGGTAGCGCCATTCTGCTGCATCGCTCGATCGAACAAACAAGTCAGCAACTCGGCGTCGATGCGCATTCCTACCAGAAGCTGCAGCGTCCGTTAGTAAAGAACTGGGAGATGCTGGCACCCGAATTACTCGGACCGCTTCGCTTCCCAACGCATCCATTCGCGCTCGGCAACTTTGGCTTGCACGCGATCAGGTCTGCGTCAGGTTTCGTAAGAGCGCGCTTTACGGAGGAGCGAACACGTGCGTTCTTCGCAGGGCTCTCCGCGCATTCCTGCATCTCGCTCGATCAGTTTGGAACGGCGGCTTTCGGCCTGGTGCTGCTGACGCTGGGCCACGCAGTTGGCTGGCCCATCCCGCGCGGTGGCACGCAAAGCATTTCCAATGCTCTGGCCGATCACCTGAAGAGTCTCGGCGGCGAGATCGTGACTGGCGTTTGCGTTGAATCGCTGGACGAACTACCTGCTACTCGTTGTGTGTTGTTTGATTTAACCCCGCGGCAGCTCCTGCGCATTGTTGGCGAACGTTTTCCCGCCGGTTTCCAACGCAAGTTAAGCGATTATCGATATGGACCAGGGGCCTTCAAAATGGATTGGGCACTTGACGGGCCAGTGCCGTGGCGCGCGCGCGAGTGCACGCAAGCCGCGACGGTGCATCTCGCGGGCTCGCTCGCCGAAATCGAAGCGTCTGAATCAGCGGTATGGGCAGGGAAGTGCAGCGATCGCCCGTACGTGCTCGTGGCGCAGCCGAGCCTGTTCGATTCGTCACGTGCGCCGGAAGGAAAGCACACGTTGTGGGCCTATTGCCATGTTCCCAATGGCTCGAACATGGATATGACCGAACGGATCGAGAATCAGATCGAGCGGTTCGCGCCGGGCTTCCGCTCGCGGATACTGTCGCGCAGTGTGATGCCGCCGGCGCAACTCGAAAGTAATAACGCGAATCTGGTCGGCGGAGATATCAACGGCGGCGTTCAAACACTCTCGCAACTCTTCACGCGTCCAACCGTCCACACCTACCGCACTCCGCTCGAGAACGTCTACATCTGTTCGTCCTCGACTCCTCCTGGCGGTGGCGTTCACGGCATGTGTGGTTATCACGCCGCCCGCACCGCGCTGCGCAAATCATTCAGTGGTGTCGGGGAATAATACGACCGCTAAAGAAGTTGATCTGCAAAAAACTAAATGTCGCTGCCGTCTTGACGCGGGTCAAAACAAATGGCCCTCTGTTTGCTGTTTCTCAGTGAAAATTTCCACGGAGGAAGGCAAAAATGGCTGATAAGAAGCATGACAGCAAGCGTGAGTTGATCGACACTGGCGGCGACAAGCGCTACGTTCGACGTGATGACCAGGGCCACTTCGACGAAGTAGACGACGTCAGCAGGTCATTGGCCCAGGACGTGCGCAAGCACGCGAAGAACACGGTGCGTTCGGGCCAGGGTGATCGTGGCGATCAAAAACGGCATGGCGGATCAGACTGAGATATTGATCGTTGGCGCGGGCGCCGCTGGCTTGGCGGCCGCCCGCGAACTAAGCAACAAATTCAACGTCATAGTGCTGGAAGCCCGCGACCGGATCGGTGGTCGCATACACACTCATTTTGATCCCCAAGCGGGAGCGCCTATCGAGCTCGGCGCCGAGTTCGTTCACGGGCAGCCGCCCGAAACTCTTGAGCTCATCGAACGCGCGGGCCTCAAGCTGATCGAATTGCCGAACACTCACTGGTACTTCCGTAACGCGCTCATCTCCAAGTCAAACGAGTTCTGGTCAAAAATCGAAGCCGTCACGAAGGCGACGGCTAAACACACTGGGCCAGACGAGTCGTTCGCCGAATTTCTCGATCATTACAGTCGCGAGCACAAAGGCGCTGACCTCAGCATTATGACTGCGCTCTACGTCGAGGGTTTTCACGCGGCGCACGCTGACAAGATCAGTGTTGAAGGTCTCAACAAGACCAACGAAGCGGCAGCGGAGATTCATGATAAGAAACAGTTTCGCCCCGCGAGCGGTTACCTTCCGCTCATGCAACGACTGCACGACGAAGCCGTCGAGCACGGAGCGAGTTTTCGGTTTGAAACCGTAGTGAGCGAAGTCGCCTGGAGCGCGGGCGCGGTTACGGTGACTGCGACGAACGGAGAACAATTCAAAGCGCGACGGCTGTTACTGACGTTGCCGCTCGGCGTGCTTCAGCGTAACGACGTTAGCTTCACGCCGGAGTTGTCAGCGAAACAGGAGGCCGCGCGTAAGCTTGCTGTTGGTCAGGTAGTCAAAGTGATCCTTCGCTTTCGCGATCCGTTTTGGGAAGACCTGAAACTACCGATCGAAGACGGGAATCGTGCGGACTTGAAAGATCTCGCGTTCATTCATGCGCCTGACGAGTTGCCCCCGACTTGGTGGACGCAGCTTCCGGTTCGCGCGCCGTTGCTGGTTGGATGGGCCGGTGGTCCACGGGCAGAGATGCTGTTGCCAGAAAGCCAGGACGCACTTCGCGATCACTCGCTGCAAGTTCTCTCGCGTATCTTCGCCGTGCCGCAGAGGCTTCTCGAAGACTCGCTGGCGGACTTCTACACGCACAACTGGGCGACGGATCCTTTCTCGCTGGGCGCGTACAGCTACATCCCTGTCGGCGGACTGAAAGCGCAAGCAGCCTTGGCGGAGCCGGTTGAGAAGACGATCTACTTCGCCGGCGAAGCCTCGAACGAGAAGGGGTACCACGCTACCGTGCACGGCGCGATTGCCTCCGGACTGCGCGCTGCGGAGCTGATTCGACATTGACGAACACGCGGAATCGCATTATTGTCTCGCCATTCTCGGACACCCAGGCTGGCCCCACGAGCCCAAGCTTTCACAATATCCTCGAGTCCAGCTTTTCAGATCCGGTGTCTCATTAACCCTTCACCCAGGTCCAGCTTGCGACCTGAGAAATGAGGAGAACATGCCCGACAACGACAAGTCGATTTGGTTGGAAGTCGACAGTGTGAGAACTGAAAAC
>DASXRE010000243.1:0-5715 GCA_036506775.1 Pyrinomonadaceae bacterium | reverse complement strand
CCTTTCCCTCTTTGAGCAACACATACTCCGCGTCAACGGCCGGTTTCAAGGTTGTTTGATCGATGCCCGCATTGTAGACCTGCAAGTAAATGCCGGCGGCTTCGCCGCGCCGATAGGTGCGCGAAAGGTTCGGAATTACTTTGGTCGTACCGATGTTGAATGGACCAACCGAAGCTCCGCGCTCGGTGTTCTCGAGCTTGGCGGCAAGAACGATGCTTGAGGTCGAGAGTCGATCTTCTGGGAACTCCGGCACGACAAAGCCGACGTGCTGAACGCCCGCTGCGCCAGACTGAATGTCACGCAGCATCACGTCAACGCGATACCGGCCGGGCTCGAGGATGAATGCTTTCGCGTAGGCTGATTTGCGCGTGCGCGTTGAACTGAGCTCTTCAGCCGTGGCCGTGGTGACCACCGAATCTTCAAACTTGCCAACCCGGCGATTTGCGACGGTGGTAACGCTACCGACGATATTCATCCGCGCAGTTTGCAGACCACCGCTGTCGCTGAAAGAGAGTTGATCGTTATCGGTTTGAATAACGAGGGCTGCGAGTACGCGATTGTCAGACTGGCGAAAGTAGTTGAACTGAGTTTCGAAGTTGATGAGGTTGTCATCGACAATTGGAGTGCCGGTGCTGCCGCCAATGAAATTTCGCGTAAACGGCAGATCACGCTCCATGTCGATTTGCAGATTCATCACTTCAAACGGTGAATCCTGCGACCGCATGTAATTGGCCCGTCCAAAGCCGCCGAGATTTGCGATTCGCTGGGCGCGTGTTTCAATTCCTGTCAGCTCGGCAATGGTTGGAGCAGCGCCGGGAACGTTAATTAGCGCATCCTTTTCGTCTGGATTCCGCGCCAGCCGATACTCGCCGGAGCCGGTGGGATCGACAAATTCAAGCTCGATGCCGCTGCGGACGTTGGGAATGTATCGATAAAACCACTTTTCAAATGGATACGTCGAGGTTGAGCCACCACCTTCCCAGGATGGCCGCTCGTACGTGCCGCCGGCGGGATGTGACTCAATGTCGTCAGGCTTACCAAACTTGATGTAGATCCGGCCGCGATCTGTCATTCGTCCGGGTTTGCCCGATGAGAAGTGTTCGTTGGCGTAAGCGATGCGTTCGAAAAACTCCTGTTTGAACTCGTTTTCTTCCGTATCAGGATCTGGATCACGACTGCGCCAGAAGTCCTCGATGAACTTTTCTCGTTCGTCGTCGGTCTGGAGTTTTTTCCAGGCGTCTCTTTCGGCTTGAGTAAGGATAAGGTCGACGTCTTTAGCCCAATCGACGTAGGCCTTCTTTAACTCCTGTTTGACCTTGCGTGGGTTTTGCTCCGGATCAGAACTCGGTTTTTGCGCGGGCGCTACGCCGCTCGCGAATACGAGGGACCCGAGCACGGCGGCGAGCCGTCGTGAAGCGAAGGTAGCCATATTAGACCCCCAGCTATTGAATGACGCTGAATTTTTGCGACGGCGCCAGAGACTGACCCGTAACTCGATCGCGAATACGAATGGCGACCTCGTATTCTCCGACTGCGAGTGAGCGCGTATCGATCAAGCGAGCGAGCGTCAGTCGTTGACCTGAGTCGCTTAGACCACGCCAGTCTTCCGCTTGCTTGCCGACTTCTTTGCCGTCCTTGAGCAAGGCATATTCGACGTCGACTGAAGGACGCAACGTGGTTTGATCGATGCCGGCGTTGTAGATTTGCAGATAGACGCCAACGGGCTGACCGCGATGGTAAACGCCGGCGACGTTGGGGATGACTTTCGTTGTGCCGATGACGAATTGGCCCACCGCGGGTTGGTCGTTGAGACTCTCCAGCTTCGCCGCCAGAATCATGGTGGAAGTAGAGAGTTTTTCCTGATCGTAACGTGGAACCGTGAAACCGAGTTGTTTGAGACCGGTCGCGCCAGACGCAACGTCGCGAACGATCACGTCAACCTTGTACGTGCCCGGCGCGAGCGGAACGGCTTTTTGATAAGCGGATTTTCTGTCTTTTGCTTCGCTGAGTTCTTCCGCGGTTGCAGTAGTAACTACCGGATCCTCAAAGATGCCGACGCGTCTGCCCGCCACCGACGTGATGCGCGCGAAGATATTCATTCGTGCTTGCTGCAAGCCGCCACTGTCCTGAAAGACCAAATCCTTATTTTCCGCCTGAATCGTGAAGGCGGTGATAACTCGCTCGTCTGACTGGCGGAAGAAGTCGATGCGCAGATCGAAGTTGAGGGGGTTCTCTTCGACCACGCCGGTGTTAACCGCAGTTGCAAGGTCGTTGAATTTGACTTGCGGTGGGCGGCTGAGGTCGGCCAGCAGTTGCAGTCTTGAGAACGGGCTGTCCTGCTCGCGTTGATAATTTGTGTTGCCGACGCCGCCAATGCCGGCAATGCGATCAGCTTTGCTGGTCAGACCGAGTTGTTCTGACAACGTGAGACCTGCACCCGGTACCATCAGCATCGCGTCTTTTTCATTTGGGTTTCGCGCGATGCGATATTCACCGCTGCCCGTCGGGTCGACGAACTCAATCTCGATACCGGAGCCGACGCCGCCAAGGTAGCGATAGAACCAGATCTCGAACGGGTAAGTCGTGGTCGAACCACCACCTTCATACGAAGGACGTTCATAAGAACCACCCATCGGGTGCGTTTCGCGCTCGTCCGGCTTGCCGTACATGATCCAGATCCGGCCGCGATCAGATTTCCAGCCGGGTATGCCGGAACTGAAGTGCTCGTTCGCGTAGGCGATGCGTTCGTAATATTCTTCCTTGAATTCGTTCTCTTCGGTGTCGGGATCGGGATCGCGGCGGCGCCAGAACTCTTCGATGAAGCGTTCGCGCTCGTCGTCGGTGGCCAGTTTCTTGAAAGCTTTCCGTTCCTCGTCAGTGATGATGTATGTAACGTCTTTGTCGAGCCAGTCTTTGTAGGCCTTTTTGAGTTCCGGTTTTACGTTGCGCGGTTTGCTGGTCGGATCCGGCTGCTCCTGGGCCAAAACCGCAGGACTGGCAATCAACGCTGACGCGACTACGAGAGCCAGACGCAGAGCAACTTTCTGGTAAGACATTACAGAACTCCTATGAGACGTATGACGAATACGAGCGATACGGACTGTTGCCGGGCAAAGGAAGACTCAGGATTCTAAGATCCCGCCGAGAACAGAGTCAAGATGCCGTCACGCTTGCCGTCCGTTGCCCCAAACCCCGCAAAATCGGGCAAAAGGAGAGTTTGAATCCGTTCTCTCAACTCGTTGTTCGGGGCTTGTTGAAAATCCACGCGACTAAGATCGACACAACGTAAAGGACGATCATCGGAGCCGCGAACAGCAACATGTTTGGAATATCGTTGGTTGGCGACAGCACGGCTGCGGCAACCAGGATAACGATCAGTGCGGTTTTCCAGACTTTCACGAGAAAACCTGCGGTTACCAAACCGATGCGCGCCAGCACATAGGTAATTGCGGGCATCTGGAAGACGATTCCCATGCCGAGCATTACGAGGATGATGAAGTCGAAGTATTCATCCGCCTTCAGCAGGAGGCGGAAGTCACTTCCCAAACCAAGTAGATATTTCGCTGCCGGTGGAAAGATAACGTAATAGGCGAACGCCGCACCCACGACGAACGAGATCGACGACAAGAGAACAAACGGAGTTACGTAGGCGCGTTCGTGTGGATAAAGGCCGGGAGATACGAAACCCCAGATCTGAAACAGCAGGAACGGAATAGAAACGCAGATCGCGGTGTAGAGCGAGACTTTCAAGTACAACGAGAACGGCTCCAGTGCGGTCGTGACGATGAGTTTGTCGTTCAGACCGGAAAACGCTTCGACCGTCGCCCCGAGATCTGTCGGCAATCGCACGCCCTTCGGAATCACTGAATTGCCCGCATAGAGCGATTCGTCAGTGAAAAGCGCGAGCTTGCCTTCGCTGTCTTTCATCACGCGGGCCATAACCGAAGCGCCCGCAGGTATCAGGCTCGATCCCAGCTTGGTTTCTTCCGAGAACACATACCGTCCGGCGTCGTTTTCCTTGAGTGAGGACAGCGCGGAGATCGTTTCCGTTCCGCTGTGACCAGCGATTGGGACCTGACGTCGTTGCGCTTCGCCAAGTGCTCGATACACGGGCGCAGCGAGAAACGCATAGATCGGCTCAGAAATGAACCACGACACGGTCGCGGCGATGAACACGAAGATAAACGAACGGACCAGACGGCGACGCAATTCGTCCAGATGCTCCAGAAACGACATCTGGCCCCCGAGTTCTTCTTCGTTCCCCCTGTTCGCGGTTAAAGCTTTTATGAATGCTGACATTGCGGTGTGCGTTTATATCCACTCTTGTTTGCGGAGCGGGTCGGGTGCGGCGGCTTCGGCTGCTGCGCTTAACGGTTCGGCTGCTGCGCTTAACGGTTCGGCTGATGGTGCGATTGGTTCAGGCACGCTGCCGCGAACTACAGCCAGTTCGGGATTCGCAGTTGCGACCAGAGGTTCGGCAGATTCAACGAGAGGTTCCGGAAGTGGCTTTTCTTCCAGGTAGGCCTGCGGCTGGTCGGTTGGAAGAATCGTGTTCTCACTTTCCAAATCCAGCTTCGCAGCTTCGATTGCGACTTCTCGTTCCCATGTCCGCTTGAAGTCGTCGGAAGCCTTGCGAAACTCGGCGAGGCCCTTGCCCATTGAGCGTGCGAGTTGTGGCAACTTGCGCGGGCCGAAGAATATTAGTGCGATGACAAGAATGAAGAACAGCTCAGTGGCACTGAGTGATTCCAGAATGAGGGCAAACACGGTCGTCTCACCTTCCTAAGATCTCGGTTGTAAGAAGCCTGCGGGTTGGCTCGCTCGCTGACGCTAATAGATGACGCTAGGATCACTTAAAATGCTCAAAGCTGCAAGTGGTCTACAGGGAGTGTGGTTTTTGTAAAAGCAATGGGTCAAGAAGAAAACGCAACAGAGAGCTTCGTCAATGGCGCGGGAACGCTTCAGGCTTTCGCCGAATGTGCTGAAGCGGTGGCAGCGACGACAAAGAAACTGGAGAAGGCCGCTCTGCTCGGAAGCTATCTAAAAACGCTTTCTGATCCTGACCTCACGAGAGCGGCGCGTTACTTTGCTGGTCAGCAGTTCGCTTTGAATGATGCACGCACGACGAATGTCGGTGGGAGCATCATCAGTGCGGCTCTGAGTGAAGCGACAGGATTTAGTCCGGACGATCTCTATCCGCGTTACGTGCGTCTGGGTGATCCGGGGGATCTGGCTGCGGAGATCGTCAAGGAAGCGCGCCACAGTTTCCGTCCTACTGTCACACTGGGGGAAACCGAGTCGCTGATTAGCCGGCTCAGTGAAACTCGCGGCATCAAGAACAAGACTGCGCTCTTGACTGCTGTTCTTTCCCACGCAACGCCGCTCGAGGCGAAGTACCTGGTGAAGTTGCTGGCCGGCGATCTGCGGATTGGGTTGAGAGAAGGCTTGGTTGAGGACGCGATCGCGCGAGTATTTAGTCAATCGCTGGCTGATGTCGCTTACGCAAATATGCTTTTAGGCGATATTGGTGAAACCGCGACGCGCGCCAGGCGTGGTGATCTACGCGATGTGAACATGCGGCTGTTCCATCCGATAAAGTTCATGCTGGCGACGCCCGCTGCGGACTTGACCGACATTGCCAGAACGATGCCGGAGGAGTTTTTGGTTGAGGACAAGTTTGATGGCATTCGCGCTCAGGCACATGTTGAGAATGGG
>DASXRE010000242.1:0-10782 GCA_036506775.1 Pyrinomonadaceae bacterium | reverse complement strand
TGGCGGTCGGGCTCGGTTGGTTGATTGCGAGTGAGCCGTTGACGTTGCGGATGTTGGTGGCGGCTGCGGTGATTGTGGGATCGGTGGTATTGATTACGACCTTCGGCGCTGAACACGCGGCGGGCGCGACCACGGAAGGGCATGATTCCGAATGTCCAACGCTTCCTTGCGCGTGATGGTCTACGTGCCGAGCATCTGCCTTAGTACGTGTGCCAGTTGCAGTGCCGGATGGTTTGGTTCGACTGGATTTCCATCCTCAACGTCCCAGATCGCCGACAGCACGGCTTGAGCGAAGGACCACTGAAGCGCGCGCGAGTGGTCCAGGTTTAGAGCGTTGTAGAGAATTTCAAGACGGCGCGCGATGGTGCTGCGCTTGGTGAAGAGTTCTGGTTGCTCGACGGGATTTCGCAACAGCGCGCCGACTTCGTATTCCAACTCGCCCACCACCCCCTTCGGATCGATCGCGATCCAGCCACGATTGCGATCGAAGAGAACATTGTAGTGTTGCAGGTCGCCGTGGAGCAGCATCGTTGTCCGTTGCGACGCCACGAGGACCTGATACAAGCGCTGTCCTTCGGTCGCCAATTCACGAGGAACCTGCGGGTCGCCACTTTGAAGATAACGATCGAAACCTCGTCCCCAGTCTGCAACCGTCGGACACTCAGCAGGTGCCGCGTGTTTGGCGAGCTTTCCAATCACCTGCGAGAGAATCTTCGTCGCTTCATCGTCTTCATTCCGTAGAGACTTCGAAGCGTCGCGCCTGACGAGACTCACTAACTGTTCGCCCGGCTCGAGTCTCTCCATCAACACCGCACCCGTCTGCGACTCATAAACCCGCACCGCACCGTCTCCGTTGAACGCGCGGAGCACCGCACCCGAATGCGATTCGTCACCGGCACCTTTCGTTAATTTCAGCACCACCGCCCGGTCATTGCGCCTTCCAAAGCCCAGCAGCGAGGTCGCTGTCTCACGGCTCTCCTCGAGTAAGATATTCCACTCAGCGGCTTTGACCTGAAGTTGATCCCACATTTCAGTCTAACGAGATAGATAGCTGTCAGTTTCCATTGGACGTCTCCTTGGAGTGCGGGGACTTGTCACCGCTTTGGCCAAAGCGCCGACGAGTCGGCGCACTCCAAGGAGACGTCCAATTCCTCACGGCTTCAGAGTCGTTGTGTTTTCATAGCGTTGTGTTCCTGTTAAATTACACGCCCGCATGAAGAGAATATTCCAATTCACACTCGCCTTGGCAGTCCTCGTGACGCTATTTTTCTCCATCGCGTCCGAGGCTCAGGACTCCAACAGACCGAAGTTCGAGGTTTCGTTCCCCGCAACGCTCGACAAAGGCCCGATCGACGGCCGGCTGCTGTTGCTGATCTCCACCAACACGCAAGAGGAACCTCGCTTTCAAATCAACGAAGATCTAAACACGCAGCAGGTCTTCGGAGTTGACGTCGATGGCTGGAAGGCGGGCGAAACGAAGGTCGTAGACCAGAGCGCGTTTGGTTATCCGCGACGTAGTTTGTCTGATCTGCCGCCTGGCGAGTACACAGTGCAAGCCTTGCTGCATCGCTATGAAACTTTCAAACGGGCGGATGGCCACACGGTCAAGTTGCCGATGGACCGCGGCGAGGGCCAGCAATGGAGTCGCGCACCGGGCAATTTCTACAGCACGCCGAAGCGAATCCGGATCGACGGCAACGGCCAGATCTCGATCACGCTCGACAAGGTCATTCCTCCCATCGATTCTCCAAAAGATACCAGTTACATCAAGCACATCCGCATCCAGAGCGAGCGGTTGACGAAATTCTGGGGACGGCCCATGTATCTCGGCGCGCACGTGTTGCTGCCCGAGGGTTTTGACTCACATCCTGAAGCGCGTTACCCGCTCGTAATCTTTCACGGTCATTTCCCGGCTGACCTCAGCGGCTTTCGCGAACAGCCGCCCGATCCGAATCTCAAACCCGACTACAGCGAACGCTTCAAGCTCGCCGGTTACAATCGCATCGTGCAGGAGCAGGCTTATCAGTTTTACAAAGACTGGACCGGTCCAAACTTCCCGCGTTTTCTGATCGTCGAGATCCAGCATGCGAATCCGTATTACGACGACTCCTACGCCGTTAACTCAGCCAACCTGGGACCATACGGCGACGCGATCACTTACGAGTTGATCCCGGAGATCGAGAAACGTTTTAGCGGCATCGGCAAAGGCTGGGCGCGGTTTCTCTACGGCGGCTCGACTGGTGGTTGGGAAGCGTTGGCCGCACAGGTGTTCTATCCGTACGAGTACAACGGCAGTTGGGCCGCCTGTCCCGATCCGATCGACTTCCGCGCCTACACCGTCGTCAATATCTATGAACACAACAACGCTTACTACGCTGACTCACCGTGGAAACGAATGCTTCGACCCGGCAAGCGCAACTATCTCGGAGAACTAGCCGCGACCGTCGAGGACATGAATCACATGGAGCTCGCGTTGGGAACGAACAGCCGTTCGGGAGGTCAATGGGACATCTGGCAAGCTGTCTACTCGCCGGTGGGAAGCGACGGTTATCCCAAACCGATCTGGGACAAGTTAACGGGAAAGATCGATCGCTCGGTCGCCGACTACTGGCGCGAGAATTACGATCTGGGTTACATGATCAAACGCGATTGGGCCAAACTCGGACCAAAGCTCGCCGGCAAGATTCATATTTACGTTGGTGAAGCTGACAACTTCTTTCTGAATAATGCAGTCTACCTCGTGGAAGATTTTCTGAAGACTACGAAGAATCCTGCTTACGGCGGTGAAGTTGATTACGAGCCGCGCGCGGAGCATTGCTGGAATGGCGATCACACGCGGCCGAATGCGATCTCGCGCCTGCGTTATCACCAGTTCTTCGCGCCGGAGATCGTGGAGCGGATTGAGAAGAGCGCGCCGCCCGGCGCGGACTTAAAGAGCTGGCGCTACTAGCTTCTTCATGATTGCGATATGCGCTTCGAGGATGCCGTTTGCTTGCTCGGCATTCGGCGTGAGCGTCCAGTCGCCGTGGTCCCACGTGCCGCCGAGAATGATGCCGTCGCGACGCGGAAACATGTAGCCGCTGCTCAAGTAACAGTAATCGACTTCCGGTTGCGGCAGCAGGATCTCGAGTTGACCGCGAACGGGAATCAACTCCTCATCATCGAACAGCGCTCGTGATCCAAGACCGGTGCAATTGAAGACTACCGTCTCTCGCAACCGCGCGATCTCACGCCGGCTGCGAAACTCCTTCACCACAACCTTGCCGCCCGCGATGTAAAAGTCGCGCAGCAACGCGCCGAGATAGATCGACGGCTCAATCAGCATCGTCGAGAATTGCCGCACGAGGGGAAAGCCGAAGTAGTGTTCGGGGTCGCGGTGGATCTGTCTTGCCGGATAGAGCGCGTCGCCGCCCGGTAACTCGCGTTCAAGCGACATCTCGTTGCGCAGGAGCTCGTAAGTCTCGATCCAGCGCACGCCGTATTCTGGTCCAATGAGCAGTTGAAACGCGCGATTCGAGATCTGGCAAGCACGGCGAAACTGATCGGTGAACTTTCCGCTGATCTGGTCTGGTTCATAAACAGAGGTGGGCGACCACGAAGCGCCGGCGATGTTTGAGGTCGTTTCCGGCGGCAGCTCTTTCGCGTAAATCGTCACTGTGCCGGGACCATTCTGGAAACGGCGTTGCAGCAGACGAGCGGTAGAGAGACCGCTGACGCCGCATCCGAGCACGGCGAAGTGTTGCGGACGTACTCGACTAGTAGTCAAGAAGTCTCGTGCGAGATCGACTGCGAGCGATGCGGTGCCCCACGAGAGTGTGACACCGCCGCCACCGTGTCCGTAATTATGCACCAGCAGCTTGTTTCCGAAGCGTTCGGCATCAACCACGAAACCGCTCGGACGATACGGTCTTAACCCGACGACTTCGCGAATGATGCGATCTCGAGAGACTTTGACCGGCGCAAAGCGACGTGGGGTATCGAAGGCGCGCGCGAGTCGCGTGCTCATCAGGAGTGCACTCGTCGCGGCGGCGCCACGAAGAAAGTCACGTCGATTAAGGCGTGTATTCATCGTGCGAAGATTATCGTAAAGTGTGTTTCATGTCTCGCTTTCCTGAATGGCTGGTGCCGATGGCGGCGACGCTCACGCAGGAGCGGTTCACCGGACCAGACTGGCTGTTTGAACGGAAGTTTGACGGCGTTCGTTTGCTGGCCTTCAAACGCGGCAACGAGGTCCAGTTGTTTTCGCGCAATCACCTGCCGCAGAACGTGCCTGTGGTTAGTCAGGCGATTGAACAGCTTCCGCCTGATGAGCTGATCCTTGATGGCGAGATCACATGGCCCGGCGGCAAGGTTACTTATCACGTCTTTGACATCATGTGGCTCGACGGGCGCGACCTGACAAAGTTGCCACTCGAAGAACGGCTCGAGTTGTTGAAGCAGTTGCCGTTGACTGGAACAGTTGAGCGAGTGGAGCCGGTGACCGATGAATCGCCGTGGCAACGTGCGGAGAGAGAAGGCTGGGAAGGCGTCATCGCGAAGCGTCGCGACTCTGAATACGAACACCGCCGTTCACGAAATTGGTTGAAGATGAAGTGCGAACTCTCGCAAGACTTCATCGTCGGCGGGTTCACTGATCCACAGGGCAAACGCGTCGGCCTCGGCGCATTGCTCGTTGGGCATTTCGACGGCGACGACTTCGTGTTTGCGGGAAAGATCGGTACCGGCTTCGACACCAAACTGCTGCTCGACCTTCGAGCACAACTAGACCAGTTGGAAATTCCGAAAGCGCCGTTTACGAAAGCCGTTGGCTTGCCGCGTGTGCGTGAGCATTGGGTGAAGCCGGAGATCGTGGTCAAGGTGGGATTCATCGAATGGACCGTGCATGGCAAGCTGCGTCATCCGCGTCTGTTGAGTGTCGTAGAACCAGCGCATGATCAGTCATCCCGAAAAGATCCTGTTTCCCGATGACAACATCACCAAGGGCGAGCTCGCGGCGTATTACGAAGCGATCGCGCCTGTGATGTTGCCGCATCTGCGGCGCCGGCCGATCACGATGGAGCGTTATCATCGCGGTATCGGCGCGCCCGGTTTCTTTCAAAAGGACGTGTCGAAAGGTTTTCCCGAGTGGCTCAAACGCGTTGAAGTGCCGAAGCACGGCGGCACGGTTCATCATCCGATCGCCAACGATACGCGCTCACTACTGTGGCTGGCCAATCAGAACAGCATCACGATTCACGTTTGGCCCTCGCGCACGCCGAATCTGTATCACCCGGACATTTGTGTCTTTGATCTCGATCCTTCGCGAAACGACGAACACGACCTTTTGCGCGCTGCCGCCATCAACCTGCGCGACCTTCTGGCTGAACTCGGCTTGCCTTGCTGGATCAAGACCTCAGGATCGAAAGGCTTTCACATTGCGGTGCCGCTCGACGGCAAGTCTGACTTCGGCACGGTGGCGCGCTTTGCTCATCAGGTGGGAAAGATTCTGGTCCAACGCGATCCGCAACATCTGACGCAGGAATTCAGCAAAGTGGATCGCGGCGGAAGGATTCTCGTTGACACCGGACGCAACGGCTACAGTGCGACGTTCGCTGCGACTTACACTGTGCGTGCGAAACCAGGCGCGCCGGTATCTGCTCCCTGCACTTGGGAAGAAGTGGAACGCGGTGAAGTGCATCCGAGGAGTTTCACTTTGCGCGGCATGATGCAGCGTGTTACCGAGGTCGGAGATCTCTGGGCCGAGATGCTCAGGCGCAAGCGTTCCTTACAGAAAGCAATCCACAGATTAGGCGGATGAATCTGTGAAATCTGTGGATGGTTCTGTTCGTTCGAGATGCGATCTGCCCCAAAGTCGCACGTCCTCAACCAGCGGCAACACCGAACGACCATAATCCGTGAGCGAGTACTCAACCGGCGCGGGTCTCGCACCCTTCGGTTCGCGATTTACTATTCCGTCATTCACGAGCTCGCGAAGCTGTTGGGTGAGCACCTTCTGCGAGATGCCCGGTATCGCCTTGCGCAACGCAGCGAAGTGTTTCGGCGACTCGGCCAACCAGTAAATAATTATCAACTTCCATTTGCCGCCAATCGCGGTCAGAGCCGCGGTGAGCGGACAGCCGGTGACGGGGTTGGCTCGCGTTCGTGCTGAATGGTTACCTGAAGGTGCGTTCTTGATGGCGCTCATGACTCAGATTACATTCCCCAGCTAGATGTAAGACGAAATCGTTTGGAGGTTGTGGATGATAGTAGAAGTGCGAAGCTACCGGATCAAGCCCGGACACCGAGATGAGTTCATCAGATTGTTTGAGAGCCGGGCGATTCCGGGACTGCGAGAGTATGGAATGAAAGTGGTTGGTCCAATGCTCGACGTTGAGAACCCGAACAAGTTCGTTTTTCTGCGGAGTTTTCCGTCACTGGAAGAGCGTGAGCGGATGAAGGACGCGTTTTATGGCGG
Organism: Pyrinomonadaceae bacterium; assembly: GCA_036506775.1. GTDB lineage: Bacteria > Acidobacteriota > Blastocatellia > Pyrinomonadales > Pyrinomonadaceae > PSRF01. Next base: position 4,328 of record DASXRE010000242.1, on the reverse strand, counting down.
CGAGTTGTGGAAGAATGAACTCGAAGGACTGGCGATGCCGCTGCTGGAGAGTTATGACGTGATACTTTGCGAGACGTCACCGGGTTGCGTGTTCGATTGGCAGCTAAATAGCTAACCACCGAGACACAGAGACACAGAGGTAATCGGTGACTAACGGCCGAGGCGTGGTCTGAGCCTGAGCGAAGAGCGCGATCAGAAAAAGAACCGCGACTTGTCTAATTACGCTTTTCATCGACTTAAAATGTAAAAACCGGCTTTCTCCTCTCCGCCACTCTCGCGATAAAAGTCCACAACTGTGTAACCGTCAGCGAGCGCATCAGTGAAAGCTCGTCGCGTGCGTTTGCGCCATTCACGCGCCGCTTCGAGACTCTGTTGTTGCACTCTATTAATGTCGCCAGGGATCTCGATCAGGAGTTTGTCAGAGGGATGTTCGAGCGCCGGTGTTGTTGTGTTCAGTCGCTTCATCACACGATCGCTCGGCAGTAACCACTTCACCCAAAGGCGGTCAGTGCCACTCTGGTGCAAAAAGCTGGCAGCTTCTTCACCGTAAAAATCGGTCAGATAACGATTGGAGATCACGCCAAGCTTCGTAAAGTTGAAGTGTGCGTTAAGACTCTGCAACGGATCGAACGTCCACGTGATGATTTTGATGCCTTGGGCCAGGACGGCTTCGCGCTGCGCAAGTTTCAGTTTGTACCCGAGATTGAAATTGCGGTAGGTGGGCTTCACCGCCAGCATGTGTGAATGATGGGCCAACTCGCCGTCTTCCAGAGCGACGAAGCCATAGACGAAGCCGGCTAGCGTGTCGCGATCGAAGGCGCCGAGCAACACGCCGCCGGCCGCTTTGGTGGCGATCAGGTGCGTGAGCGGAACCACGTCGAGATCGGGAACGCCCCAAACTTCCTTCTCGAGTTGTTCGACCGCGCGCAGTTCCGCGAACGTCTCGATCTGGCGAATTGCAATGTCTGAAGTTTTGGTTGCGTCCACGGTCGGCCTATGATACTTGAAGTCTGCAACACTTGCTTTGTATCCCCATGAACGAGGTCTCCCGCATGCTCAGATCTGTTCTAACTACTCGAATCAGCCTGGTCCTGCTTTTGATCGTGCTCGTCGTGTCGAGTGCTTGTCAGACGCAAACGGTTGCGGACACGCGCGCCGCAGACGAAGCCACTTTGAAGAATCTCGACGCTGAGTGGTCAAAGGCCGCCGGTGCCAAGGATGTTGATAAAACCGTTTCGTACTACTCAGACGATGCGCTCGTGATGCCGCCGAACAGTCCGGTGTTGACGGGCAAGGAACCGATCCGCGCGATCTGGAAAGGAATGCTCAGCGCTCCCGGGTTTGCTGGTGGCTGGAAATCGACGAAGGTGGAAGTGGCCCACTCCAGTGATCTGGGTTACGTGACTGGCAGCTACGAGATGACCGAGAACGGTCCGGGTGGCAAGCCGATGACCGACAAAGGAAAGTTTCTGGAGGTCTGGAAGAAGCAGGCGGATGGTAGCTGGAAATGCGTGGCCGACATGTTCAGCTCCGATCTGCCCCCACCAACGGCTGCGCCTGCGGCTTCAGATAAACCCACGCATTGAGACCTGACCTCAGTTGGACCAGCGAGCGTTCATAACCGGCGGGCTCGTATGCGTCGGCTTGTTTGAGTTCTGACGTTGTTACAGTGAACACTGTTCCTTCGACAACGTCGGAATTATTTCCGGTGAACTCGAGGTTGCGATGATCCGCGGTGCCGCTTGCCGCTACAAACTCTTGATCGTCAATCCGAATCATCTGAAGACGATATCCGACCAGCGCGTCAGCCTTGCCACCCAATCTTCGCCCGAATGTTGAGAGTTGAACCGCGGTTGTTTGCAGAGTTCCGTACGCGAACAGATTTTGTGTGGGAGTGTTTTCGTTAGAGTTGAGCATGGTCCCTGTGAGTCCGCTGGTTGCTACCTTATCTTAGTCAGCCGGTCGCCTTTCAGCAGTTTTTGAGGAACTTGCCGGAACTTGTACCTGGTTGCGGAGCGGTCAAGATCAAACAGCCAAATCATATCGAATCGATCTTCCGGCCACGTGGTCGGCACGATATGGTCCTGGCCCACGATGTGTGCTGCGATTTGTGGAATGTACTCACGCTGCCAGCAGATCAGTACGATCCCGCGACACGAGAAAGCCTCTTCCACCATCTGATCAAACTCAGACCGCGCAAAATCAGAGTGAATGCCGAGCCCTAGTTTTTCCGCCAAGGGCGTGATTGTTTCGATTGGCCGTCTGCTGCCCTTGCGTCGCAAGGGTTTTGAGGCGTAGAGGAATTGTGGTTTGGCGAGAGAGGTATGTTGAAAGTGGCCATTCGAAGGAGCAAGAAGAGTTGATAACGCACCCGCTCGTTGCCATCCGCGAATTTCTAGTGACTCCTTGCTTTGTTCGCCTTTTCGAGTCACGCCGTAAGGGGCGCCATCTTTTGCCGGCTTCTCAGCGTGCCGAATCAACATGATCTTGGTCGCTTTTTTGAGCTGTTTAGGCATTCGGACTTAGACGCGCATAGAGTGAAACGGGCGACTCTCGTCGCCCGTTGTGATTGAGATGCTGGTGCCCGCTAGTAGATTCGAACTACTGACCCCTCGCGTGTGAAGCGAGTGCTCTACCGCTGAGCCAAGCGGGCAGCCTTATAAAATCGCACTTTCAGTGAGGCGGAGCCAAAATGTACCCCTATTTTTACCCCTCAGTCAATGTAGGTAGAAAGCCATGTTGGTAGAAAAGCAAGAAATCTACTCATATCGTCCATTAAGTTAGCCTGTTCACTTTAGTGGACGCTCATATTGAGTAGACACCTTGTTATGACTTGGCTGTCTGGTCATTGTTTACGAAGTGGGTGTCTGACATTCAGGCTAAGGGCTCAACACGTCGGACGATGCCCAGTATGGCTATCGACCGCTTGAACGGCTAATCGGTCATTAGAACATCCATCGAGTCGTTTTTGTGCAATGCGAGAGCCGTAAGGCGGAAAAATAATCGAAGGAACAAGCGTACTGGAGTGACGGTTTTAACTGATTACTTGTCGAATCTTGTAGTGGCTGAGAGTCTTGGTGCCGTCGGCCCGGGCTCAATTTGGTTGCGGGCTAGAGACAGCAACAGCCGTTGAGAGGAGCGGCGACAAAACACGAACGCATCACGAGAACGGCATCTTGCCAGCAAATAATTTGCCCTTAATCACTCCAACTGAGCGGTAACCATTCCGTACGGGTTGAACCTCTCCGCGGCGACCAAAGCCAAGATTCGCAGCCGAATTGAAACTAGTTTGGGATCTTGAGTGTTCAAGTACTCCCATCAACACAAACAACGCGGCCGATTTAGTTTTAGATTCATCAGTCCGTCGTATGTGTGGTCCTATTGATATCGACACGGTGCTGGAGTGGTGAAGAGGAAAACGAGAACTGGCCGAATTACAGTAGAACCTTGAAACCTGCTTGCTCGAAGTGGTGATCGCTCGTGAGAGCTTCGGTAAGGTTGCGCTCCTGCATTATCACAAAGCTGATACAGTCAATCATGCCCCAGTCCTTGTCTAATCGATTGCTGTACAATTGCCAGCCCTCTGCATAGAGCTCGGGTGTTACATGGACTACTTCTATCCGGCTTGATTGCTCTATGCGGTGTAGAAGGTCGATCGCTAAACCGCGCAAAGGAGCTGGCGACAACCAGTTTCCAACCTCCAGAAGTACGACTGATGCGGTAATGAATTGACACTGCTCTTGAAGCCGCTGTTTGTAAATCCGCACGGCTTCGGTGTGTAGGGCGTCTCGCAGATTGACTAACGCGATCCATCCAGCAGCATCCACATAGACGAGGTTCGTGGACGATGAGTTCATTGTTTTGGATGGCCGTAAAGGTAATGTTCCAAGTTGCGGGAGAGGTCCTCGGGTCCGATATCCTGGGCCAGATCGGGAATGCTAAAAGCTGGATCAGGTGCGGCATCTTCAGGAAGGTCGTCCGGAAGGATAACCGTCACGTAGGTGTTGTCCGGCAGTTGTACCTCCGGTGGCAATTCGATTTGTCCGTTTCGGTAGATTGTTCTGATCGACTTGCTCATTGTGCGCAATTATGACGAAGCTAATTCTCTAATGCAAAGGTGGAGGATTAATAAGCCTCCCACTGGCACCCGATCTTTCAGTCTCAACCCGAGTGGGTGTGGCGCAACGGTAGCGCTGGTAGCGTTTGACACAACGCCGAAAGGCCTTTGAAGGAAGAAAGTCCATTAGCTGTGCAAAGATCGATTTGCCAGAATTCATCAGCCCTCCGCTGCCGCAAAAGTTGCGAATGCAGCGGCTGGACTGGTTTTG
>DASXRE010000241.1:0-3012 GCA_036506775.1 Pyrinomonadaceae bacterium | reverse complement strand
GGCAAGTTCCAGGGCTCTTTGCTCGAACAGTTGTTGAATCAGCTCATCGAACGGCTGGTCGAGGAAGGCTACCTGACACTTCATGAAGAGCAGCCGCAGCAAAACGCGCAGCAACAACGCGCCGGTGGACCAGGTGAGTTTTCGGAACCACTCCCGCGCGAGGTACGGTTCGAAGTAACTGAAAAAGGCCTCGACTTTCTGGGCTACAAAACGTTGCGAAACCTGCTCGGCAGCTTTGGCAAAAGCGCCGCGGGACGCCACGACACCGTTTATCTTTCCACCGGCGTCGAAGCCGCGGCCGCCAGCAAGCGTTACGAGTTTGGCGACACCATAAATCTCGACGTTAATACCACACTGCTATCCGCCATTCAGCGAGACGGCCTGAAGGTTCCACTCAATCTCGAATACCAGGACCTCTACGTTCATCAGTGCGACTATCAATCATCGTGTGCGACCGTCGTGATGCTCGACTGTTCTCACTCGATGATTCTTTATGGCGAGGATCGATTCACGCCGGCGAAGAAAGTAGCACTGGCGATGTCGCATCTGATTCGTACGCAGTATCCCGGCGATTCGCTCAAGGTTGTGCTCTTTCACGACGGCGCCGAAGAGTTGCCGCTGGCGAAGCTCGCAACCACGCGCGTTGGCCCTTATCACACCAACACTGCCGAAGGTTTGCGTCTTTCGCGCCGTCTCTTGCAGGCGCAACGCAAAGAGATGAAGCAGATCGTGATGGTCACCGACGGCAAACCGACCGCCTGTTTTGTCGGACAGGCGTTGCCGTCTGCGCGAAGCGACAAAACCGCAGTTCCCGCTCGCCGGCTCTACAAAAACTCGATGGGCGGCGATCCGCTAGTGATGGCCGAGACCTTCAAGGAAGTACAAGCCTGCCGCAAAGCCGGTATAATGATTAACACTTTCATGCTGGCGAGCGATTATTATCTCGTTGACTTCGTCAAGCAGATGTCTGCCATGACGAACGGGAAAGCTTACTTTGCTAACCCGGGAAACCTGTCGCAGTTTGTGCTAATCGATTTTCTGCGGCGGCGAACTCGGAAAGTCAGATAGTTTCCCGACTGGCCTCCATTTTTATCTCTCCATGGGCGAGTCAAACCGATCTCGCGGTGTTCAGAACCAGCGCTCACGTCGCGTTCTTTTGCCGTACCTGATTCTGCTCGTCGGCCTCTGTTTCACCGTCGTCGTTTACTACTACTTCTCCAAACTCACTTACGAACAGGACCAGAGCCGTTATCAAAAGACGGTCCAGGAACTGCGGGATCGAATCAGGCTGAAAATCGATACCTCAGTTGTTTTGCTCCGTGCCGGCACGGGTTTGTTCGCAGCGAGCGATGACGTGGCCCCGAATGAGTTTGATCGGTTTGTGCAGCAGTTTGATTTGGAAACGAATTATCCCGGCATTCAAGGCATTGGCTTTGCGCTTAGATTCACTCCGGAAGAGCGGGATGCGGTGGTTAAGAAAATGCGCGCGCAAGGCGCGTCCGACTTTCACGTGTGGCCAGATGGACTGCGCGACGCGTACACGGCCATCCTCTATTTGCAACCGAAGGCGAATCGCAACGAAGTCGCCATCGGCTACGACATGTTTACGGAGCCGGTGCGTCGGGAAGCAATGGAACGCGCGCGCGACTTAGGTCTGCCGGCCGCCTCGGGACGAGTGCGTCTGGTCCAGGAACCACAGGATCAGGCACAGCAGTGGGGTTTTCTGATCTACGCTCCGGTCTATCAAAACGGAGCTGCGACAGATACGGTCGAGGAACGGCGCAAGGCGCTGGTCGGGTACGTTTACAGTCCGTTTCGCATCGACGACTTTCTTGCGCCAATCACGTCAGTGAAAAGCTACGACGTGAGCTTTCAGATCTACGACGGCGACATGAAGGAAGAAAACTTCCTTCACGGCACGCGTACCAATCCGCCTCCCGCCGATTCACGCTTCACGCATGTCGATTCGATTCCCGTCGAGGGTCGCACCTGGAACGTTAGTTATGAAATTAAACCTTCGTTCGAGCGTGGCTCGAGCCGGCCGTTGTTGAAATACACGATCATCACCGGCGTGTTGCTGAGTTTCCTTTTCTTCGCTGTCACACGAGCTGAAGTGCGCGCTCGCTCGCGCGCCGAGCAGGCAGCGGAAGCAGTCAGACAGAAAGAAGCGGCGGTCACTGAAGCGAATCAACGTGCGCTTTCTGAGTACGAGAAACTGCTCCAGCGGATCTCGAGTCTCTCGCAAGTGCTCGGGACCGCGCGTGAGTTGAACACGATCTTTCGCGGCCTCCGTGAGTTTACGAATGTGTCAGTTCCCTGCGACGGCTTTTTCGTGTCGCTCTACGATCCCCATCGTGACGTGCGCACCGCGTGTTACGGCTGGGGTGATGGCAACGAGGTTGACGTTTCCGAATTGCCGCCGATGCCGGTAACGGAACGTGGACCAAACAGCCGCGCGGTTCGGACCGGTGAGGTTGTCATAACAAATGATTACATGCGTGCGACGCGCGGACATCCTTCAGTGATCGTCGGGCCTGACAACGGCTTGCGTCCGCAATCATCGCTGGCGGTGCCGATGGCCGTGATGGGCCGGATCATCGGCACGATTGAGGTGCAGAGTTATCAGCCGGACGCTTATCGACACGAACACTCGACGGCGATGAGTATGGCGGCGAATCTGACCGCGGTCGCGATCGAGAATGTTCGGTTGCTGAAACTGGAACGCTCGGCGCGCGAGGCCGCTGAAGAATCGAACCGGCTCAAGGACGAGTTTCTCGCGACTGTCTCACACGAATTGCGCACGCCGCTCACGGCAATTCTCGGTTGGGCGCGTTTGCTGGAAGACGGCACACTCAATCACGACTTCACCCAGCAAGCGATTGACACCATCTGGCGCAATGCCAAAGCGCAAGCGCAGATCGTCGACGACATCCTCGACGTTTCGCGAATCATCACCGGCAACCTCTACATCGATCTGCATCCGATCGAAGTCGCGCCGATCGTTGAGAATGC
>DASXRE010000240.1:0-7063 GCA_036506775.1 Pyrinomonadaceae bacterium | reverse complement strand
TGAGCCAGTACGCGCCCGCGATCAAGATTGTGCAGCGGGATATCGCCAGTCTCACGTCGTCGCTGGCTGATTACGAACATATCCGCCGCGTGGCGCTTCTGCCGGACGAGTTCACCATCGATGGAGGTGAGCTGACACCTACGCTGAAGGTCAAGCGCAGAGTTATCGACGAGCGTTTCGGGGAGTTGATCGACCAACTCTACGAGTAAAGCCCCCCAAAAAAGGCACAAGAAGCACAAACACAAAAAAAGGAAGTGGTACCTGATTTGTGCCTCTTGCGCTTTTTGTGGCTTAACTCTTCGGCCAGAGAATCGATTCGGCGAGGATTCGGAGATTCATCGGGATCTCGGGCGTGCGGGGGCCGCGACGCTCGGATTTGTGATGCGCCAGCAAAGGCAGTTCGGCATTGCAGAATTCACAAACCGCCAGATGTTGTCGGACGACGGCCGCAAGCTTCCGCGAGAGTTTTTGGGAACAGTACGACAAAAGCGTGGCCGACGCGGGACAGGCGGCTGTCTTGCGGAATGTGAGCTGTGTCTGTGAGTGCTTCATCTACTTACCGCTTTATTCACCCCTGTGAAACGTCCAATCCTGACCGAATTCCAGAGCTCTAAGGCACTTTCCCCTAGTATTTTCCTGCCCTTCTGCCACTGTAAAAACTTGTTGCTCGTTCTTTAAAATGCTGTTACCATGCCCTCGTCAGTCAGGTGAGCGACCTGCTCACTGACGCATTATCTCCAGGAGCACCACCGCTATCGCGCGGTAATCCCTCTGTACCCACATCTCGGCGCTACAACCAGGCCCCAGCAAACTATCGGTCAACGATAAGTTAACGTGAACCGTGAAAGCCATAAGTGAAGATTCGGAAAAAGCAGCGGCGTCCAGCGCGGAGAAACGTCCGCAGCCCAGAACTCCCCGCCGCAACGATCGCTCAGGGAAGAACGCAAAGTGGGTTGAAAGCCTGCAGTCTTCGGACGTTAATCGTCTGTGGACTGAACTCCACCGCATCGTCTCGCATCATCCGTTAGTCAGGGCTTCACGCAGCGCCGGCCTGCTAGTCGAAGAGGGAAGAGGCGCCGCTTATACAGACCTGACCCAGGAATTGTTTGTACAACTTCTCAGCAAGAATCGTTTCGAACACTATCTCGAAACGGAGATGTCTGACTACGAGATCGAATGCGAGATCAGCCAGATCGAGTTAACGAACCTGTTGACTGCGGAACTGCGCAAGCGTCACCCCGAAAGCTATCGCATGGCCCGGCGAATCTCGACCTTGATTCAGTCGAGCACCAATTTCCGTCGTTTCGATTCGAGCGGCATTGACGATGAGCCGCACCGCCGTCTGGCCGATCGAGTTTATGGATTGAGCGAGTGGAAAGACGACAAGTCGCGCCGCGGCGCGCATGACGTCGAACAGCGCGTGCAGATGATTCCAGTCCGGCAGCGTGACACGCGAATGGTTGGTTGCACGGGTGATTCACAAGTCGTCATCAGCAACCCTGACCTCGAGGATTTGATTGTTTCCGTGCTGGACGCGGTCGATTCGCCGGTTGATGTGCGAACGTTGCGCAGTCTGGTGATGTCGCGGCTGCCTGTGATGGACATCTACCTGGTTCCACTCGACGGCGACGACAGCGACAACGAGAACAGCAACAGCTACGAGCCGGTCGACCGGCGCGAGAATCCCGAAGAGGGCCTGGTTCGTCGCGAATCGGAACGAGAAGCAGCAGGTTTTGTCGAGCAGTTTCTTGTGAGTCTGAACGAAGCCGTTCGCGGCAAAGTCAAACAATACAATCGCATTCTCGGCGTGCTCTGGTATTGCTACTTGAGCCCGGACCATGCGACGCAACTGGAAGTGGCGGCCATCCTGGGCGTTTCCGATTCGCTGGTTTCAGACTACCGGCGGCGCATCGAGCAGGAACTGCGGGCACTGTCGTTTAGCGAGGTCGAAGAGGCGAAGCAGTTTGAACTGGCGCTGAGGGCACACGTCAAGACGCTGGTGTTTGAGTTCGACGAAAAAGAAGTCGTGGTCTAGGACCGCACGTTTCGCAGGATCCACAGATTACGCTGATTAATTCGGTGTAATCTGTGGTCTTTTTTTGGTATCTTCAGGCCAGAGTCAGTCGCCACCCAGAGCGATTTCATGCTGCAGAAAAAGCGAAAAGACACAGGGATACTCGTGCGCGGGTTATTCGAGGTCTTGCTGGATCACCCCGAAGGTCTGCCTATCAATGCAGCTCTGGAAACCTCGCTCGCAAAACTCTCGGAAGAAAAAAGCAAACAGCTCTGCGAACAACTGCTTCGCGGTTGTGTCGCGCCGATAAAGGCCGGTTGGCTGGTGATCGACCACGGCGGCTTTGTACTTTCAAACGAGGGCAAACTCGCGTATCAACTGCACAGCGACCCGGAGGACTTTCTCGAGAGTGCCGGAAAACAGTCCGTGCGCGGATGGATGTCGGTCCACTTTCCTGATTCCTACTTTCTGCTCGGCAAGCTGCGCGATCAGTTTGCTTCCGAGTACCGCGTTGCAAAACGCGTCGGCATCAAGAATCTTTTCGACAAAGCGATCGGCACGCCTTCCGTGTGGCAGGAGGTTTTGCCGGTCCAGTCGGCGCGACGCATCAGTATCCCTGATCTCGATCTTGCGAAGCTCGGTCCATTTCTCGATGAACTGGCACAGCAAGGTCTCGCCTACAGCAAGGGAGGTCACGCCGTTTATCTGCCGCCGGAAACGATCGAGAGAACTGCCTTTCGGGTGCTCTCAAGTTACTATCCGGCGAATTCGGGTCTGAAGATCGTCAAACATCCGGGCGGCCCGGCCGACAGCGTTTATGTTTCCCCGCAAGAAGGCGAAAGTCGACTGCATCTGCGGCTGATTCACAACGTGAGGCATCTCACGCTCGTCGCCAATCTGCTTTACGTTAGCGGCGTTGGTCCACGGCTGCACGATTTCGTTGAACTGGAATGCAACGGGCATCTCTGGACCGCGTTTGTGATGGAGCACGTCGAGAAGCCGGTCACATCAACCGCCGATTATGAAAAGGGAATCAACACCATTCGTGAACTTGAGCAACGTGGCCTGATGAAGGTCATTCTGCCTTCCGGCTTCGACGACGCCGAGTTTCAGTGTCCTGACTGTGGCGGCAACGCGTTCGTCACGCGTGACGGTCAGTTTCGCTACATCGATTTTCAAAACTTCTCACTTACGGGTTACGGCGATTACCTCAAGTCTGTCGCCCTGGACGCGGCTGAGGCTTCGCATTTTGGCGACAAGAGCATTCTCCGCGGTGGTCGTTATCTCTATCAGTCTGTACCGGGACTCAGTCTTCCCGGCAAACGCAATATCGAAGCAAGGATGGAGGCGTTAACGAAGCTTCTCGACGATGCCGGAGTTTCGGTTGCGAACCGGCTCGTTCTCGACGTCGGTTGCAACGTCGGCATGATGATGGGCCAGTATCTGAAACTGGGCGCTCTCTGGTGTCACGGTTGGGACCAGGAAGTGGTCGTGCCACATACCGAGCGGCTGCTCTTCGCCCTCGGCTGCACGAGGTTTTCGACTTCAGGCGGACTCATCATCAAATCTCTACGGCTTCAGGACGCGCTCGCGCCACATGTGAAGCCGCATCTCGACGGGTGTGCCATCTCCTATCTCGCGATCCGCGGCCACATTGGCTGGCTGGACGCACTCGCCGAAATTCCCTGGGCGTTCATGATCTACGAAGGCCACGAGGGAGAATCAACCCAGGAGTCTTTGCGACACCTCGAAGACTTCAACCAGCGCGTTCCATTCCGCATTGCAGCCAAAGGCGAGTATGCTGATGGCGACAGTGAACCACGAACCGTGGCCATCCTGATCAGGAACTAACTCCCCGTTTGCTCGTCAACCATGTCAAGAGTCGCGCCAGTTGATCCTGGTCAGGAATATTTCGATACCGAACATCTGACCACCACCATCGCGAGCCGCACCGCGCGCGGTGGCGTGGTGACGATCGCCTCGCACGGTTTGAAGTTTGCGCTCAGTATCGGTGCAACTGCGATCCTGGCGCGTCTGCTTTCGCCACAGGACTACGGTCTCATCGGCATGGTGGCGGTGTTTACGGGCTTCGTCTCGATGTTCAAGGACCTCGGTTTGTCCCTCGCGACCGTGCAACGCGCGGAGATCAGCTACGAGCAGATCAGCACGCTCTTTTGGGTGAACGTAACGCTCAGTGCGGCGATCACCGCGGTGATGTTCGCCCTCGCGCCGGTGATTGGCTGGTTTTACTCCGAACCACGTTTGGTCCTGATTACCATGGCGACGGCGGCGGGCTTCATCTTTGGTGGTTTGGCGGTGCAGCACGAGGCGCTGCTGAAACGGCAGATGCGTTTCTATGCGTTGAGCGCCATCGCGTTTCTATCGATGATGATCGGCTATGCGGTCGGCATCATCCTGGCGTGGCGCGGCGCCGGTTACTGGGCACTCGTTTTTAGCCAACTGGCATTGCTGGCTTCGAACACCATGGGTGTTTGGCTCGTGTGCCGCTGGCGGCCGGGACGCCCGCAACGCAACTCGGGCGTGCGGTCGATGCTTTCGTTTGGCGGCAACGTCACCGGCTACGCACTCGTCAACTACGTTTCCAAAAACTGCGACAACCTGATTGTCGGCCGCATCTTTGGTCCACAGCCGCTGGGTCTCTACTCGAAAGCGGTTCAGCTTCTGGGTTTGCCTACAGACCAGATCAACGAACCGCTCGCAACGGTCTCGATCCCGGCGCTAAGCCGCCTCGCTGATTCACCCGAACGCTATCGTCAGGCATATCTGCGTATCATGGAAAAAGTGATCATGCTGACGATGCCGGCGGTGACGCTAATGCTGGCCACGTCTGACTGGCTGGTGCGGATCGTTCTCGGTTCGCAGTGGAGCGACACAGCGAGGATCTTTGTGTTCATGGGCGTGGCGGGATTGTTCCAGCCAGTGGCGAGCACGGGGGGTTGGCTGCTGGTGAGTCAGGGACGTGTTCGCGACATGTTGCGCTGGTCGCTAATAAACGCGCCGATCTCGATCATTTCGATAGTCGCTGGTCTACGGTGGGGCGTGGTTGGTGTCGCGGCGTCGTGGTCGTTGGGACGAATTCTGGTTGCTAATCCGCTGCTGTTCTGGTTTGTCGGGCGCACGGGACCGGTTCGCACGAGTGACTTTTACCGTTTGCTGGCGCCGTTCACGTTGGCGTCGCTGGTTTCGTTGGTTGCGTGTTATGCCTTCCGCCGGTTCGTGTTCATTGCTAATCCGGTGGCCGGCTTCATTACGTGTGGAATCATCGTCGCAATCACGACCGTTTTGATTCTTGCGCTCATGCCCGCCGGCAGGAAGGCTCTTGCTGACATCAAGAATTCGATCATGCTGTTGCGACCCGAGAAGGCGAGTGTGGAATCATGAGTGCTGCTATCAAAGAGATCGCCGGTCGATCAAAAACTCTGATCATTCTGCACCGCATTTACGACAACTGGCGGAGACGTCGCGCATTTCAATCTGGCAAGACGACCACCGCGTATGGCTCAACTCATGAATTCTGGTCACTCGAAAAAAGCGTCGGTTATATAGATCGCGTCTATCGCGAGTATCTGGAGTATTCGGGTCTAGCGCCCGAAGCATTTGCGGGTAAACGCATTCTTGAAGTTGGCCCGGGCGACAACTTCGGCGTCGCGCTTAAGTTTGTCACGGCGGGCGCGGCGCAGGTTGTTTGTCTCGACAAGTTCTATTCAGAGCGCAATCAGGAACAGCAAACACGCATTTACCAGGAGTTGCGGCAGCAGCTCTCGCCCGAACAAGTGCGCCTGTTCGACGACGCGATCAAGCTGAACGGCGAAGTCAGGCTGAACCCGGCGCGAGTGGAGTACATTTACGGCCACGGCATCGAGGAAGCGGATCAGATACTGAAACCGGAGTCATTTGAATTTATCGTCTCGCGCGCCGTGATTCACAACGTTTACGACCTCGACCGCGGTTTTGCGACGATGGATCGTTTGCTGACGCCGGGCGGCTACATGCTTCACAAGATCGACTTCAGCGACGAAAACATGTTCAGCAGTCGCGGCATGCACCCGCTCACGTTCCTCACGATCCCGGAAAGCATTTACCGTCTGATGGCGCGCGACTCCGGAAAGCCCAACCGCAGGCTGATCAACGACTATCGCGAACAACTGCGCAAACGGGGCTACGACGGGAAGCTCTTCGTTTCCGCCGTGGTGGGCGTGGGTATCTTGTCGCCGCACAAGGAAAAGATTGAACGGGGGGTCGATTACGGGCAACAGACGGTTTCGCTGATTAACGAAATCCGCTCACAACTCGCGTTGCCGTACCGGAAGTTGGCGGAAGAAGACCTCGCCGCGGCCGGTGTCTTTCTCGTCGCGCGGAAACCACAAAAAGGCACAAAAGACACAAAGCAAGAACAGAACTCTGGTTCTTGAGTGTTTTTGCCTCTTGTGTCTTTTTGTGGCTGGAAAAGGGTAGATTTTCGTTGTTTAATGACGCTGTGTTGAGTACTTACGTACAAATCGTTTTCTGGCTTTCGGTGGCGGCGATCGTGTACACCTACGCAGGCTATCCGTTGCTGCTTATGATCCTGAGCAAGCTGCGCGGAAAACCGGTTCTGCGCCGTGAATTCGAGCCGCCGGTGACCGTCATCATCGCTGCCTACAACGAGGAGCGCGACCTCGTTCGGAAACTCGAAAACACGCTCGCCCTTGACTACCCGAAAGACAAGCTCGAAATCCTTGTCACTTCCGACTGCTCGACCGACCGTACAGACGAGATTGTCCGCAGCTTCGAACCGCGCGGCGTTCGCCTGCATCGCCAATCAGAACGGCTCGGCAAAACAGCCGCTCAAAACGCGGCAGTGGAGAAAGCTACCGGCGAGGTTCTGCTGTTCTCGGATGCGACGACTCACTATCGTCCAGACGTGCTGCGCTCGATGGTGCCGTCGTTTGCGGATCCGTCGGTCGGTTGCGTCACTGGTAACGTTGTTTATTCTCATGATGTCAATTCGAGCGTCAGTCACGGCACTCGGTCCTACTGGGACTACGA
>DASXRE010000239.1:0-5199 GCA_036506775.1 Pyrinomonadaceae bacterium | reverse complement strand
AGGATGCTCGCCAGTATCTCGCCGGTCAGGTAAAGGTGCCGCAGGTATGAACGGGAGTGGCGCCGGCAAACTGAACAACCGCACGACTCGTCCAGCGGCCGCGAATCTTTCACCCATTGCGCGTTCTTGATGTTCAACTTGCCACGCGACGTAAACGCCTGACCGGTCCGCCCGTTTCGCGTCGGCAAGACACAATCAAACATGTCGACGCCGCGCGCGACTGACTCTATCAGGTCTTCGGGAGTGCCGACGCCCATCAGGTAGCGCGGACGATCGCGCGGCATACGCGGCGCAATGTCGTCTATGACTTCAAACATTAGTGACTTCTCTTCACCGACGCTGAGTCCACCGAGCGCGTAGCCGTCAAAACCGATCTCCACTGTTTGCTCGAGACTGCGACGTCTCAAATCGAGGTGACCAGCGCCTTGAACGATGCCAAACAATGCTTGCCGGCCGCTGAGACTTTGTGTGTTTTCAACGCGGCCCGTGTCAGCGCCTGTGTCCTGGAGTTGATCGAAAGCGGCTCTGGAGCGTCGCCCCCAGCGCGTCGTCAGTTCCATGCTGCGTTCGGTTTCCTCGTGCGTCGCCTTGCCGGGAGCACATTCGTCAAAGACCATGACGATGTCTGATCCAAGCGCGGCCTGCACTTCCATCGACACTTCCGGCGACAGGAACTTCAGCGAACCGTCGACGTGCGAGCGAAACTCCGTGCCTTCTTCAGTAATCTTTCGCAGCGCACCAAGGCTCCACACCTGGAAGCCACCCGAGTCTGTGAGCAACGCGCGGTTCCAGCCGATGAAACGATGCAGACCTCCGGCGGCCTTGATGACGTCGATTCCGGGTCGCAGCCATAGGTGATAGGTGTTGCCGAGAATGATGCGCGCGTCGAGATCGGGCGACTCGAGCTCCTCGAAACGAATGCCTTTGACAGTGCCGGCAGTGCCGACGGGCATGAAGACCGGCGTTTCGATCTCGCCGCGGCGAGTCGTGAGCACGCCTGCCCGCGCTTCGCCGTCCTGAGCTTCAATCGTGAAACGCAGCGCCGGCCCGGTCATCTGTGTAGTCTGTGGTTCACTTTCTGTTCTTTTGCTTGTGCTTCTCAATGACTCTAATGGGCGTGGCGAAGAAGTCGAACTCCTCACGCAGGCGATTCACAAGGTAGCGCTCGTACGAAAAATGTAACCCCGCTCTGCCGCCCGACGTGAAAACTACAAACGTCGGCGGACGCATTCCCACCTGCGTCAGGTATTGAACCTTCAAACGCGAGAATCCACCACGAGCCGGCGACGGCGCGGTTCCACCACGCGGCTGTGCAATTGCTTTTTCAAAAAAGTCATTCAACTGCGCGGTCGGTATGCGCCGGTTGCGAGCCTGATCCGCACGCACGACCAGCGGCAGAATCCGTTCGACTCGTTGTCCGCTCAACGCGGAGATCGTAATCACCGGCGCCCACTCCAGAAACTTCATCCTGTCGCGCAAAGTACGCTCAAACTCCGCCGCCGTATTCGTCTCCTTGTCGGCGATCGCGTCCCACTTGTTCACCGCAATGATGATCGAACAGCCCGCGTCGACGGCATATCCCGCGATGGTTGCATCCAGCGCCGTCACACCTTCAACCGCGTCGACTATGACGATCGCCACATCCGCGCGCTCGAGACTCTTTCGCGCCATGATGACCGACAACTTCTCGGCCATCTCGTCAGTCTTTCCCTTCCGCCTGATCCCCGCGGTGTCAATCACACGAAACCTGCGCTCTTCAGTTTCCAGCAGTGTGTCGATCGCATCCCGCGTCGTTCCCGCTACGGGCGAAACGATCACTCGGTCTTCTCCCAACAACCGATTCAACAGCGACGACTTGCCAACATTCGGTCTGCCAACAATGGCCAACCTCAATTCCGGCTCTGACTCCGTGTCATCGGTGACTCCTAAATTCAACAGCTCAATAACACCATCCAGCAGTTCACCAACCCCAATTCCCTGCTCCGCCGACACCGGATACACCGCCTCAAAGCCAAACTGATAAAACTCCGTACTCTCACTCTCCAGACTCGACGTATCCATCTTGTTCGCCGCGACCAGCACCGGCTTGCCCGTCGCGCGCAACCGCCCGGCAAGCTCTTCATCAAGCTGCGTAATGCCTCTGCGCGCATCAACAACCCAAATGAGCAGTTGCGATTCCTCGATGGCCCTGCCCGCCTGCGTGAAGATGTTTGCCGGAATCACCGCATCGTCGTCCGGTACCATGCCGCCCGTATCAATCAGCGAGAACTTCGATCCGGTCCATTCGACTTCGCCGTAAATCCGATCTCGCGTAATTCCCGGCTCGTCGCCGACAATGGCGCGTCGCTGTCCAATCAGGCGATTGAACAGCGTCGATTTCCCGACATTCGGACGGCCCACAATGGCCACCATGGCGCGTTTGGATTCCATCAGTTTTCTCTTTGGAGTGCGGGGACTCGTCACCGCTTTGCTCTGGAGTTCTGCCTCAGCGTGACGAGGCTCCGCACCTCAAAGACGGATAGCTTACAGGGCGTTCTAATCCGGCATCAATCCGTGGTATAAGCCTCTAGTCTCGACCTCGCTTGGAAGGGAACTTTCTATGAAACGGTTTCTGGCAATTTTATTAATGACGCTTGGGCTCAGCCTTTCTCTCAGCGCACAGGAACATACGAAACGTCCACCGACAGCGCCGACCACTCCCGCGGCCCGGCCCACGCCCACGGCCCGGCCGACGCCCGCGCCCACGCCGAATGACGGCGACAACAGCGGCTGGGTACGGTTCAACTCCGTCACCGGCCGCTTCACGGTGTTGATGCCCGATACTCCCGAGGATAAGGCTGAAACAACACAAAGCGAGCACGGTCCGTACACGACGCACCTCTTTATCGTACGCGACACGAAGAACATTTATCTGATTGGCTGGGTGGATTACGATCCGAGCTTCAACTTCAATCGCCAGGCCGAACTCGAAGCAAACCGCGATAACTTCGTTAAGGGCATAAGTGCCACGCTCACGAGCACGCGCGCCTTCACTATCGACGGTTACTCGGCGCTCGAGTTTACGGCTGACACACCCGATCGCACGTTCAAGTCGCGCGTGTACATGGTGGGCCGCCGGCCTTACCAGATCGTGATTGGCTATCCGAAAGATGAACCGGATGCGTTGGCCACTAATCGTTTTTTCAATTCTTTCAAAGTAAGTCCGTAGTTTGAATGAGGAACGCCTCTCGTGTCTGATTTGAGCCACAAAAAAGCACAAAAGGCACCAAGACAGTTACTGAACCAGAGTTGTTTTCTCTCGAGCTGCGGCCACCAGCATGGTCGGTTCACCTCCTTCTGTTTCTTGTGCCTCTTTGTGGTTAAAGTTTTCTGATTAAGTACTCACAATTAAAGGACGGCGCTGATGAAGCGTAGAGACTTTCTGCACACCACCGCGGCAGTGGGTGTGTTGGCGATTGCCAAACCCTCGACTGCCCTGACTCCGCCCACATTCGAACTCGACGAGTTATCAATCACCGATCTTCAACAGGGACTTCAGTCCGGCAAGTATTCGTCGAAAGCACTGGTTGAGAAATACACCGATCGCATCAACGACCTCGACAAGAAAGGTCCAACGCTGCGTTCGGTCATTGAGCTCAATCCCGAAGCGGAAGCAATGGCGGCCGCACTCGATCGCGAACGTAAGGAACGCCGCGTGCGTGGACCACTGCACGGAATTCCCATTCTGATCAAAGACAACATCGACACCGCAGACCGGATGATGACGAGCGCCGGGTCGCTCGCTCTCGCCGGCGCCAAGCCCGCACAGGATGCAACCGTCGCAAAAAAACTTCGCGACGCCGGCGCCGTGATCCTCGGCAAGACAAATCTCAGCGAGTGGGCCAACTTCCGTTCTACCAAATCGTCGAGCGGCTGGAGTGGCCGTGGCGGGCAAACAAAGAATCCGTACGCGCTGGATCGCAATCCGTGCGGCTCGAGCTCGGGATCGGGTGTTGCGGTTGCGGCGAATCTCTGCGCCGCAGCCATCGGCACTGAAACCGATGGCTCCGTCGTTTGTCCTTCTTCGGCGAACTCGCTCGTGGGCATCAAGCCGACAGTTGGTCTCGTGAGTCGTGCAGGAATCATTCCGATCGCCCACAGTCAGGACACGGCGGGACCAATGGCACGAACCGTCACCGACGCGGCGCTGATTCTGAGTCTTTTGACTGGAGAAGACTCGCGCGATCCGATGACGAAGGAGAGCCGCGGCAAAGCGGCCACTGACTACACGAAGTTTCTCGACAAAGACGGACTGCGGGGAATGCGTCTCGGCGTCGCGCGCAAGCATTTCGGTTTCAGCGAACGCGTCGACAAATTGATGAACGAGGCGATCGCCGAGATGAAAAAGCTCGGCGCCGTGTTTGTCGATCCGGCCGACATTCCGACTACCGGGAAGTTTGACGATTCGGAGTTTGAAGTCTTGCTGTACGAGTTCAAAGCCGATCTGAATGCTTACCTCGCTGGCCTCGGGCCGCAGGCGCCGGTGCGTTCACTCAAAGACATCATCGCTTTCAACGAACGCAATCGCGATCGCGAGATGCCCTACTTCGGTCAGGACATCATGGAGAAGGCGGAAGCGAAGGGACCACTCACGAGCAAGGCTTACATTCAGGCGTTGCGCAAGAACCATCTGCTGACTCGCACTCAGGGAATCGATTTCGTCATGCGGAAACACCGGCTCGACGCGTTGATCGCG
This sequence comes from Pyrinomonadaceae bacterium, assembly GCA_036506775.1. Lineage (GTDB taxonomy): Bacteria > Acidobacteriota > Blastocatellia > Pyrinomonadales > Pyrinomonadaceae > PSRF01. The sequence continues at coordinate 464 of DASXRE010000239.1, read as the reverse complement.
CCGACTGGTGGACCACCGTGGCCGACGGACTGGTTGAACGGCGATCATTTCACTGGCGGTTATTCTTCAGCTTCCGCGGTCGCGGGCTATCCGCACATCACCGTGCCGGCGGGATATGTTTTCGGCATGCCGGTGGGACTTTCGTTCTTCGGTGGGGCGTACAGCGAAGCCAAGTTGATCAAGATGGCTTACGCGTTTGAGCAAGCTACGAAAGCGCGTAAGGCGCCTAAGTTTTTACCGACCGCGGTGTTCGAATAGCAATTTTCAAGAAGCCAAAATGTTCTAAAGCAACATATCCTCGCTTGTAGGGGTGGCACTCCGTGGCCACCCCTCGCTCGAGTTAAAGGGTCGCGGCAGTGATGCAGTTTGAACCACAAAAGCTTGTTCCACAGGACGTCTCCTTGGAGTGCGGGGACTTGTCACCGCTTTGGTCCGGTACTATCGCCTGCGACATCGTGAGGACA
>DASXRE010000238.1:0-11451 GCA_036506775.1 Pyrinomonadaceae bacterium | reverse complement strand
GCCCCCGAAAGCGACGCGGGGGGCGGCCACAGAGTGCCGCCCCTACAGAGGCTGAGTTGAGAGTGAATTGAAAACTCGTTGCCGCCTCGCAAGAGAGGCTTCCCCACTGGGTACTCTGTGTGTCGCTCTTTTCCAGACACGCAAGGCTTGAGGTGTGCATTGATGACGATAAAGCCGAACCTGCAAACGAAAAAGAAGAAGCGCAAGAAGAAAACAGCGCTCGTCGTTTGTCGCGACCGAAAACAGTTTTGGACGACGCAGACACAGTTCTGGCAGTGGGTGAGGGACGGGGTGGTAACAAAAGTGGGCGACCAGCCGCTGACGGGCTTCTTCAAACGTGAACATGAGGAACTGCTGGTGCTGTTGAGCAATACGGTCTTGAACCTGGCGCACCCGAATCACATGCGCGAAGCGCTGTTGTCGCGGCGGATTGGAGTGGCCGGTAAGTGAGCCACGGACTAGACGGATTGGAGTTATTGATGCGCAGGTTGCTGATCGTGGTGTTGTTAGTGGGCGCTGCCGGTAACACGTTCGCTCAGCAGGACGATCGTTACCGGATAGGAGCGGGCGACGTGCTCGACATTCGCATTTACAACCGGCCGCAGTTGTCGCGCGAGGCGGTGCGAGTCGAAGGCAGCGGCATGATTCGTATGCCGCTGATTGAAGCGGAGATTCAGGCCGCGTGTTTGACCGAAGGCGAGCTGGCTAAAGAGATCGCGACGCGTTACGCAAAGTATTACCGCAATCTTCAGGTTGATGTGTTTATTAAGGAGTATCACTCGCGACAGGTCGCGGTGATCGGCGCGGTCAACGATCAGAGTCGTTTCGAACTTCAGCGGCGTGTTCGTCTGCTGGAATTGTTGACCTACGCCAAAGGTCCGTCCGCGCGGGCCGGGCAGACGGTCAACATCGTGCATTCCACCAACGCCTCACTGTGTAAACAAACGACCGAGACTGAGGACACGACCGCGTTTTCCAGTTATAGGCTCAGCGATGTGCTTGAAGGAAAACCGGAGGCGAATCCGTATCTCGAGGCGGGCGACATCATCACCGTGCCGGAGGCCGATCAGGTTTACGTGGTCGGCAATGTTTTTATGCCACTCACGATTCCGTTGCGCGAGCCGATCACGTTGACGCGCGCGATCGCGATGGCTGGCGGGCTCAAACAGGACACGAAGAAGGACAAGATTCGCGTGTTGCGCCAGGAGCCAGGCACGTCAGTGCGGAAAGAGATCACGGTTGATCTGTCTGCGATTGAGAAGAAACAGTCGGAGGATGTCGCGCTTGTGGCTAACGACATCATCGATGTGCCCACGTCTGCGGGAAAGAGCTTTTTGCGCAGCCTGGTTCAGGGCGTGGTGCCCGGAGTCGGGCAATTGCCGGTGAGAGTTGTTCCTTGAGTTTTTAGTGACGGATTACACTGATGAAGCCCACTGATCTCATCAAACACCAGCCCGCCGCTGCTCTTGAAAGAGCGGAGCCGGTGCCGCAGTCGTACAACTACGGCGTCGATCCCAACGCTGACAACGAAGTGCATCTGCTCGATTACTGGCACGCCATCCGCAAGCGTCTCTGGCTCGTGCTCGGTGTCGTGGCGCTGATCACGATGCTGGCGATTGTCTACGTGGCACGCAAGCCTGACCTCTACGAAGCGCAGGCGCGAGTGCAGGTCGATCTTGAAGACACCGGCAGCGTCGCCAACAACCCGCGTCCATTGTATGGTCCAACCGACGATCCGATCTACTTCAACACCCAGCTCCAGATTCTCGTCAGCCCGGGTCTGATGCGCCGCGTTGTGCGCACTCTCGATCTCGAACACAACCCCGATTTTTTCAAAGGCAATCCAGCGCAGCGCCCCTCGACCTGGCAGACGTTGCTCAGAATGGTGGGACTCGGAAGCAAGCCGGCCGCCACCGAATCGAAAGTGCCGGATCAACTTCCCCTGACCACCACGAACGTTGCGCAGGCAACCGCGCGCGAGGATCTCAACGAGGCGAAACGACTCGAGCCCTACGTCAATACAATTCTCAGTGGTCTGAAAGTCGAGCCGGTGAAGGAAACTCGTGCCGGCTACTACAAAGAGACTCGATTGATCGACATCAGGTTCAGCCACACAGATCCGCAAGTCGCCTGGAAAGTGGTCAACGCGATTGCAGAGACCTATGTCTTCTCGAATCTCGAAAAGCGCACCGAGACCAACAGCACCACCGGCGCGTTTCTTCAGAAGCGAATCGCAGAGTTGCAACAACAGATTCGCACCGGCGAAGAACGGCTGGTCAACTACGCGAAGAACAATCAGATCATCTCACTTGATCCTAATCAGAACACCGTGGTTGAGCGCCTGGCAGGTTTGAATCGCCAATTGCTCGAAGCGGAAAGTGAACGCAAGACTGCTGAAGCAACCTACAACGCGGCAAACGCCCCGGGCGCGGCGACAGCCTTAGCCGATGCTGATGCAAAGCAGGCGGGCGAGATCGAGGGCAAACTGGTTGACCTGCGGCAGAAGCGCGCGTTGTTGCTGGTCGATGCAACGGAGGAGGCGCCGGAAGTGAAAGAGGTCGACCAGCAGACCGGTGAGCTGGACCGGCAGTTGAAAGATCTCCGCAATCGCAAGTCACAAACGCTGCTGACAAATCTCAACACGCGTTACCAACAGACGCTCGAACGCGAGCAGTCGTTACGTAAGGCATTCGAACAGCAACGAGCGCAGACGCTCTCGCAAAATGAGGCTGCGATCAACTATCGCATCATTCAGCAGGAGATTGAAACAAACAAGCAATTGCTGAATGGCTTGTTGCAGGGCGCGAAGGAGAACGATGTACTGCTCGCCGGCAAGCCAAACAACATCTCGATCGTTGACTATGCGCTGACGCCCGACAGTCCTGTTGGTCCAAATCGGGCGCGCACTGTAATCGCGGCATTTTTCCTGTCGATTGGATTAAGTCTCGGGTTGGCGCTGTTCTTTGAATATCTCGACGACACGGTGCATTCAACCGAAGAAGTTGAACGCGTACTGCACCTGCCGGCCTTGGCAGTGATTCCTGCCGTTGGTCCGGCTGTGCGGCGCCGTGTGATTCCGGGCATGACGGCTTTGCAAAAACAGAACGGAAGCAACGGTCATAATGCGGAGTTACTGATCAATATCGACGGGCGCTCGCCACTGGCTGAAGCTTACCGGCACCTGCGCACTTCGGTGTTGTTGTCGACAGCCGGACGTGCGCCGCGTTCGCTGCTGGTGACGTCGAGTCTGCCTGGCGAAGGCAAGACGACGACTGCGGTCAACACCGCGATCAGCCTTGCGCAAACAGGCGCCAGCGTAGTGATCATCGATGCCGACATGCGGCGCCCACGTCTGCAGCGAATCTTTGAGATGGACGGTCAGGAGGGGTTGAGTTCGATTCTTTCGAGCGACATCGGCGAGGCCGAGATGCTGGAGTTCGTGCGCACTGACGAGGCCAGCGGTCTCAACGTTCTGACTTCCGGTCCGATTCCACCAAATCCTGCCGAACTGCTCGGCTCAGATCAAATGCGGCGTTTGCTGGCCGCGCTTCAGGCGCGTTACACGCATGTGGTGGTCGATTCACCGCCGATCAGTTCGTTCACTGATGGCGTGCTGATCGCGACGATGGTTGATGGCGTGTTGCTGGTGGTCCACGGCGGCAAGAGCTCCCGGCACATCGTACGGCGCTCGAAGCAGTTGCTGAATGACGTGGGCGCGAAGGTGTTTGGCGTGGTTTTGAATAACGTGAACCTGCAATCGCACGACTACTACTATTACCAGAGCTATTACGGGCAGAAGTATTACGAGAAGCAAGCTTGATTAGGATCGAGCCGGCCAGCGCGTGGCCCTCAATCGGGCTGCGAGAGCTCTGGGATTATCGCGAGCTGCTCTATTTCCTCACCTGGCGCGACCTCAAGGTGCGCTACAAGCAAACCGCGCTCGGCGCGGCGTGGGCCATCATTCAACCGTTGTTCATGATGCTCGTCTTCAGCCTCTTCTTCGGACGGCTCGCGGGCGTTCCTTCCGATGGCATTCCTTATCCGTTGTTTACATTTTGTGCGCTGCTGCCGTGGCAACTGTTCGCGCACTCCCTAACCGAGTCGAGCAACAGCCTGGTGCGGAATCAAAACCTGATCACGAAAGTCTACTTTCCACGGCTCGTGGTGCCTCTGTCCGCGGTGCTTGCCGGCCTGGTGGACTTCGCGATTGCTTTTGTGATTCTGCTCGGCATGATGCTGTTCTACGGAATCGTTCCGGGCTCGCAGATTCTGGCGCTGCCGTTTTTCATCCTGCTCGCGGTCATGACTGCGATGGCCGTCGGACTCTGGTTGTCTGCGCTGAACGTGCAGTATCGCGACGTGCGCTACACGATTAACTTCCTGGTCCAGTTCTGGTTGTTTGCGACGCCGGTTGCATATCCGAGTTCGATCATTCCCGCTCGCTGGCGGGTGGTCTACGGACTCAATCCGATGGTCGGCGTGGTGGAAGGTTTCCGCTGGTCCCTGCTCGGCAAGCCTGAATCGCCAGGCGCGCTTGTGATGGTTTCCACTGTCGTGGTCATCATATTGCTGACCGGCGGGATGTTTTACTTTCGGCGGATGGAGCAGCAGTTTGCCGACATTGTGTGACGCCAATGTCTGAAGTCGCGATTCGTTGCGAAAATCTCAGCAAGCAGTATCGCCTGGGCACTCAAGAGACTTATCGAGCGCTGCGCGACCTAATCTCGTCGGTTGCAGCCGCGCCGTTTCGTCGCCGCAAGTCCGTGGTCCAGAACGGTTATCTCTGGGCGTTGGAGGACGTCTCATTCGAGATCAAATGTGGCGAAGTTGTCGGGATCGTCGGTCACAACGGAGCCGGGAAGAGTACGCTGCTGAAGATTCTGTCGCGCATCACGAAACCCACTCAGGGACATGCCGTGATCAATGGACGTGTAGGGTCGTTGCTCGAGGTCGGCACCGGATTTCATCCGGAACTAACGGGACGTGAAAACATCTACCTCAACGGCGCCATACTCGGCATGCGCAAGTCGGAGATCGAACGCAAGTTTGACGAGATCGTCGCCTTTGCGGAGGTTGAGAAATTCATCGACACGCCAGTGAAGCGTTACTCAAGCGGCATGTACGTGCGGTTGGCTTTCGGCGTGGCCGCGCATCTGGAAACAGAGGTGTTGCTGGTTGACGAAGTCTTGGCCGTGGGTGATGCGCAGTTTCAGAAAAAGTGTTTCGCGAAGATGAATGAGATCGGGAAGCACGGACGCACGATTCTGTTCGTCAGTCACAATATCGCGGCGGTGAGGAATATCTGTGAGGAGGCAGTGGTTCTGGATCGAGGCAGAGTTATTGCCAAGGGTGAAATCAATAAAACGGTGGACCAGTACCTGGCCCAGATCACCGTTGAAGATATTGAAGCGGTCGAGACGACCAACTTCATCGTCAGTTCGGTAGAGATAAAGACGGATGACAGTCCGATCATCAAGACGTTTGATCGAGTGGAGATTCGAGTGCAGTTTGAAGGCAAGTCAGAGATCGCCGATCCCGGACTTTACGTTTCGATTCTGACGATGGAGTCGCAACGTTTGACTGGTCTCGATTTCAAGGACTTCACCAGCGCACCGCCGCTGCGCGCCGGTGAAACGTGCGAGTTGGGATTCACGATTGAGTCGTTGCCGCTGTTGCCCGGCACGTATCAGATCGAGATTCATTTGAAAGACATGGCTCGCTGGCTGGTGGAGATTGTGCCGCGCGTGTACCGGTTTGAAGTTGCCGAGACACAGGTTTACGGCGGGCGAAAACTGACCCGCTGGTTTGGCAACGTTGGACTGCGTGCGCAGGCATTCAGTGGTGTGCGAAACAGTTCGAAAGCGCAAGGATGCAGCAACTGACGACACGCAGTTGGCTCAGTGGGCGCAGTTGGCGCAAGCTCAAGTCTGTGTTGCATCCGTTGCCGCCACGGGCGCGAAACGATTATGCGACGCATGTGCCGGTGTTGATTGGCCTCGCGGCGTCGCGCCGGATTGAGCGCGTGCTCGAGTTTGGTTGTGGACATTACAGCACGAAGACGTTCCTTAACCGCGCGGCTTTTCCAGACCTTAGACAACTCAAGTCGGTCGAGAATGATCGGGCGTGGGCCGAGACGGTTCGTGGCGCAGTCGGTTACGACGAACGGTGCGTCTTGAACGTTGTCAGTGGTGCAATGTGCGACGCAGTTTCGAGGTTCGATTTGGAATCTTTTGATCTCGTTTTGGTAGACGACTCGAAGACGGCTCCAGAAAGGGTTGCTACGCTTCGTACGATCTCGCTTGCGAAACCGCAGGGGCCGTGGATTGTTATTCACGACTACGAGATCGATGAATACCAGCGCACCGCGGCCGACTTTAAACATCGCTTCACCTTCAAAGCCTACAACCCGCACACGGGCCTCGTTTTTAATTCCACTGACACCCCGGACTTGAAGGCTTTGGACAAACGGATAAGAGTCAATAGCGCGCGGATCGAACTGGACGACGTCGAGGGCTGGCTGCGAGTGCTTCGCAAGTAGATGCGCATTCTTGTTACTGGCGGTTTGGGAACGGTTGGCGCAGGACTCATAACCGAGTTGCGCCGTCGTGGTCACCACGTTGTGTCCTGCGATCTTCATCATCAACCTGACGAGATTGGTTTCAGTTTGCGTACCGATGTCGAAGTGCCGCTCTACGCGCGCTGCGACGTGGGCGAGTTTCGACAGTTGGAACGCGTTTTCGAACGTTGTGGTCCGTTCGATTACGTCTATCACTGTGCGGCCGAGTTTGGCCGCTGGAACGGCGAGGATTTTTACGAAACGCTCTGGCGCACGAATGCCATCGGCACGAAGAACGTCATTCGCTTGCAGGAACGTTTGCAGTTTCGGCTCATTCACTTTTCGTCTTCCGAGGTTTACGGCGACTGGCCTGAACTGATGGTCGAGACAGTGATGGACGAGTACGAGATCAAGCAGTTGAACGACTACGCGATGACGAAATGGGTGAACGAGATGCAAATCCGCAATTCGGCGCTGCAATATGGCACGGAGACGGTGGTGGTGCGGTTGTTTAATACGTATGGGCCAGGCGAGTACTACAGTCCGTATCGTTCGGTGAACTGCCGTTTTCTTTACTGCGCGTTACAGGGTTTGCCATGGACCGTCTTTCGCGGCCACTCGCGAACGTCAACTTACCTCGCCGACACGGTGCGCACTGTCGCGAACATCACGGAGAACTTTCGCGCCGGCGAGACCTACAACGTTGGCGGCACGGACCTGCATACGATCGAAGAGCTGTCGAATGTTGTGCTGCAAGTCACCGGAGCCGATCCGCGTCTGGTGCACTATCAGGATTCCGAGATCCTTACGACAAAACTGAAGCGCGTCGATACGTCGAAATCCGTGCGGGATCTCGATCACAAAAACTCTTACAGTCTGGCGGAAGGAATGAAGCTTACGGCTGACTGGATGAGGCAGGTTTACCCTCTGTAGCAGCATGTTTCCGCATTTGCTTTACGTTGGTGATGTGCCGGTTGAAGCTTCGTACCACGGATCGGCGGTGCTGCATCGACTGCTCGCTAACTATCCGGCGGATCGACTGACGGTCATCGAAACTGCCGCGCCGTCCGCGCCATCGCGGCGGCTTCCGAGCGTCAACTACCGGTCGCAGCCGCTCGCAAAGCAACGCTGGCTCAACACACGCTTTCACCCGCAGGCAGTGGCCCGGTTTTCACGCGCGGCAACGCGTCGTGGTCCGCAGATTTCTTCGCTGCTCAATGGGTTTGGGTGTGAGAGTGTGTTGACGGTGGCACACGGTTTTGGTTGGCTCGCGGCGGCGGATTTGGCGGCGAAGAGAAACGTGCCGTTGCACCTGATGGTCCATGACGACTGGCCGCGGGTGGCGAATGTGAAGCCGGGTTTTCGTGAATGGATTGACGAGAAGTTTGCGAGTATTTACCGGCAGGCTCGTTCGCGCATTTGTGTGTCGCCGGCAATGCGCGCGGCTTATCAGGCGCGTTATGGCGTCGAGGCTGAGGTGCTTTACCCGATGCGCGCCGTTAGTTGTGCGGAGTTTGAGGCGCCGCCGGAACGGCTTGGTCGAAGTGATGGGCCGTTCACGATTGCGTTTGCGGGGAGTATTAATTCCGACGGATACATTCAGGCGTTGGTGAGTCTGCAACGTGCTTTGGAAACTGTTGGTGGACGGCTCTTAATCTTTGGACCACTCACTCCGGAAGCAGCTCAGCAGGTTGGTCTGGATTCTCCGCGCACGACTGTTCGTGGGCTGTTGAATGCGAGTGAGTTGATGACGCGTTTGCGTGAAGAAGCTGACGCATTGTTTGTGCCGATGTCGTTTGATCCGGTGGACCGCACGAATATGGAGTTGGCCTTTCCGAGCAAGCTGGCGGATTGCACCGCGATTGGTCTGCCGTTGCTGATCTATGGGCCACCGTATTGTTCGGCCGTAGCCTGGGCGCGTGAGAATACATGTGTGGGAGAAGTAGTGGCCGCGGATGAGGGCACGGACTTGGGCCAGGCGTTGGAACGGCTCGCAAGCGATCCGATGTGGCGAGTCAAGCTGGGAAAGCGCGCGCTTGAAGTCGGGCGTCAATATTTCGCGTACGAAGCGGGGCAGCAAGTCTTCAACCGCGCCTTAAGTTTGAGTTGAAGTCGCTTTTTAATAAGACCATTCTGAGTTTGTTCAGGAGTGTGCCGGTGCGGGCGGCACGGCACGCACTGTTTCTCGCGCAGAGCCAACCTGAGCTGGCAGACCGCTGGGGTTATCACATCCGCCCGATCCACTACTACGAGCCGCTCCCCGACTTTCGTGCGATCACACCGGAGCAGATCCAGCGTCGACGAGACTATCGCGCGATCGAGTTTCGCTGGGAGGAGCAACTGCGCCTGCTGCGCGAGCTCGAACTTCACGCGGGCGAACTCACCGACATCGACCTGAACAACGATTACTTCAGCGGTTTCGATGTAATCGTTTATTACTCTCTGATTCGCCATCTGAAGCCGCGCCGCATTATCGAGATCGGTGGCGGATACTCGACGCGCATTGCCAACAAAGCACTCGCGGCGAACCAGAGCGGCAGGCTCACCTGCATCGAACCGTATCCTGAAGACCGGCTAAATGGTTCACAATTCAGCGTTCAGCTAATCACCAAACGCGTCGAGGAGATCGACGTGAGTTTCTTCTCGTGTCTCGACGCGAACGACATTCTCTTCATTGATTCGAGCCACACGGTGAAGTTCGGCAGCGACGTCTGTTACGAGTTTCTCGAGATCCTTCCGGCGCTGAAACCCGGCGTGTGGGTGCACGTGCACGACATCTTTTTCCCGCACGATTATCCCGTAGAGTGGCTACTCAAGCGGCGTCTGGCTTTGAACGAGCAGTACCTGCTTGAGGCGTTTCTGGCTTTCAATCGCGACTTTCAGGTTGCGCTTTCGAATTACTGGTTGGCGTTGGACCACGCCGAAGCGGTGAAACGGTTGTGGCCGCCGGCAACTGAAACGAATGGAAGCGCCGCACCCGCGATTGGCTGTTCGAGTTTTTGGTTCCGTCGAACATAGGATGAAGATCAGCGCGATCGTTCCAACGATAGGTAGACCCGATTCGCTGCGCGAACTGCTGGAATCGCTGGCCGCGCAGACGCGCAAAGTCGATGAAGTCATCGTCGCAGACGCTAGCGCGGATCCAGCAACAGCAGAAATTGTCAAAGATCCGGCTTTCCAATCCGCGGTCGTCAGGGTGAACCACGTAGCGGTTCAACCCCCGAATGCCGTGCGCCAGCGAACCGCCGCGATCGAGCGCTCCAGTGGCGAGTATCTTCTCATCCTCGACGACGACGTCGTCCTCGAACCCGATTGCGTCGAACATATGCTCGCGCTACTCGAAGCAAACCAGGACGTAGTCGCAGTCACAGCAGACTTCAACAACCAAACCTGGCCCGCACCGACGCGCATCTGGCAACTCTACCTGCGCCACGTTTTGAGATTGGAAGCGAACGCGTGGCAGGGACGCGTCGTTGGACCACTGCTGCGGTTTGGCTACAACCCGGTGCCACGCGAACCACGACCGATCGAATGGCTCGGCTCCGGCAACAGTCTCGTGCGCCGCTCGGCTTTTATCAAAGCAGGCGGTTTCTCGGACTTCTTCCTGCATCGCTGCACGATCAACGAAGACGTCGATCTCGGACTGAAGCTGCAACGTCTCGGCAGCATCATGTTTTGTCCAGCCGCGCGGATGGCCCATCATCAGGCGCCGTCTGGAAGAGTGACGATGTTGGTGGCCGCGGAAGATGACCTCTTCAACCGGTTCTATATCTTGCGCCGCACGGTTGGACTCGGTTTGTTACGTGCGTTCGGTCTGGTACTGCTCTATTTCAGCGTGGAGACGATCGGCCAGTTTCTCGGCTGTGTGCGGCGGCTGAACTTCCGCGGCTTTGTCGCGCCACTGACCGGGCGTCTGCGCGCCTTTGGACGGCTCCTCATTCCCATTGCTCGATAGTGAATGTCTACGGCGGCGCGCAACTGGGTGTTTCTGGGAGACAGTCTTACTGAAGGCGTCGGGTCGAAGAGAATCAGTCACGTGGCGGAGTTGGCAAAGCTGTTGCGGGCTGAGAACAAGAGCAACGTTCACGAGTTTCGTTTGCGGCAGATCGATACTCACACTTTCCATCGCGACATCGACTTCAACGTCGCTGGTTATCTTAACGGCGACGGTGAGAGGAATTCTTCTTGCAACCTATGGCTCTGGAATCTCGCCTGTGAAGGTCAGACGATCGAGACTGATTTTGCGTGGCTGCCTTTGATTGGTGCTTTGCGACCGGAGTTGGTGGTGATTTTTCGTGGCAGTCTGGAAAGCATTATTCGACCCATCATGTTGCGCGACGGCCAGTGGCCATGGTGGGTGCCGAACGCGTGGCGCGGCTACGCCGCGATGGATCCGCGTTGTTACTTCAGCACAACGTGGTGGCGCCGGGCCAAACAAACGAGTGTTGATTCGTTGAAGCAGAAGGCGCGTTTGAAGTTGCTGCAAAACGGAGAGGGAAGGCCGCTGATGGATGCGGATCTTTTGCTTTCGCATCAGGCAGCGCTGCTAAAGCGATTACGTGAGTTGGCCCCACGCGTGTTGGTGCTGGGGTTGTTGCCGGTTGCCGAAGAGCGTTTTCCCGGGTCGCCTGAGCACTTCATGTCGGTCAACGCACGATTGCGACAGGTCGTGGAAGCAGCAGGTGCTGAGTTCTGCGATTGGGCCACGGAACTGTTGCACAAAGGCCGGCATGAAGATCTTTTCTATCGCGACAGTTTTCATCCAAACGTGGCCGGCGCGCGCGCGTTGGCCGAGATCCTGCAAACACATTTATAAGGACGCCTCCTTGGAGTGCGGGGACTTGTCACCGCTTTGGCCAATTCCGTCGCAAAACAGAACAAAGCGGTGACAAGTC
>DASXRE010000237.1:0-5319 GCA_036506775.1 Pyrinomonadaceae bacterium | reverse complement strand
CAATCACCATAACACACTCGCGTTACTTTAATACTTCCCCGGATAGTTCACCCCATGATCGGGCAACTCCTCCTCCAGTATCGTATCGTCGAAAAAATCGGTGAAGGCGGACAGGGGACTGTTTACCGTGCAATCGACACGACACTCGATCGTCCCGCAGTGATCAAGGTTTTGCCGCCGGCCCTCACCGACAGCGCTTCGACTCTGGTTCGTTTCGAACGCGAAGCCAAACTCGCGTCGTCGCTCGATCACCCGAACATCTGCACCATCTTCGGTCTGCACAGGGTTGAGGACACTCATTTCATTGCGATGCAGTACGTCGAGGGCCGCAACGTGCGCGAGCTCGTGGCCGGCCGTCCACTCGACTTGCGTCAGGCGCTCTCAATTGCAATTCAAGTGACCAACGCGCTCGCCGCTGCACACGCGCGCGGGATCGTGCACCGCGACATCAAAGCACGCAACGTGATGGTCACGCGCAACGGCACCGTGAAAGTGCTCGACTTCGGACTCGCGAAGTTGATGGAACCGCCACATTCCAGTTCGGGTGATCCACAGCTCACCGAAATGGGCGTGCCTTACGGCACCTCAACTTACGCGGCGCCCGAACAGGCGCAAGGTTTGCCGGTGGACCATCGCGGCGACATTTTCTCGACTGGTGTGTTGCTGTACGAGATGTTGGGCGGCACTTGGCCGTTTCGCGGCAAGACCGCTCTGGACGTGCGTTACGCTGTGGTCTATCACCAGCCGAAGCCGATCGCGGAGGCTCGTGGTGAAGACTCGCTTTTGCTCCAGCGCATTCAACCCATTCTCGACAAGGCACTGGCGAAGGAGCCGGAGGATCGTTATCAACGCATCGAAGACATGCGCAGCGATTTACAGGAAGTGCTGCGCGAGCTCGAAGGCGATTCCAGTATCGGCAACACTTTGACTGACGCGACGCAGTCGATTGCGCCGGCGATGGCAGCTAAACAGCAACGGTGGTGGACCAGGTCACGGCTGATCACCGCGATTGCTGTCGCGGCGATCGTCGTCGCCGCCGTGTCGTTGATCGCTTTTCGCCGTTCTCGCCCTGCGGAAGCTTCAGCCCCGATCAACTCGCTGGCCGTGTTGCCGTTTTCAAACAGCGATCCCGGCAGCGAGTATCTTTCCGACGGCATCACCGAGAGTTTGATTGAGAACCTCTCGCAGTTGCCGGATCTCAAAGTCAAGTCGAGCAGCACCGTGTTTCATTACAAGGGCCGCAACACAGATCCGAAAGAGATCGGACGCGAACTCGGCGTTCACGCACTGTTATCCGGAAACATCGTGCAGCGCGGTGATGAACTCGCCGTCAGCGTGGAACTGATTGACGTGCGCGACGATAGTCACATCTGGGGCGAACGATACGGCCGCAAAGTTTCTGAAGTTGTGGCCCTGCCACAACAGATCTCACGCGACGTGTCGCAAAGGCTGCGCGCGCGCACGGACGGCATGGACCATGCGCGGATCACGCGAAACTACTCGCCCGATTCCGAAGCCTATCGCCTGTACCTTCAGGGACGTTACAACTGGAACAAGAGAACGGTCGAAGGATTGCGAAAAGGTATCGAGTATTTTGATCAGGCAATCATGCGGGATCAGGATTACGGCATGGCTTACGCGGGACTGGCTGACTGTTACGTGCTGCTGAACGTTTACAACGTCGCCTCCGCTGATGCCTCATATCCCAAAGCTGAAGCAGCGGCCAATCGCGCGTTGTCGATCAATTCGAACCTGGCGGAAGCGCACACTTCGCTGGCGTTCGTCACTTATCGTTATCATTTGAAGTGGGCCGAAGCCGAGCAACACTTCAAGCAGGCGATTGCGTTGAATCCGAATTATGCTACCGCTCACCAGTGGTACGGTAGTTATCTCGCAGCCTCCGGTCGTTTCGACGAAGCGGTAACGGAAGCGAAGACGGCCCATGAGCTCGAGCCTTTTTCGCTGACGATTTACAGCGATTACATCCGCAATCTTTATTACGCAAACCAGTTGGACGAGGCGCACAGCGAAGCGTTGAAGCTGTATGAAATGGATCGTAGTTTTGCACGCGCGTTTTACGAGTTGGGCTTGGTACTCGAAGCACAAGGCAAACTGGAGGAAGCGATCTCGGCGTTTCGCAATGCGCTCAAGAGTTCACCGGACAACGTTACTGCGCTCACGGCGTTGGGCCATGCGCAGGCCCTCGCCGGTAAGAAAACTGACGCCGAGCGCGTGATCGCTCGTTTGCAGGAGCTTTCCAAACAACAGTACGTCTCGCCTTTTCAAACTGCGGTAGTCTACGCCGGTCTCGGCAATCGCAAGCTGGCGCTCGATTGGCTGGAAAAATCGCGTGAGGAACGATTCAACTGGTTGCCATTTGTGCAAGTTGATCCAGTCTTCAAGAACTTGCGCTCTGAAGCGCGATTTGTCGAGTTAGCGAAGAGTCTTGGTCTGCCACCAACTAACCACGGATAAACACGAATGACACAAACGATGGATCTTTCGCGGCGGCAATTCATCATCAGCAGTGCAATGGTGAGTGCGGCGGTTTTAATCAACCGACAAAATCTTCTGGGCCAGTCAGCGGCGGTGCAGCCGCTGTTCGCGCGGCTCGATGAGTACATTGCGCGGCACATGCGCGAGACCGGTGCGCCAGGGATGACACTTGCTCTCGCGAATCGGGATGGACTGATTCGCGTCTCGACCTATGGTTTCGCCGATACGAAGGCGAAAGCGCGCGTCGAGCCGGAGACGATGTTTGAGATTGGATCGATCTCGAAGTCGTTTGTCGCCTTGGCGTTGTTGCAGTTGCGCGACGAAGGCAAGCTCGATCTGAACAAACCGGTCGTCGAATATTTGCCGTGGTTGAAGATCAGTTCGAAATTCGAACCTCTCACGACGCATCACCTCCTGAGCCACACTGCGGGACTGCCCGGTGCGCCGTTGCTGCTCGATGCGTTGGTTCATGAACTCTGGACCGCGTACGCGCCGGGCAAACGTTTTCTTTATTCGAATACCGGCTACAACATCCTCGGCCTTTTGCTCGCAGCGATCGACAAACGGCCTTTCGCCGAAGCGATGCGCGCGCGGCTGCTCGCGCCGTTAGGCATGACCGCGAGCGCTCCGATTATCAGTAATGAACTTCGCCGGCAGATGGCAGTCGGTTACGAACCGCTCGACGCGAGTCAACCATTTTCTGTTGGTGGCCCGCTCGCGGAAGCGCAGTGGATCGAAGTCGACGTGGCGGCGGGGAGCATCGCGTCGACGCCGGCTGACATGGCGAAGTACATTCGCATGTTGCTCAATCGCGGCGCGTTGCCGAAGGGCCGGTTGCTTTCGGAAGAAGCGTTCGTACTCTTTACGAAGCCAGCGGTCAACTCGCCTTTCCGCGGCGAGCCGGCTTCGTACGGTTATGGTTTGTGGGTAAGCGACATCGAGGGCCACACACGTTTGCGCCACACCGGTGGCATGGTGGCTTTCAGCTCATCAATTGACGTGGACCTGACAGCGGGCGTTGGTGCGTTTGGCTCGGTGAATGCAAATCTGCGTGGCTATCGACCGGTGGCCGTGACGAAGTATGCCGTTGAACTCTTCAATGCGTCCCTCGCGGGCAAGCCGTTGCCCGATCCGCCTCCGCCTCCGCCGCTTCCGGACGAGGTCAAAAACGCTGCTGACTATGCGGGTGTTTACACTTCACCCGACGGCAAGAAACTCGAACTCGCGGCCGAGGGAAACAAACTCATTCTCATGCACAACGGTCATAAGATTGCGCTCGAGCGCGCCGGTGGCGATCGGTTCATCGTGAAGCATCCGGCGTTTGATCCGTACGTGCTCGGGTTCGTGCGTGAGAATCGGCAAGTGACGCAGGCGTATCACGGCGCCGACTGGTATGCCGGCGCGCGTTACAACGGACCGCGGACGGTTGAAGTTCGGAAGGAGTGGGAAGGTTTGTCGGGTCATTACTTCAACGACAGCCCGTGGTACGGCGACGCGCGCATCGTGCTGCGCAGAGGTCAACTGTACGTTGATGGCGTGCAACCGCTGGTGCCGCGTGGTGATGGAAAGTTTGGGATCGGAGATCCCGAGGCGCCGGACTGGATCGCCTTCGATTCGATGGTTGACGGGCGTGCGATGGTGTTGAACTACTCGGGGATCATGTTCCGCCGCATGTTCACGCCTTAAGCCACAGATTACACAGATTCTGTTATGGCAACCTCACCCACATCCCAAAACACGTCTGTTTCAGAGTTCGTCTGTGAGTGTGCTGACTTATTTCGCTCAGCCTGCACGGCAGAACCGTTCTATAAGGAACGGAACGGCAAGCGATACTGCGTTCTTCACTATCCTAGTGTCCAAAAGATCAGCGACTTTCAGGACACTTTCAAGCGGAAACTGCATCGCAAAGATTTTGATTTTCGCGGTGTCTGGTTTCCTTCGAATCCTGAGTTTTTCGAATTTGAGTTTAGTGAGAAGGCGGACTTCATTGGCGCAACTTTCAGTGTGCACGCGGAGTTTTATCGTGCAACTTTTCGCGCAGGGGCGTACTTCAGTGAAGCAACTTTCGTAGACGGAGCGAACTTCACCCAAACGGCCTTCAATGCAGGAGCAAATTTTGGCTGGGCGATCTTCAGAGGAGAGACTGCATTCGATTATGCGGAATTCAGCGGCGAGGTCGATTTTACAGAAGCCAGCTTTAATGCCGCCGTTGTGTTTTTCGGTGCCACCTTCAAGGACCACGTTCGATTCGCCGGCGGTGTCAAAAAGCATCCGACATTTGTTATATCCCTCGACCTGCAGTTCGCCCGAATTGAAGTGCCAGACCACTTTTCGTTTCATACGCTCACGGCACGGCCTCCCTGGTTTATCAATGTGGATGCGCGCAAGTTTGACTTCAGCAATGTTGATTGGTACTGGCGCACGACAAAAGAGGAGATTAGGACCCTTCAACAGAATGACATTTCTTCACCACATCGCTTGCTGGCGATAGCCTGTCGCCAACTTGCGGTCAACGCCGAAGAGAACCACCGCTACGAAGAGGCGTCAAAGTTTCGCTACATGGCTATGGACGCACGGCGTCTTGAGCATTGGAGAGGCTTCGATTTTCGAAGGTTGAGTTGGTGGTATTGGCTAGCGAGTGGATATGGTGAAAGAGTTTGGCAGGCTGGCGTCGTGCTTGTCTGCATATTGCTCTTTTGCGCTGCGCTTTTCACAAGAGTTGGGTTTACTAGGTGGGAGCCGCGCGTAACTAACCAAAGCGAGGCGGCGACGGCGCAAAGGGACGAAGTTGGTGCGCCGTTTAAATTTACAAAGGCTCTAACC
>DASXRE010000236.1:0-22587 GCA_036506775.1 Pyrinomonadaceae bacterium | reverse complement strand
TTGATCGTTCCTCCGCCCATCGGTGAACCGTCGACGTTTTTCCAGACGGAATCTTTTGGTTCGACCACCAGACCCGCGTACAGACCTGCCTGCTGGTGTGTTGAAGGACCAAAGTGATCGTGCGTGAAGACAGTGCGCAGCGTGCGATCGGAGTTCTGGCTGTCGACCACGGGATCGAGATACCAACGCTGAATCGTGGTTTGCGCGCCCATCCATTCCGAAGCACATTGCGCCGGTGGTTGCGGGCCCGCACAGATTTCCGCCGGCGGCGGTTTCGGTGTCAATGGCCCGGCGGGTCCGCAGCCGGGACACGGTGTCCAGCCAGTGGTACCGAGCGCGTGAATGATCTCCTGCACTTCATCGGGACTGAACGTGCCGTCTTCATAGTTGAAGCCGTTGCCGGCGCCGTCCGAAGAGGTCACGTCAAACTTCACGAGGTGGATGTGTTGGCCGAGGATGTCGGTCGGCGTACGCACCTGGAAGTCGTCAACGAGGTAGTAATTCGGTACGAGGTTCGTATGCCAGTATTCAACAATGTCGCCTGAATTGCCGCGGAAGAAAAGCGGTTCAGGCGGACGGCCGCCGCCGCTCGGCGTGAAAGCGAGTGTCGGTTTCACGTCGTTCCACAAGGTCAGGATGCGTTGCTGCGGGTAGTGCCAGCGTTGCTTGTTGAGAATGACATTCAACTGAATCGCAGCGGCCTTATAAATACGCAAGCGTTGCTTGTTGGTGGCCGGATCGACATTGATCGCCTTGCCGTTGTCGTCGACTGCCGGATCAGCGAAGGGCGCGCCGTGTTGTGGACCAAGCGGCAATCCGTTCAGCACGAAACCTTTCGGCGGCGGTTGCGTCATCTGTGGCGGCGATGACAAGGGCGGCGGGCAGGAGCCGGCAGTGCCGTCCGGGAAGAAGCTGGGACGGCAACGTACTCCGAAAAACTTCATCGCGACTTGCTCAACGTTGGTTCCCTTCTCCGGCAGTTGCTTGGCGGTCAGGGTCGCAAAGTCTTTACTCCAGTCAAACTGATCGTGCTTCTCGTAAGCGATGGTGCCGCCGGTCGTGACGTGACGTGGCAGACCGCCGTCCATGGGGTTGCCCCCTGCATCGGTTGCGAAATCGAGCGGCGGATGCGGCGCGCGCATGCCTGCGATACCGGGAATGAAAAACGGAAATCCGGGATTAACGGTGACGTTCGCGCCGGTCGGATCGGGAGCGGCCGGGGTGCCGAAAACGATCTGACCGTTCTGGATGAAGACTTTTGAAGGCATCGGCGCCATCGGCAAGGTCGGCATCGGCACAATCGCGGGCATTGGCGTGCCGGCCTGGATCTCGCCGTCAGGCAAAGCGCGCGTGCCCGTCACGGGAATGCCGTTGGCATCGACCGTCGAACCTTCTTCGAAAGTATCGTGCGTGCGCCACATGGCCCACATGCCAGCCGCAAAGTGCGGATAGAAGTGGCAGTGGAAGATCGAATCACCGACGACCTTGTTACGGTTGCCGCTGCCGTTGAAAGTCATCTCCAGTGTGTAGCTCGCGCCCGGACTGATCATCTGGCTGTCGAGATACGCACCCTGATCGCTATTGGGCGACATCAGCCACTGATGCGCATGCTGATGGTGAACGTGCGTCGCTACCGTGCCGCCGTGATGAATTCTGAACTTCGTGTGATCGTTGATATAGCTGTGATAGACGTTCGACGGATCGTCCGGGTAGTACGCCTTCGTTGCTTTAGGGAATGGTGCAAGCGTGTACGGAAAAGGCGAGCCCGGGACAACAGGTTGTCGCGCATTGGCGCATTTCGCACCCAACAGGTTGCTGCCTTCGAGTTGAGCGGTCGTGCACAACGGGGGTGGCGGCGGAACCGGCGGCTGCGCCGGTGGTGGCGGCGGCGGGGCCGTCGGCACGCTCGAGTTCGCCGGAACATCAACCAGCATCGCCGGATCCCCAACTGACCACGCGCTCAGGAAAAATTCTTCAAACTTGCAATCGACGCAACCGCCCATCGGGCCGACGCCAACGCGGTTCGCGAAAACCTCAGCGCCGATGCCGCCAGTGCCGTAATTGATCGCGAAGCCGTCGAATCCGGCATTCACGGTGCTAGCCATCTGCGGATCGGTGAAAACGGGAAACGCCTGCGTCGCGATCTGGCCGACCTCGTGATAGATGATGGTGATTTCGCGATAGGGCTGTTTGCGATCGGGCGCTGAAGGATTGGCGCAGAAGACTGGATTGCCCGCACCCGACCCGTCATTCGCGGCGTTGCAGGGTGGCTCCGGATTGTTAGGTCCAGTGGTGCCTTCGAATCGGCCCGCGTTTGGACCGGTGATGATGGCCGTCAGATCGCTGTGAACGATGTTGTTGTTCTTGTCCAGCATCTTCAGGATCGGAGTGTCCGCTGGAATCGGCGTGCCGTCAGGATACTTCGAGCCGGCGGGATAGACGGCGTTGTAGTCGATGACGGGTTGTCCATCGGCCGTGCGCAGCGGTTGGCCATTCGAGCCCTTCTTCGTAGCGAGCAGGAGATCCTGTTGCGTAACCTGGCTGCGATACCATTCGGCTTTCTCCGGCTGCACGTTTAGCGCGCCAAACAAGCCACGACTCAGTTGTCCGGTGGGCTGTGCAGTGGTATCGCCCATCGTGTAGAGCAGATATGTACCTTCGTTTTTGACGAAGAGCGTGTAGGTCTGTGTCGACGGCGGCATCGGTGAGGGCGCGGGGGTTGCACTGGCGAGCCCCGATTCGCCTCGTCCGACGAACGTACCATCATCCTTCGGTCCCGTGGTCCATTCCTGTCCCTGGATGTGCAGCGAGACTTCCTGAGTCGCTACCTTCGGCGAGTTCGGCGTCGCATTGTCAAAAGCAGACGGCGGAATCGCGTTCTCGAACTTTACTTGCAGGCAGTCGCCGACGTTGGCGCGCAACACGATCGGGCGCGGCCGTTTGCCGGGGCGCAGTTGAATATTGGCGCCGGTTCCGGTCGTGTCACCTCGCAGGGCAAACACGAAAGCATTCGGAATGCTCGCGCCGAGGCGATTGAGCATGAGCGCTTTGGGAATCGCAACCACATCAGCTTTGACCGTGCGCGTGCATTGCTGCATTGCTGCGGCAGGCGCTGCGAGCGTTGCCGGCGGGGCGATGGTTGCGGGTGCCGCTGTACTCGCTGGCGCCGTTGTCGCTGCCGGAGTGGTCGTTTCCGATTTTACTGACTCGGTTTCAGTTTTAGCCGCCTCACTAGCTGACTTCGCCGTCTCTTCGCTCGCCGGCGCACCCACGTTCGGCGCCGTCGTGGAAACAGGAGCGGTCAATTCCGCAACCGGTTTATTGACTACGGGAGCGGGCGTTTGCGCGCCGGCAGTCACCGCGGTCAGCAAACAAAACGTGATCACTGTCAATGAGGTAACGTTAGGAACGGGGGATCTCGAACCGAGCATGTTCACGTCTCCTTGATTTACGTTGGCTGCAAACGAAACATTAAGACTTGAGGATCACTCGGGCTTTTTCTAGCCGAGGGAAGGTTCGTTTAAGTCGGGCTGGCGTAAGCGGGTAACCAGCGTGAGTGACAAAACAATAAGCGCCCTTACTTGTTGACACACGCAGCGTAGTTCTCTTAACCTTCCATGTCAAGAAAAATTCCTTGCAAGTTGGTCTAAACGTTCTTCGATTCCAGTCAGAGTAAAGCTTCCAGTCTTCCGCCCGGACTATTACACGTTGTTAGTTTCACCCTTCCGCCTCGCCTGATCGGGAGAAAAAGTGGCCACTCACATCACCGTACTCAAATTTGGCGGCACTTCAATTCAGGATCGCGCTGCGTTCGAACGGGTCGCACAGATCGTCAAAGTGAAACACTCTTCGGCCCTGATCGTCGTCGTGTCCGCGATGAGCGGCGTTACAGATGCGCTTATTGAGAGCTTTCGCAGCGTTTCGACTCGCGGCGTCAATGAATCGCTTGCGCCGCTCGAAGCACACTTCGAGCGACATCTTCAGGTTGGACGAGGATTGAGCCTGCGGCGATTTGCCCGCCTGCGCGAGTTGGTTGAAGCCAGTCGCGAGGAAATTTTTGCGCTACTCAATACTGCGGTGCATGAACACATCCTGAATATGAGGACCTACGACGCGATCGCGTCGCACGGTGAGCGACTCGCGGCAAACTTGCTCACGTTGGTCCTTGAAGAGCAGGCCTTGGACGCCAAGTACGTCGATGCGCGTCGCTGTGTGATAACTAACGAAGAACACGGCAATGCCGAGCCTTTGCTTGACGAAGTGCAGCAACGTACCACGGCTGAATTGCTGCCGTTGATGGAAAAGAAGCAGATTCCGGTGCTGGGCGGGTTTATCGGCGCCACATTGAACGGCGTGACGACGACGCTCGGCCGCGGAAGTTCAGATTACTCCGCCACGCTGATCGGCGCCGCGCTTCATGCGCGCGAGATCGAGATCTGGACCGACGTTGACGGCATTCAAACCGCCGATCCACGGCTCGTGCAGTCTACGCGCACAGTGCCTCACATCTCTTACGCAGAAGCTGCGCAACTGGCAAAGCTCGGGGCGCGCGTTATGCATCCCAAGATGATCGAACCGGTCATTGCGGATCAGATTCCGATTCGCATCTTGAATTCACACGCGCCAGAACAGCCCGGCACGCTTATCTCCGCCGAGTCACCGGAAACAAACGGAAAGGTCAAAGCGATTGCTCACAAGATCTCGGGAAAGAACGCCATCGTGGGCTGTATCGGCCAGGGATTGAAGATCAATTTTCTCGTTGAACCCGATGCGGTTGGCGCTGTCGTACGGGAGCTGCACGCCGCGATCTTTGAATGACGCGCTGGCTTTACGTTTTGCGGCTGCGCTGAGCAGATCAACGATCTTTGCCGGCGACGTGAGACCGTACGCGCGCGTCCAGTAGTCACTTTCGTCGTTGCCAATCAGGATCATTGGCGTGTGGTCGTTCTTGTTCGACACGGCAGCGCCGAGTGCCTGCAAAACTGAATCGATACGGGCCTTCTCGCCGGTCACGAACGTCCAGCCTGGTTCGGCCTTGAATTTAGCCGCAAAGTCACGCAGCCGCTCGGGCGTGTCGGTGATCGGATCGACGCTGACTGAAATCAGTTGCACGTCGAGACCTTGTGCTCTGGCGTCTTGCTGTACGCGGCGAAACGTGGCAGTCAGCGGCGGACAGATCGTGGTGCAGGTGGTGAAGATAAAGTTGATCGCGACCGTCTTGCCTTTAATCAAGTCGGAGTAGAAGTTGAGCTGCTTGCCGTTTTGATCGAGGACTTCAGCGTCGGGAATCTTCGTTGAAGAGAACGCATCAGAACCGGACCCAGGTCGAGGTTCAGGTTCCGGCTCCGCTTTGGTTTTCTGTTTCGCACTCTGCTTCACGAGCGTCATGCCACACTTGCGACATTTGCCGGGCTTGGTCGAAGTGACGTCCGGATGCATCGGGCAGGAGTAGCGAGCCGATTGCGCACGGACCACACCAACCTCTGCACAAACCAAAAGTACAAAAAGAAATGTGAGTGCTAGTTTCATGTGTCACCATCCTGCTCGTACCACTCGAGACTCAGTTCTGGGGAGTCTGATCGTCGAGTACGCTATCGACAACCTTGATTAATTCCTCGCTCTTCGCCAGTCCGAAGGCTTTTTTCCAGAGCCCGGTGCGCTCGTTGCCCACGATGACGATGTTGAAGTGGTCGTTCTTCTCCTCAACGTATTGGCCGAGTTTCTTCAGGATGAAATCGACGTTCTCCTTGCTGCCGGTGAGAAAATACCAGCCGGGCCGCGCGTGAAATTTTTTCGAGAACGCCTTCAACTCATTTGGTGTGTCGACCGAGGGGTCCACGCTAATTGAAATGATTCGCGCATCTTTGCCAAGCCGAGCGCCGAGCGCTTCCTGCACCTTTTCCAGATTTCGCGTGATCGGCAAACAGCTACCCTGACAGGTTGCGAAGAAGGAATTGATGATGACCGTTTTGCCCTGTAACAGATCGCTGTAGAAGCGCATCTTCTCGCCGTCCTGATTAACGAGCAGAGTGTCAGTGAAATATTTTTGCGCCGATGATTCAGCGCTGTTGGTTGTCGTGGTGGCGGCAGGTTGCTGCGCGTTTGCACTGCCGGCGAGAAAGAGCAGAGCTATTGTTCCTAGTAAGATCGATTTCATAGCTGTCTCCGTCTTTAAGGCTTCACCGCCTGGAGAGTCAGCGGTGACGATTGGTTGAACTGAAGTCCCAGCGAGGGGCTCTGGAAAAAGATATAGTACACGCCTGGTTCCGGCGGCACAAAACTCATTTCGTAGACGCCGTCGCCCGAGGGTTTGGCTCCTTCGCGTTGTTGCCAGATGCCCGGCGCGAGAAACACGAGCACCGTCATGTCCTGCAAGTCTGCCTTCGCAGTTCCTGACTTTGCGTCGAGCACTTTGAAACGAAGTGTGTAGCGTTCGCCCACATTCGCCAGCGCCTGCTTTACAAGCGGTTCGATCTTGACGGCGGTTTCCGGCGTCGCCGGCAACGCGGGGTTTTCAGCGACAGAGATTTCGAAACAGTTAATCAAACGCGGCGCATCGAGCAGAAAAACAACATCGTAGACGCCGGGCTTCGCGAGTCGCACCGAACTCGTGTAAATGCCTCTTTCAGTCTCACGAAGACTGTTGTCGAGCACGAGCAGCGCACGCGGATCGCGTTTGTAGTTCTGAAAACTTCCCATCGGCGCGGCCATGCCTTCCGTGTAGTAGTAGATCATCTTGTCCGCGGGATTCGCGACCAACACCGCACCCTCCTCCGGCGCAGGAACGATCGCGGGCGCGATCGAAGTCGAGAGCGACTCGCCCGGAGCTCTTTGTCCCGCGGGAAAACGTGTCACTGCGGCTTCCTTACTGAGATCCGCGATCTTGATCATCGTGACAAACTCGGAGGCCGCCGAGCGCACGTAAGCAAACCCTTTCGTGAAAGTGATCTGATCCGAACCTGGACCAACCGGGACCGTGTGTATCAAACGGTTTGAGGACAGATCGAAAACGTAGACGACGCTCTTGAGCGTGTTGACAACAAAACCGTAGCGGCCGTCGGACGGGATCTGGATCGTGCGGATTCCGGGTTCGGTCTCGATGCGCGCAGTGACGCGTTGCTGCGAACCGCCGATTGCAACGATCCCGCCGTCGCCTTCGTTGCCGACGTAAGCTGTTTTGCTCAGTGAAGAAAAGGCGATTGACGCGGGTTGTGCGCCGACCTTGATTTCGCTGGTCGTCGCCAGCTTGCGGATGTCGACTATTGAAACCGTCCCCGCTTCGCGATTTGTAACAAAAGCGATGCTGTCGTCGTCGTTGAACGCTATCTCATGCGGACCAGCGCCGGTTTTGATCTGCGCCGCTGCTTTCGCCGTGACGGTGTCGATCACAGTGACTCCGTTGCCGGTACCGACCCACAGATATCTTTGATCGTGCTGGAGCGCCACGCGCGTGGGCTTCGCTCCGGAGTCGATGTTGGCGATCACTTTCCAAGCGGGCACGTCGACCACTGCAACCTGATTGCTCAGCGGCATCGACACGTAGAGTCGCTTGTTATCGGCACTCAGCACCCAGTCTTCACCCGGACTCTTCAAAGGAATTAGCGTGTAGAGCTTGCTGCCGCCGAAGCCGGAGAGCGGATCGATCACCGAAATGTTTGCTTCGTTATTTAAGGCGAGAATGAAATACGCATTCAGATCGACGAGGGGCTGGCGCGTAAAGCTCGACTGCAAAAACGCCTGCACCTTCTCGCGACACTCGCGCGCCGTGGGTGGTTGTGGCGAGTCCCGTTTATCGATCCACGCAACCGGACGAAGATTGCTGAGCGGCACGGCGCCATTCGTCCCGGTGATTCTGAACTGCACAGTCGCCTCTTCGCCCGCCACAGGCTTCGGCGCGGCGCTAAACTCGATCGAGACGCCCTGCTCCGTGAAGACCTGCTGCGCACCAACTTCACTGCACGACGCCAAAAGCAAAAGCGCCAATCCTAAAACAAACCCGTAAAACTTGTAGTTCACCTGAACGTTATACTCCACACCCACAACACCAAAAAGAGTCCATAGAATAGCGCGAGTGCCACGAGCGCGACTCGACGCCACAGCGGCGGTCGCAGTTCAACCGGCAGCAGTCGCGTGTTGACGTAGAGTAAGTGCAGCGAGCTGATAATGAAAACGATCCCCGCCATATTCGCGCTCAGCGCCAGCAGAATAATCGGCTGCGTCAAACGCAGCGCGAGGATACCCCACACCGTGATCACCGCGAGCACAGTGTAGTAAACAACGCGCACGTCGCCGCCACGCCAGGAACGAATGCGACTGCTGCCGGTCCAGAGAATGTCTGTTACCGCGCGTGTCATGCCTTCAAGAATGTCCAGTTGCGCCTTGAACAAAATCCAGACGCCGAGAATCGCAATCACTCCGCCGAAGATCGCGCCCTTTTGTGTAACCACCGCCTGCGCGAGCGCGGCTGCGATTCCGAGTCCGCGGATGTCGCTGCCCGGCTGCACAAACGTCACGTAAAGCAATGCTGGTAACGCCATCCCGAGAATCGCGCCCACAAAGTAAACGCCCCATTGGTCCACCCGCACGATTCGCCACCAGCCACGCCAGCGTTCGAGCGCCGTTGCATTTGGCTCGAACGTCGCGCCAGAGTGGGCCAACGCAACCTTCTTCCCGCCCACCGCCGCGGGAATAAAACCCACGATACTGCTCATGCCGTAGCCCTTGTCGCGCGCCCAGTTACTCAACGTGAGGTTCGCTACGCCACCGCCGCCCGCGTAAGCAGCAAAAGCACCAAGCAGAAAGAAATCCGCACCGGCGGGCAAAAACTGAAATGAACCGGTGCGTGTGTCGAAACCCGCGAAGCCAACGACCGCTGCGATCCACGTCGACAAAGGAACGAACAACAATCCCAGAATAGCGAAACCTGCAATGATCACCGTGACCATGATCCAGTTCAGATATTCCAGTGTTCGTTCGATACGCCGTCCAAACGTGAGAATCAGCGTGCACAGCAGGAATAACCCCACGCCAATCAGATAGACTGAGTTTGACTCGGCCGCGATCGGTAAACGCTTCGCAAACAGAAAGAAGACTGCGCCGGCGGCCGCGCCCGCCCAACCGGGCCAACCCATCTGTAAAAAGTAGAGGCTCGCGTAGAACCACGCCCAGAAGGTGGAATTTGGCCGCGTACGCATGAAGCCGGTGACGATCGGTTCGCCAGTCGCGAGCGTATAGCGCATCAGCTCGACGTTCAGCAGCGTTTGCAGCAACGCGGCGACACCAACGACCCACAGCAGTGAGAGTCCATACTTCACAAACGCCGCCGGACCAAGCAGAAACTCGCCGCTGCCGATCGAAACGCCGAGAGCGATCACGCCTGGTCCAATTGCACTAAACCAACCCAGTCCGTGCGGACGCGGCGCGGGCGGAAGTTCAGCAATGCGCCAAGGATCGAGTCCGGAGCGCGCTTCGAGTGGTTGCGTCATGAGTCCTTCACTTGATTTGGGTTTGACAACTACTCCAGAATTGCGGCGCATTCTACCATTTGACTGGTCCACTACAACTCTAATGATTGACGCTCTCGAAATCAGGCTCGCCGCTCCGTCAGACGCGGAGAAGATTATGGCTGTCATTAACGCCGCCTTTCGCATCGCCGAAGAGTTCTTTGTGGACGGCAATCGCATCACGCTCGAGGAGGTGCAACGACTGTTCACTACCGGGGCGTTTCTTGTCGCTGAGAGCGAAGCTGCGATCGGCGGATGTGTTTACGTCGAGCCTCGTGGCGAACGTGCTTACCTGGGACTCTTGTCGGTCAATCCGGAGCGACAACAGAGCGGACTCGGATCGCGTTTGATGACTGCGGGTGAAGAGTACTGCCGCGAGCGAGGCGCTCGTTTCATGGACATCTATATCGTCAACCTGCGAACCGAGCTGCCCGCGTTTTATCAACACCGCGGTTACGTGGAGAACGGTACGACGCCTTTCCCCGCGGACGTGCCGACCAAGCGAGCGTGTCATTTTATCAACATGTCAAAGCCCCTATAATCCCGACATTCTGTGGCAAAAACCGACGACACAGCAGCGGTCCTGACGATTAACGGGCACGAAGTCCGCGTCACCAATCCCGACAAGCTTTACTTCTCCAGGCAAGTCAAACTCACAAAACTCGACCTCGTTCGCTATTACCTTTCGGTCGCGCCGGGCGCGCTCGCGGGAATCGCCGGCCGGCCGATCGTGCTCAAGAGATATGTAAATGGCGCGGAGGGTGAGGCGTTCTATCAGAAGCGTGCGCCGGACAACCGGCCGGCCTGGTTGCGAACCGTGACGTTGTCGTTTCCTTCAGGTCGCAATGCCGAAGAGATCGTCGTCGATGACGCCGCCGGGCTCGCGTGGATTGTGAATCTCGGCTGCATTGAGTTGCATCCCCACGCTGTGCGGGCGAACGATCTGGACCATCCGGATGAATTGCGCGTCGATCTGGATCCCAATCCCGGTGTGAACTGGGACGACGTGTGCAAGGTCGCGCTGGAAGTGAATGGACTGCTGGAGGAGTTGGATCTGCGTGGCTGGCCCAAGACAAGCGGGTCGCGTGGCATGCACGTGAATGTTCGTATTCAGCAGCGTTGGACGTTTAGTGAAGTGCGGCGCGCTGCGGTGGCGCTCTCGCGCGAGATCGAGCGTCGGGTGCCGAAGCTCGCGACGTCGAAGTGGTGGAAGGAAGAGCGTCACGGAGTGTTTCTGGATTACAACCAGAACGCCAAGGATCGCACTACGTGTTCGGCGTATTCGGTGCGTCCGCTTCCGGATGCGCGCGTGTCGATGCCGTTGCGTTGGGATGAGGTTGCGGCGTGTGATCCGGCGGATTTTACCGTGCAGACAGTGCCGGAGCTTTTTGCGGCGTTGGGCGATGCGCACGTGGAGATGGACGCGCATGCTGGTTCGCTTGAAAAGCTGCTCGAACTCGCGGCGTGTGATCAAGCGTCGGGAATCGGTGACGCGCCATGGCCGCCGCACTTTCGCAAGATGTCCGGCGAAGCAACGCGCGTCGCGCCATCACGCGCGCGTGGGGTTGCGAAGAAGACGCGCACCACTGCTGCGGAGGACGCAGGCACCGCCGCTGCGAAGAGTGCGAACGCCACAGATGGGAAGAGTGCGCGCGCCACAGCGGCAAAAAAGAAGCCTGCTCGAATCCGGATGCCGTTGCTGGTAATTGCGAACTCGCCGAATAAAGAAGCGGCACTTGCGGGACTGGAGAGATGGAAACGCCAGCATCGCAAGGTGGCGAAGTTTCTGGCCGTTGATGACGTGCTGGTCGACTCAATGCGCGGCCGCTCGTCCACCTGGACACGGATTCGAGTCAACTTGCGCAACGTGCCTGAAGAACTACGCCCGCCGCAAGAAACGCCCGATCCCGACGACGACCCCACCCGTGAATGGCGCGCCTCAAAACGCCCACGGCATTGACCAACTCTCATGTGTAAAACCGCTTGAGTCGCGATTCGACGCCGGGCTCTGCCTGGGATCTGACGCCGGGCTCTGCTCCCGGATGTGGGCGCTGCTCCCGGATGTGGGCTCTGCCCCCGGATGTGGGCGCTGCTCCCGGATGTGGCTCTGCCCCCGGATGTGGGCGCTGCTCCCGCATGGGCTCTGCCCCCGGATGTGAGGCGGGGCTTTGCCCCGCCGTCACGCTGATCAAAATGCAAGGGGCTCAGCCCCTGGTTCAGGCTCTGCCCTACCTGGCGCGAATACTTCGACGCCAATAAACAAGATCCTTGTCCAGCAACAACGGCTCTTCCTCCAGTGGACACCCATGCCAGATCCGAGCACTGGACCAACGATAATCGGTCGCACGCTGAACCAATCCCCCGCGCACTGGATTCTGATGGATGTAGTTTACCTTCTCCATGAACATGCCTTCGCTGAAGATCGGAAGAACATTCTTCTCGACTTGCCACAGTGAATATCTATAGTTCCGCTCTCGCGAGCTATGTCGAAGCTTTGCCAGTGAGCTGGCATAATTATTCGCCTTCAAATAGTCGATGACGCGGCGGGCTGTCAGTCCTTTTATCACTCGCAGCAGGTCAGAAGTAGTTGAAGGTCTATTGGTCAAGAGGTGCAAGTGATCGATCATGATCACGTACGCGAACAACAGGATCCCGCCTGACTGTCGTGCCTCGTCGATTGCCTGACAAAGAATTTGCTTCATTTGTTCGGTTTGAAAAACGGGAAGCCGGTCTTTCGTTACGATCGTGATGTAAAGCGCCGGCGAGTCTTGTGAGATTAGGAACCGCTTATTCATGAGGTGTCACTTTCCTGATGTGAGGTAATAGAACTAGCCGGAAGTTACTCTTCTCAGAGGGAGTGTGTAAAGGGCGGAGCCCTGTGTTTTTAATTCAAGCTCCGGCGGGGCAAAGCCCCGCCTCACATCCGGCGGCCGAGCCGACGCGAACATCCTGATAGCAGCGGGAGAACCGAAGTTCTCACATCCGGCGGCGGAGCAAACGCGGAGACGCCCACATCCGGAAGCGGAGTTGAGGCGGGCGCGCCTCACATCCGGCGGCCGAGCCGACGCGAACACCCTAGTAGCAGCGGGAGAACCGAAGTTCTCACATCCGGCGGCAGAGCAGACGCGGAGACGCCCACATCCGGAAGCGGAGTTGACGCGGGCGCGCCTCACATCCAGCGGCCGAGCCGACGCGAACACTCCGTACAGCAGCGGAAGAACCAAACTTCTCACATCCGACGGCGGAGCAAAGGCGCGGCGGCAGGCACACTTGAGGAAGTAGTAAGCGGCAGTCGGTTAGCTGCCGAAGATTTGCTGAATTTCGTAAGGAGCGATGACTTCGAGTTGCTCGTAGGTGCAGTCGCCGGGCTTTTTGTCCGTCCGCCAGCGGCGGAACTGCGCGGTGTGACGAAAGCGATCGCCCTGCATGTGCTCGTAAGCAACTTCGACGACCAACTCCGGCCGGAGCGCTTCCCATGACAGATCCTTGCCTGCGCTCCAGCGACTCTGTGCGCCCGGGATCCGCCGTCCGCCTTCCATCTCGCCCATGGCCCACGCCTTCCACGGATGATGGTCCAAAGCGTTTTTCCGATAAGGCGCGAGAAACTCCACCAACTCGACGCGCTTCTGATCAGTGAAACTCGCACATACACCCACGTGATGCAGCACGCCCCTGTAATCGAACAGTCCCAGCAAAAGCGAACCGACGCGTGTGCGTTCGCCTTTCTTGTGCCAGCGAAAACCGGCTACCACGCAGTCGCAATCCCGTTCGTGCTTGACCTTCAGCATGACGCGTTTGTTTGATTCGTACGTTCCCGCAACAGGCTTGGCCACGACGCCGTCCAGACCGGCTCCCTCGAAGCGACGGAACCAGTCAGAAGCCGTGTTGAAGTCGGTAGTTGCCGGGGTCAGGTGCAGCGGTGGTCCAACTGAAGCAAGCAACGACTCCAGCCGTTGGCGCCGGTTCTGAAACGGCTCGTTGCGCAGATCTGTCTTACCTTCGGCCAGCAGATCAAAAAACACTATCGCGGCGGGAATTTCCTGCGAGAGAAGTTTGATTCGCGATTCGGCAGGGTGAATGCGAAGTTGAAGCGCGTCGAAGTCGAGTGTGCCGTCCTTGGCTACGACGACTTCACCATCGAGCACACAACGAGTTGGTAATTGAGTTTTCAGTGGGTCGAGGAGTTCGGGAAAGTAGCGGTTGAGCGGTTTTTCGTCTCGGCTCTGAACCAGAACTTCGTCGCCGTCGCGAAAGACAAGCGCGCGAAAACCATCCCACTTCGGCTCAAAAATCCACTCGCCGCCGCGCGGCAACTCTGAAACACGCTTCGCCAGCATCGGCAAAATCGGTGGGTTCACAGGCAGTTGCATACGATAATGCTAGAGTATGAACCCGCCGACTGCCTAACAGCTAAAACGCTACGAACGGATCGGTGTAGACCAGCACGTGGTTGTTGCTCAAAATGTATTGTGTTGTTCCGTCGGTCACGAAGGTTTCTAGTGTTCTAGTTGTAGGGATGGCACTCTGTGGCCACGCCCGTTTGAGGCGTTAAGAGGGGGCAGCCAAGGAGTGCTGCCCCTATGGATTATGCCAGTAGATTTGCAAGGCGCTCCCGTGGAATATTGCCGCCAGTCACAATGCCCACGACCTTCTTCCCGCGCAGTTGCTCACGCAGCTTTATCGCCGCTGCGAGTGAAGCCGCACCGGCACCTTCAACCACCTGCTTTGCTTCGCGCGCGAGTATCCGGATGGCGTCGTTGATCTGTTCGTCACTGACGAGCACAAAATCGGAAAGTAGCTCCCAGAGAACGCGGTTTGTGAGTTCAAACGGTACGCGGGTCGCCAGTCCCTCGTGCTCGGTTTTCATGGTGGGATAAGGATCGAGGCTGCGGTTTCGCCACGCGTGCCACATCGCCGGCGCAGCTTCAGACTGCACCGCGATCACTTTCACGTTCTGATTCAGTTCGTGTGCAACGATGCAGTTTCCGGACGCGCAACTGCCGCCGCCAGCCGGAACGATGATCACCTCGACGTCAGGCAAGTCTTCAAAGATCTCCAGAGCGATCGTGCCCACGCCCGAAATTAGCAGTGGTTCATTCGCTGAGTGAACGTAACGAAAACCTTCAGCGGTAGCGACGCGCTCCGTTTCGAGACGCGCTTCGTCGAAGTCGCGTCCATGCAGACGAACCTCAGCGCCGAGTTCGCGCATTGCTTGCACCTTCGCCGGATTAACTCTTTCCGCAGGAGCGTAAATGATGACGTGTGTGTTGAAGAGCCGGCCGGCGTAGGCGATCGACTGGCCGTGGTTTCCGGTGGAGGCCGTTACGAGTGTCAGGTTGGCGCCTTCGTGGTGAGCATGGCGCGAGCTGGTCGCTGCCGCTCCCGTTACTGACTGTCGCGGTTGGCCCACGAGATTCACACCGCCACGCACTTTGAACGCACCGACCGGTTGCAGGTTTTCCAACTTGAGGTAGTAATCGCAACCGAGTGCTTCGGATAGTTTTTGACTGCGAACAAGTGGTGTCTTTGGTAAGTAAGGCGAGATGAATTCGCGCGCGGCAACGATGTCGGCGTAACGTGGTACTTCCATAAGCAGAAGCTACCACAAATCAGAAGGACTACGAACCCAGCAAGAGATCGCGTGAGGCGTCGAGCACGCCGCGCGCTTGTGCGCGGCTAACAGTCGGAAACTGGTCCAGAAACGTGTCTAGGGTTTGATCGTCTTCCAAGAACTGGAAGAGAAACTCAACCGGCACTCGCGTCCCAGTGAACACTGCCACTCCTCCCATCTTTTCCGGATCGCGTTCGATGAGTTCTTCCGCTTTCACTGAAACCTTTGTTACCCCCGAGTCCGCAGAAGCAGGGGTCATGCGCCTCTGCGGACTCCACCTGGCCCCGCGCCAGGTGCCCAAAAGCAGATTTCTATTTACGATTTCGTCGTGACGCTTTACGATGGCACCCGTCTTTGACAATTCAAGCCGCCCAATGCGCAGCTCAGGCTCCCAAACTAACGAGTGATGAGCGTCGCCGTCGTGCATGACAGGTTCATAGCCGCGGCGATCATCGAAAGCGCGCTGATATTACTCCCATCTGGGAGTGCGCGCAAGCAAAATCTCTTCGAGCGCCTGTCAGGAGGTCGGTCCTGATGGGAAACCCCCGGCCAAGACCTGAGCGTCTCGCTAGCAAGCTGCGTCAGATACGTGAGGGATTGGAATTGTCGCAAACACAGATGCTGGCGCGGCTGGGACTGGAAGACACCATGCACTACGGCCGTATCTCGCAATACGAAAACGACGAACGCGAACCCGCCGTAACCACGCTGCTGGCCTACGCGCGCGTCGCCGGTTTACACCTGGAAGACATCGTCGACGACGACCTCGATCTCCCCGCCAAACTCCCGGGCAAGGTTAACTACCGCGGCCGCCGGCGGAAGTAGAACACTAATGGGTGCGTTTCCCTCTCATTCCTGAATGTAACGGATCGCACATAAACCACTTGTAATCCACATCCAACGGGATTAATCTATCCTGGCATCTCTCCATAAAATTCTTCTCCCCCGCTTTTCCCAATCCATGTTGCGAGCTAAGTACAACCTGAATGGTCACGCATCTTTAAAGGGAGCAACGAAAATGAGAGTATTCTGTCCCGAACACAAAAGAGGATTCTTCGCTCCTCGACAGAACCCGATCAAGTGTGAAAACCGAGGTCACCTCCTCGGTTCCCTCGACTTCGAAGGCGAGGCCAGGCTTCCCGCAGAGATCCGCTGGCAGTATTGCTGTAACTGCGAACACTTCTGCCCGGTCGATTTCGACCGGTATGGTTTGGAACGATGCGCGGTCTGCACCCGGCGAAGTTCGCTCCTCTATTTATGTGATCGTTGCCACCTAATCAGCTTCGAGTCGAACACGCCGCTGCAAACGAAAAACTTCACGCTGAGCGCCGACGGGGCGCCGCAGCCTTCCTGTCCGGGCTGCCTGCGCTCGGCTGCGGCCGACTTGCACGAACACTTCTGCGAGGAACTGGGCGCGGCTTTCATCACCGCACTCAACACCTGTCCGATCTGCGAAGAACGTCTGGACGTGGCGCCGGCGTTCCCTTCCCCCGTTGCGCTCTATCTGAAGCGAACCAGAGCGGCGAACAAAGTGAGCGTCACGTTTGATTACGAGACTGCGTCGTTTGTTCCGGTTGAGGACGGTGAGTTCGTCGTGGTGACCAGTCAGGATCCGCCGATCGTGATGCCGCGATCGTCACGCTTTGCAGCGCGCCGCGATTTTTACGAGTACTACCAGGACTACTATCACTGTACCAATCCCGACGCTGGTGAAGTGCAAATAGTTGAGCCGGCCCAAGTCGTTCGCACGCCCAGCGGCTGGAAGCTCGAGAACACCGGTTTACTCGAAGTGTTACCCGACCAGCCAAAGAGGAAGGTAGTGCCCGCGATCGTTCGCGAGGAGATCGTCACGCCGAAACCGCCTGAACCGATCCCACCGATCGAAGCAAAAGCAGAGCCTACTGAAACACCTTGCGGTGAATGCGGCGCGTTGGTCGAGAGCCGCTATGCATTCTGCTGGAAGTGCGGGAACGCGTTAACACCGGAAAGCAGGTCTTCACGTGGCAACAATCCTCCGCGCGGAACGTTGATGTCATCCTCGATTGATGACGACGAGTTGACCGTGCAACACGAAATGCGTCCGCCGAGTGCGTCGCTCTTTCCGTGGACCGGCCCGAAACAGGCGGAACATCCATCTTCAAGTCGCGGCTCCGTGTTGAAGCTGATCGGTATCGGCGGAGTCGCGCTGTTGCTGCTCTCACTCGGGTTGCTCGGACTTACGCGTTCAGATTCGCAGGTTGCGGCGGTGACGACGGTGCCGCAGGCAGCGGTCGTTCAAAATCCGCCGCCATCGCAACCAGCCGTCCGCACTGAAGCGGCAGCTCCGATCCCCACTGCAACTGAGGCGCGCATCGCACCAGCACCGACCGTTAATCCGGAAGATGAACTGCTTGCGCGGCTGCGCGAGAGACGCATGACGGCAAGCAACTCTGACCGTCCGAAGATCTTCGAGGCCTTTGCGAAGATCGAACGAAAGTATCCGCGAGATTATCGCTTCCCTTACGAACGCGCCAAGCTGGCGGCGAAAGGATCTCAATCCGATTCACGCAACGAAGCATTCAAGGCGCTCTCAGTGGCGGCGGAACGAGCCATCACAGCCGGCAAAGCGAGCGAAATGTTAAGCGGGTTGGAAACTGATAAAGTGGGAGATTTTCACCGGCTCGCGCAGGGACGGCAGGAGTGGACGCGACTCGTCGCCGCGCTCAAGCGCAAGGATACAAGCCTGCTGCTGTCGAAGACGCAGTTTCAGTAACCAGAACGATTTCTGATCCGCGTCATCCGTGGCCTAATACTCCGCAAATGCGTCGTCCGGATAGCAGTAGAGCCAACGCTCACCAGGCTCTGCTGAAGCGATAACCGGATGTCCCGTCGCGTGTGCGTGTTTCGTCGCGTGACGATTAGGTGAGCTATCACAACAGCGCGTCGCACCACACTGCTGGCACGTCCGCAGGTGCACCCACCGCGCACCGATTTTCACACACTCGTCGCAAACTCGTGCTTTGGACCGTTTGATGTCAGTGATGGCATCGATATGAGTGCAGATTCCGTTGGTAGACATTTCCTTACATTCCAGTGTAATAACAACGAGAAGAAACCTATGAGATCCTGGACTACCCTGGCCGCTCTTTGCAACCTGTCTCTCTTTCTCGCGGGCGCAGCTCACGCGCAGCAAGTGGTGCGCGTTAGCGAGCCGGCGGCAATCAATCCCGCCGAAGTCACTATCGCGATCAACCCGAAGAACCCGGACAACGTGGTTGCCGCTTCGTTTCAGTCCGGCCGCCCGCCGCAACCTCGTGCCGGCAGTTATCATTACGTGACCTTCGACGGCGGCAAGACATGGACCACTGTCCCAACTCCCGATCCCAAAAACCTGGTCCAGGGTGATGATGTCGTTGCGTTCAGTCACGACGGAGTCGCTTATCACGTTCACCTTTCTTTCGACGGCATCCGCCAGGCACGACCTGCGCGTGCCGAGAACGGCATGATCGTGAACGTCTCGAAAGATGGCGGCAAAACGTGGTCCGACGGCACGCCCGCGATCAATCATGTCAATACCGTCACTCCGTTCGAAGACAAACCCGGCCTCGTAGTCGACAATGCGCCTGGTTCGCGCTGGAAAGGCAACGTCTACCTGGCGTGGACGCGTTTCGATGTTTACGGAAGTTCCAATCCCGAGCATCGTTCGCAAATCTACTTCTCGCGCTCAACCGATCAAGGCCAGACATTCTCGATGCCGTTTCGCATCTCCGATACGGGCGGTGACTGTCTCGATAGCGACAACACCGTCGAGGGGGCGGTGCCGGCCGTTGGACCAAAAGGTGAAGTCTACGTCGTGTGGGCTGGCCCGCTCGGTCTGGTATTCGACAAATCACTCGACGGAGGCCTCACGTTTGGCAAAGACAAAGTGATTGGAAACATTCCGGGCGGCTGGGATTTTGGTGTCGAAGGACTCGACCGTGCTAACGGAATGCCGAACACCGCGGTCGATCTGAGTAGTGGGCCAAACAAGGGAACGCTGTACGTCAACTGGATCGACGCGCGCAACGGAGATCCCGACGTATTCGTGATGTCCTCGCGCGACGGAGGGGATACCTGGTCTCAGCCGGTGCGCGTAAACGACGACAAGCTGAAAAATGGAAAAGAGCAGTTCTTCACGTGGATGTCGGTCGATCCGGTTGATGGCTCGGTGAACGTTGTCTTCTACGATCGGCGCGACCTGTCGGGCGCGCAAACGGGCGTCACGCTCGCGCGCAGCGTTGATGGCGGGAAAACGTTCGTCAATCGCAAGATCGATATCACACCATTTTCCCCCAACTCACGCGTGTTCTTTGGCGACTACAGCGGGATCTCGGCTTTCGATGGTCGCGTGGTGCCGGTGTTTATGCATTTTGTCGACGAGAGAAGGCTGGCGGTGTCAGTGGCGGTGTTCAGGTTCAAACCGGGAACGCAGGAGCTCATTCCTTAGATGGAGGAGCTGAAGTCTTATGAGCGGCGGCATTCTTCAACGCGACGGCGTCCGCGAGTTGAGCTGCGAACAGATGATTGCGCGGATATCTTTCGGACAACTCACGCGCCGTGGTAATCGCGTCGTCCCAACGCTTCTCACGTTTGTAAAGATCGATGAGCAGCATACGCGCCACGTCGCGCGCCCAATGCCCCTCGCGCGCCACCTGCTCCAGTTCCTTCAGCCCACGCTTCTTCGATCCCCGGACTCCAACCGTGGCCGCGAGCATCTTCAGCGGCAGCGGCAAAGATCCGATGACGTAATCCTGCATACCAATCGTCAGTTCCGCGTCGTAAAACTTTGGCGACAACTCAAGCACCTCCCGGTGATGGTCCACCGCGCTTGATCCAGTCCGCAAGGCAGCCATGTATTTACGTTCGACTCCCGCTCCATACGCAGCCTCCAGTCCCTCCGCCGCTCCGAGTAGATAGAGTGCTCCGACGTCACGAGCGTTCTGTTGCAGTCTCTTCTCGGCGAGCTGCCTCGTACGACGAGTCCACTTGCGAAACTCTTCTGTCTGACGCGGATCGACTTTTACCTTTTCGTTCTTCTCGGTCTTGTCGCTGTAAAGCGTGGCCTTGAGTTTCCACGACTCGTTCAACTGCTGAATCCACAAACTCGTCGCGAGGCACTCAGGTCCGGCCGGATTGTCCGGCGCGAGCTCGATCATCTTCTGAAAGCGGTTCCGGGCTGTCTCGTAGTCGAGGTTGAAGAGCGCGTCGTAGCCTTCAGCTCGCAGTTTATCGAGTTGCGCCGACGGTTGAGCGAGAACTGTCGTGCAGCAAATCAGGATGAAGATTATGCGAGCACAAAACATCGGTCACTGCTTACCGGAATTATAGTCAGATCGCTTCTCGTCCGGTGACACTTAAACGACTGTCCTCATTTAATTTCGTGTGACTCGAAAGATGTCTCATAAAAATACGGACACGAAACCAAAAACCTGCAAGCAAACCGTCATTAATTCTGGCCTGCATCTTGCTACCCGAACTCTCGAACATCGGCTGCTTTGCAAAGCGAACAAGGAGGATGGGGAGAGGCTATGAAAGACGAACAAGTGCGGGAACTCTTATATCAGGCGCTCGAAACGGAAATCGGCGGCGTTGACGTTTACAGCACGGCGCTCCGCTGCGTCGAGAACGACGATCTGAAAGAAGAGTGGGACAAGTATCTCGAACAGACGAAGACTCACGTCACCATAATGGAAGACACGTTGAAGAAACTCGGTCTTGATCCGAACGAAGAAACACCGGGCCGGCAAGTCGTGCGCACCATCGGCGAGGCGCTGGTTGAGTCGATGGAGCTGGCGTTGGAGGAAGGCGAGCCTGGAGCAGCTCAGCTAGTGGCCGCTGAAGCTGTCGTTTTGGCGGAGACGAAGGATCACCAGAACTGGCATTTGATCGGCGAAGTGATCAAGAAGGTGAAAGGTGAGACCGCGAAGGTCCTCAAGCAAGCGCATGACCAGGTCGAGCCTGAAGAGGACCAGCACCTGTATCACACCAAGGGTTGGGCGCGTGAACTCTGGATTGACTCATTGGGAATGAAGGCTGTGCTGCCGCCTCCTGAAGAAGTGAAAGAGGTGGAGACGGCGATCGGCGCCGCGCGTGCTGAACAGGCGCGTTCGAAAATGATAGGACGCGGATGATCTGAGCATTGTTGAATTTGCCGGCGGGTCCGAAACTACGTCGGGGGGACGAATTGAGGCGAGTCGGATTTGGGGCCAACTCGCCTCTTTTCGTATGACGAAAGCGGTGACAAGTCCCCGCACTCCAGGGAGTGGTTCTGACTGCGGGACTCCTTGGAGTGCGGGGACTTATCACCGCTTTGTTCAGCGCGAGTCTACTCTGGTCGTTCCGGGACCGGCGCTACGGCAACAAAGTCGTCGGCAAACCTGCGCGCGTAATCATCGAGCAACTCAGTCACTCGTTCCAACTGCCGCGCTCGCACGATCAATCCCGCGTGCTGCCGCTTCTTCACGCGATAAACGATCTCTTCATCCGTGTAAGAGGAAGTGTCCGGTTGCTCCTGTTTCGCTAAGGATAAAACGATCCCTGCATACTCCTTGCGCAACGCTGAGATCTTCGCTGACGACTTCCCGTCCGCGATCTCCAGCTTCGCCCACTCGCGCCACAAGTTCACACCTGACGCGGCTTCGAGCACCTCCGCGATATAGGCCCCACCTACGCGCGCCGCGATCTCCAGAAAATAAAACTGCCCGTCACTCTCGCTTTTGATGAACTCCGCGTGCGTCGCGCCGCGTTCCAGCCCGAGCGCTTTGATTAGCTTCTTGTTTACATTGAACAGCGCCTTCTCATCAGCCGAACGACGCGCCACGGTTCGCGACATGTAAGCGCCACCCTGATGGGCCACCTGCAGCGGCGGACGTCCATACTGGTTCGCACCCGCAAACACAACCTTGCCATCGTTCACCAGCGAATCAACGTGAAAGACCTCGCCCGGAATGAAGCGCGCAAGCACGTAATAAGAAGCCCGTTCGCGCAGGTTCTCACGCGCGTTCATCTCCTCGATCGCCCGCCACACTTCATCCGGCTGTTCCACTTTTTTGATGCCAATTGCCGAGACATCAGAACGCGGCTTGATCACCCATGGACCAGGCACGCGCTCCATGTATTCCCTGACCTCTTCGTTATTGAACAGTTGCACAAACTCCGGCACGTTCACGCCGGCGCGCTGGCTGTACACGGCCATCGACAGCTTGTCGCGAAAGACCTTCGCGCGCGAACTACTCAAACCCGGAAGACAAAGGTGCTCGCGCATCAACGCCGCCGTCACCACATCAAACTCTTCAAGCGCAATCACGCGATCGATGCAGCGATCTCGTCCCAAAAACGCCAGCAGATCGATGAACAACGCCGGGCCGGCGTCGTTTGTCACAGCAATCAGGTCATCGAGACTCTCCCGCGGCCAGTCTTCGCCGAGCATCTTCTCTTTCGTAACCAGCACGACGT